>JBFGJV010000196.1:0-5651 GCA_041577015.1 Myxococcota bacterium
AGCGGCTCGAGCAGCAGGCTGCGGTACACCGCCTCGTCCGACGTGCTGGCGCCGATCGGGGCCATCCCGACGGCCCCGGGCTCGAGACGCAGCACCGGGCTCTCCCCGTCGTCCGGCGTGACCAGCACCGCCATCGAGGCCAGGCAGTCCTCGAGGATGGGCAGACCGTGCTCCAGGAAGGCCAGCACCTTCATGCCGAGCTTGGCCAGCGAGCCTCCGCCCACCACCGCCACGTGCCGGTAGAGGCCTGCCTGCACCAGCGCCCCCGCCACGACGAGGGCGTTGGCCGGGGCGGCGCAGAAGTTCTTCACGTCCATGCCGGAGGCACGCGCGCAGCCGCACAGCTCTCCGATGGCCTTGGCCATGCCGCCGCCGCCACGCTGGTAGCGATCGCCGCAGGCCTCCTCGCCGCAGCTGATCACGAAGTCGATCTCCGCGGGGTCGAGGCCCTCGCGATCCAGCAGCCCGGCGAGGGCCAGCGCTCCGGACGCCTTGGCGCACAGGCTCTCCAGGAGTGGGCGTGCGGCGAGGTTCTCGTCGTCGCGCCCCTCGGCGCGCTCGTCACGATGGAAGCGCCCGAGCAGCGCGCCCTTCGAGAGGATCGGGAGCGCCTCCTCACCAGCGCGCCAGCCCGCCCCGGCCTCCACCGGCGGGAGCGGTCGCGCCCCGAACAACCGATGCTCCCGCCAGCGGGCGTGCAGGCGCGCGGCACCGCCCGGGGTGAGCTCGAGGAGCGGCGGCTCCAGCACGTCGGCCCGGTGCAGGAGCGCGTAGAAGAGCTCCTGGTCGGCGATCTCGCCGAAGCCCGGCGCCTCGTCCGCCGGCGCGTCGGCCGGCGTCTCGAACCAGGGCCGCGGGATCGCGCCGAGCGCCTGCGGCGTCAGCGTGCCGAGGAAGACCCGGTTCGGCGGATAGCCCCGGGCGCTCTCCCAGTCGCGCAGGCTGGCCGCGATGCGCGGCTCGAGCCCCGGATCGCGCCAGATCTCGCGGCTGGGCTTGGAGCCGTAGCGCACCAGGTCCGGCACGTGGGCGAGGCCATAGCAGACCTGGCGGATCACCGGCGCAGCGCCCATGGGCCGCCTCGGAATAGCGGATCGAGGGGCGCGAGGCCGCCACGCTTCCCCGAGGGGGAAGATTTTCTCGGCTGGGCCCTTGTAACGAGAAGCCCGTGCTTAGAATCTCAATCATCTCCTGCCCGCCCGGTCCCGTGGTCGCTCAGCTCTCGCCTCGCGGAAGACCCCGCGGGGGCGTAGCTGGGCGCGCATCACCGTGCAGCAGGGTGGGGCGCGGCGTAAACGATCCGCGCCTTCGAGACATCGAGAGGGGTATGGAACCGGATCTTCCCAACACCGCGGCGCGCGAGCCGTCGGCCAACTCCCTGGTCGCCTACCTGCGCTCCATCGGACGCATCCCGGTGCTCTCGCACCAGGAGGTCTGGGAGCTGGCGGGCGAGCGGGAGGAGGCGGAGCGGCAGTTCCGCCAGGAGCTGCTCGCGCTTCCGGCCACCGCCCGCGTCGTGCTCCAGCGCTGGCGCGAGCGTCGGGACGCGGGGCTCGCCACCGGGGTCCTCTCCGGGCGGCAGGCCGAGCTCGGGCGCGAGTCGAGCGCGACGATCGACGCGGCGCTCCGGGCCGTGGAGCGGCGTCTCGAGGAGCGCGAGCGAGCGGCGCCTGCGGGCGTGGAGGCGGCGCAGCGCAAGCTGACGCGCGCCCTGGAGCGCGCCGAGCTCGACCTCTCGCTGCTGCTCGAGATCCATCGCGAGTTCCAGCGACTGCTCGCGGCTCCGCGCACGCGTCCGGTGGCGGAGGCGCGTCGGCGGCTGGGGCTGACCGGAGCTGCGGTCCGGTCCGCGCTGGCTCGGGCGGAGCACGCCCTCCAGCGCTACGAGGCGGTCAAGCGGCGCTTCGTGCGCCACAACCTGAAGCTCGTGGTGACGCTCGCCAAGCGCTACCGCAACATGGGTGTCTCCTTCACGGACCTGATCCAGGAGGGGAACCTCGGCCTGATCCGCGCCGTGGAGAAGTTCGATCGCGAGCGCGGCTTCAAGTTCTCCACCTACGCGGTCTGGTGGATCCACCAGTCCCTGATCCGTGCGATCCAGAACACCTCTCGCACGGTGCGTGTGCCTTCGCACGTCTACGATCAGCAGCTCAAGCTGAAGCGGGTGGAGGAGGAGCTGCGCGGCCGGCTGCGCCGCGAGCCGGAGCGGCTCGAGCTGGCGGCGGCGCTGAAGCTCGCCCCGGAGGACTTCGATCGTCTCCAGGCCACCACCCGGCCCATCACCTCGATCCATGCGCCGCTGGGCGACACCGAGGATCTGCGCCTGGAGGACTCGCTCGAAGACGAGACGGTCGAGGATCCCGTGGAGGCGCTGGACCGCGGCACGCTGCGCACGGAGCTCGAGCGGCTGCTGCACGTGCTCCCGCCGCGCGAGCGCCGCATCGTCGACTGGCGCTTCGGCCTCTCGGACCAGCCTGCCCGCACCCTCGAGGAGATCGGCGGGCGCATCGGGCTCTCGCGCGAGCGCGTACGCCAGCTGGTGTCCCGGGCGCTGCGCCGCATGCGCGAGCACGCCGAGAGCGAGGGGCGCGCCGAGTCCCTGGCCGCCAGCGCCGGCTCCGCCTGACGCCGCGACCCGCCCGGGCGCCCGCTGTGGCATCCTGGGCGGGTCGTGACGGCCCCCGCCTCGATCCTGTTCGAGAACGCCTCGCTCCTGGACGTGGAGCGCGGCGAGCTGCATCCCGGCCGCTGGGTGCGGGTCGAGGGGGAGCGGATCGTCGAGGTGGAGGAGCGTCCGATCCGGGCCGAGCGGGCGCAGCGCGTGGACCTGCGTGGCCGCACGCTCATGCCCGGCCTGATCGACGCGCACGTACACTGCGTCATCACCACCATGAACCTGGCGGCGATGCAGTCGCGCCCGGTCACGCTGGTGGCGCAGGAGGCGGGGCGCATCCTGGAGGGGATGCTGCGTCGCGGCTTCACCACGGTGCGCGACGCCGGCGGCGCCGACTGGGGCCTGGCGGAGGCGGTGGAGCGCGGCCTGATCCAGGGTCCACGGCTCTTCTTCTCCGGGCGCGTGCTCTCCCAGACCGGTGGCCACGGCGACCTGCGCGCGCGGGGTGCCGAGTCGGAGCTTTGCGCCTGCCGCGTCCACACCACGGGCTTCTCGCACGTGGCCGACGGCGTGGCGGCGGTGCGCAAGGCCGCGCGCGAGGAGCTGCGGCGCGGTGCCACCCAGCTCAAGATCATGGCCTCGGGCGGCGTGGCGTCGCCCAGCGATCCGATCTGGAACCTGCAGTACTCGCCGGAGGAGATGCGCGCCGCGGTGGAGGAGGCGGCGGGCTGGCGCACCTACGCCCTGGCGCACGCCTACACGCCCGAGGCGATCCGACGCGCCGCCCTGGCGGGGGTGCGCACCATCGAGCACGGCAATTTGATCGACCGGGAGACCGCCGCGCTGCTGGCCGAGCGCGGCGCCTTCCTGGTGCCGACCCTCGTCACCTACTTCGCCATCGACGAGCTGGGCCGCCAGCTGGGTTTCCCGGAGGCGAGCCAGCGCAAGGTGCGCGACGTGCTGGAGGCGGGGCTCACCTCCCTGGAGATCGCCCGCGAGGCGGGCGTGGCCATGGGCTTCGGGACCGATCTCCTGGGCGAGACCCACGAGCAGCAGAGCCGGGAGTTCGCGCTGCGGGCGCGCGTCCTCGCTCCCGCGGAGA
Source organism: Myxococcota bacterium (assembly GCA_041577015.1). Taxonomy (GTDB): domain Bacteria; phylum Myxococcota_A; class UBA9160; order UBA9160; family PR03; genus JBFGJV01. The sequence continues at coordinate 3,717 of JBFGJV010000196.1, forward strand.
TCCTGCGTTCCGCCACGCTCGTGAACGCGGAGATCCTGAACCGTCGTGGCGAGCTGGGCGTGGTGGCCCCGGGCGCCCTGGCGGATCTCCTGGTGGTGGACGGCAACCCGCTCGAGGACCTCTCGCTCCTGGACGGGCAGGGCAAGCACCTGGCCGCGGTGATGAAGGGCGGCACCTTCTTCGTGAATCGGCTCTAGCTACAGCGCCTCCACCCGGACGCCGTCGGCCACGCGATCGCTCGGGTGCAGGATCACCGCCTCGCCCTCGGCGAGGCCCTCCACGATCTCGGTCTCGAAGCGTCCCTGGTGGCCCGCCCGGACCTCGCGCCGCCGCGCCACGCCGCCCTCCACCACGAACACGTTCCACTGTCCGCCGCGCCGGAACAGTGCGCTCGTGGGCACCTGCAGCACGGCCTCCCCCTCCCACACCACGATGCGCGCCTCGACCCGGTAGCCGTCGCCGAGCGTCGGCTCGGGCTCGACCAGGTCGGCGATCACGTTCACGCGCTGCTCCTCCACGCCGAGTGCGGACACCTTGGTGAAGGCGGAGGGCTCCACGCGCCGCACGCGCGCCTCGAGCGCGCCCGGGCCGCCCCAGTCCTCTACCAGGAAGGGGGCGCCCGGGCGGATCCGCACCGCGTCGGTGGAGAGCACGTCGGCGACGACCTCCAGGGAGCTGGAGTCGCCCAGCTCGAGCAGCCCCGTTCCGGCCGGCACGATGCGCTCGCTCTCCTCGAGCACACGCAGCACCTGCCCGGAGACCGGCGCGCGCACCTCCACGCAGGGGGAGCAGACGTCGTCCGGGCCGCCGTCCTGGAGCGCGGGCGCCTGGGCGGCGAGCAGCGTCGCCCGCGCCGCCTCGACCTCGTGGTTGGCCGCCTCCGCCGCGAAGCGGGAGGCCTCGTACTCACGGGCAGCGCTGGTCTCGGCCAGGCGCGCCGCCTCGTGCGCCTCCTGGGAGAGGGTGCCGGCCTCGCGCAGCCGGTCCGCCCGACCCCGGTCGCGTCGCGCCTGGCCCAGGGCCGCGCGCGCGCGCTCCATGTCGGCGTCGGCAGCATGCTTCTTGGCCATGGCCGCCTCCAGGCGGGCCTCGGCGCTGGCCAGATCGCGCGGGTCCAGCGGTGCGGGCTCGATGCGCGCCAGCACCGCCCCCCGCTCCACCGCGTCGCCCTCGTCCAGCGTGATGCGGAGCAGGTGGCCGGTGGTGGGTGCCGCCACCACGTAGCGCTGGCGCACGCGCGTCTCGCCCTCCTCGTCCACCGTGACGCGCAGCGCGCCACGGGTTACCCGGCCCACGTCCACCGGGATGGGTGCCGGTCGGAAGATCCACCAGGCGCCCAGCAGCAGCACCAGCGCCGCCCCGGCCAGGATCGCGTTCCGTCGCGAAGGCCTCACCTCCCGCTCACTCCCGCGTCTTCAGCACCGCGACCAGGTCCATGCGATCGAGCCGGCGCCGTACGATCCAGCCGGAGAATACGGCCGAGGCGGCGATCACGGCCACGGCGAAGCCGTAGGTTCGGCTGCTCACCACCAGCGGTAGGCGGAACAGCTCCCACTGGTAGGCGGCGGCCAGCAGCGCGCAGATCCGATACCCGATCGCGAAACCCAGCGGGATCGCCAGCAGCACCAGCCCGCCCTGCTCGCCTAGCAGGAGGGCCGTGACCTCGCGCCGCGTGAAGCCCAGCACGCGCAGGCTCGCCAGCTCCCGGCCCCGCTCCGAGAGGGCGATGCGCGCGGCGTTGTACACCATGGCGACGGCGATCACCGAGGCGAAGGCCACCAGCACCGTGGTGAACACGCCCAGGCTCTGGGCCAGCGTCTCCTCGTAGCCGCGCAGCGCCGCCATGCGCGTGGTGGACCCCGCCACCGCGGGCATGCGCTTGAGCTCCGCGTGGAGCCTGGGCGCCTGCTCCGCGTCCACCTGCAGGAAGGCGCC
>JBFGJV010000197.1:0-5631 GCA_041577015.1 Myxococcota bacterium
CCGCGCCCGCGCCCGCGCATCTCCGCACGCGGAAGCCCGCGCGCCAGCCACTGGTTCTTCTTCAAGCCGAGGTACACGCGGCCGACGGTCACGCTGATGCGACGCACGCGTTGCAGGCGCTCGCCGGGTGAGAGCAGGGCGTTGTCGGCGTCACGCACGGGCGGCTACCAGAGCTCCGGAGGCTGGCTCGGGCACGACCAGGACCCCTCGCCGAGGTCCGCCTCGTCCTCCGCCGTCTCCTCGTCCTCGAAGGGGGGATTGTACTGACACTGCACCCAGCGCGGCGCCGAGAACTCGAGCAGGTAGCTGGTGCCGAAGCTCTGGTAGACGAACTCCTGCGCCCCGAGGAGACCGAGACGCGGCCGCGGCACCGAGACCAGGTCGCGCGCCTCGACGAGCTCGGTGAGGGAGTCGGGGTAGAGCTGCTGGCGCTCGAAGTAGCTCTCGAGCGCCTCGATCAGGCGGCTGGCGCGCTCCTCCCGCGTCTCGGCGTAGTCCCAGCGCTCGAGGAGGCGTCCCCCGGCGGTGGGCACGGCCAGCAGGACGGCGGTGAAGGCGAAGAGCGCCGCGCGTGCGCGCAGGGCGGGCGCCCGGCGCCACGGCCCCCAGGCGGCCGCCGCGATCGCGAGCGCGGCCAGCGCCGCCGCGAAGCGGGTCGTCCCGGTGCTCGCGCCGAAGGGCAGCAGCCCGCTCAGGGCGCCCGCGCGCAGCCCGAGGGGCACGATCGCCACGCCGGCGGCCAGCAGCACGGCCCCCCCGACGCGGGGGGCCGGGCCCGAGCCTCGCGTCAGGAGCGCGAGCCCGGCCAGCCCCAGAGCCAGGCCCGCGAAGAGGGCGGCGAAGAGCGGCACCGCCACGCCCACGCCGAAGACCGGCAGCACCGGCCAGGGCGAGACCGCGAGCGGGAGCGTGGGATCGGTTCCGGTCACGCTGCGCTGCAGCTCGAGCAGGGTGAGGCACGCGACGCCGTAGACGCCCACGCGCGGCGCAACGTGCCAGGCGCGCACCCGCGCCACCCAGAGCGGCGCCAGGGCGAACGCCGCCGTGAGGGCGGCGAGCGTCACCATCACCGCCGAGCCACGCCAGTGGAAGAAGGACCAGACCAGTCGCGCGGGCCCGCCTCCGTAGAAGGCGAAGAGCCCCACGGCCAGCACCGCCGCCAGCGCCAGGGTGCGTGCGAGGACGGCGCGCGTCCAGGCGAAGACCAGGGCGGCGAGGACCAGGGCGGGCAACGTGAGGGCAAGCACGTGGAGGAGGGGCCGCGCGAGCAGCGGGGCCAGCGCCGAGTCGGCCAGGAGCTCCAGCAAAAAGCCCCGCGGCGCCCACCAGGGCGCCGCGCTCTCGGGCGACGCGCCCAGCGGCGACGGCCCGACCCCATGGTGCACGACCGCCCCATACCCCAGCAGCGCGAGGAGGAAGAGGGACGTTCCTTGCCTTGCTTGCCTTCCGGGGGACGTCACCGATGCCGGGCGGCCGGGCGTCCGTCCCCCGGCCCCGGGGCTCACCGACGCGGCCCCTTGGACGCCAGCTTGATCTTGAGGGGCCGCTCTTGGGTCTTCTTCTTGTGGTCCCGCGGACGGAAGCAGATCTCGGCCTTGACCTCGATCGCGTGACCCGCCAGCAGCTGCTCCGCCAGCGCGGCCAGGTCGACACGGTCCAGTGTCTCGCCCACCTCCCGGGCGAGCCGCTCCAGGAACTCCGCGCGCGTGCGCTCGCTCTGCTCCGAGACGAAATCCACCCAGTCCCGGGGGACGGTGTCGCCGAAGGCCCGCCGCAGCGCCTCTTCCGTCAGGAAGAACCCCGAGAATCCCACGCTCAGCAGCTTGCGCAGCAGATCCGGGACGACGCGCGACGCGTCGGCGGCGTCCGCTCCTTCGGCTCCCGAGGCCACGGGGCTCCGGGTCGACTGCTTCCCTCGCTCGCGCGCCATGGAGTAGAATGCCCCTGATGGCCCAGACCGACGTCCGCGTGCGCGACGTGATGCGCACGAAGATCGTGACGATCAGCGCCGGAGATCGCCTTTCGACGGTCGAGGATATCATGACCCTCGGTCGCGTGCGCCACATGCCGGTGGTGCGCGGCGGTCGGCTCGTCGGCGTCGTCTCCCACCGCGACCTGCTGCGCGCCTCGCTCTCGGAGCTCACCAGCTTCCGCAGCGAGGAGCGACGGGCCTTCCTGCACGCCATCGAGATCTCGCAGGTGATGTCCAAGCCGCCCGTCACGATCGACCCCGACGCGCCGCTCCAGAAGGCCGCCCTGCTCATGGCCGAGCAGAAGATCGGCTGCCTTCCGGTGGTGGAGGACGAGAAGCTGCTCGGGATGCTGACCGAGACGGACGTGCTCTGCTGGGTGGCCGGGATTCCTCCCCAGCCGGAGTAGACGCTCAGGCGTCCGCGGCGAGCTCGCCCCAGCGTGCGAGCAGGTGCCGCGCCGTGCGATCGGCGAGCGCGGCGGTGGTGATCTGCGGCGGCGCACCGAGCGAGGTGGGAAACACGCTCATGTCCGCCACGAAGAGTCCGCGCACCTGGTGGTGCTCGCCGAAGGGGCCGACCACGGACCGGCGAGGGTCGCCGCCCATGCGGCAGGTGGACTGCGGATGCGTGGAGGCGATCGGGATCTCGCCCGCGCGCACGCCGCGCGCCTCGATGGCGCCCAGGTCGTCGCCGGGGGCAAGGCGCAGGGGATCGTCCAGGTAGGGCACCACCACCTCGCGCGCCCCCGCGGCGAACAGCACCTCCGCGCAGCGCACCAGACCCTGGGCGAGCTGGCGCCCATCCTCCGCCTCGAGCGCATAGTGGATGCGCGGCCGCCCCAGCGAATCGCCGGGCTCCACCGAGCCGCCGCTGCGATCGTGCAGCAGCACCAGCACGCCGCCGCTACGCGCGTACGACCGCATCAGCGCGGCATGATCGCGCCCGAAGCCCGGCAGCTGCGTGGCCGTCATCACCGGGAAGCCCGCGATCGGCATCAGCACGTAGCCGGCGTGGGGATCGCGGGCCAGATCGATGAACTCGTCCACGTACCAGCTCTGGGGGATGCCGCGGTAGGCATGGATCTCCTGCTCGAAGAGGCCCAGGGCCATCACCGCCGGGTGCAGGTGCAGGTTGCGGCCGGTGTGTCCCGAGGAGCCCTCGAGCCCGCTCCGCAGCAGGAGATCGGGCGACGCCACGGCGCCGGCGGCGAGCACCACGGCCCGGGCCTGCACCTCGAGCGAGCCCCGCGCGGCGCCGGTGGCGTCCACGGCGTGGCCGAGGACCCGACGCACGCGCCCGCCCTCGGCCTCGATGCGTTCGGCGCGGGCGTCGGCGTAGATCCGCGCCCCGGCGCGGTCCGCGCGCGGGACGTAGGTCTCGAGCATGGACTGCTTGGCGCCGTAGCTGCAGCCGAGGATGCAGTAGCCGGCCCGGACGCAGCCCTCGCGGTTGTGGCGGGTCACGAATCCCGACCAGCCGAGCCTTTCGGTGCCCGCGCGCAGCAGCCGGTTCCAGGCGTTGACCTCGTCCTCGCGGATGGGCTTCACCTTGAGCTGCCGCTCGACGCGCTCGAAGGAGGGCCGCAACGCCTCGGGGGTCAGGCCCGGGAGCCCGTGCTCCCGGCTCCACATGGCGAGGATCGGGTCCGGGGTGCGGAAGGCGTAGCAGAGGTTGTGCACCGTGGAGCCGCCCACGCAGCGGCCCTGGAGCAGTGTCACGGCCCCGTCCACGGTCTGGCGCAGGCCCGCCTCCTCGAAGAGCCGCGGCAGCATCTGGTCCTCGCGCTGGGTCATGTGGGCGCGCGTCCAGTGGCCGCCCTGCTCGAGCACGACCACGTCCCGGCCCGCGGCCGCCAGCTCGGCGGCCACCACGGCGCCTCCCGCGCCGGAGCCGATCACGCACACGTCGGCGCGCTCCACGAGATCGCCGCCGCGCGCGAGCAGGGAGACGATCACGCCGCGCTCCCGGCCCCGCCGAGCAGCGGTCCCCGGTAGCCGATGGCGGCCCAGGTCTGCTCCTGGCTGTAGTAGCCGAGCAGCGCCAGGTTGCGCAGCGCCAGGAAGGCCTGACGCCGCCAGCGGAAGCGGCTTTGCATCCACCCGCGCAGGTGTGCGTCGCGGCCCGCTGCGTCCAGGGAGGAGAAGCGCGCCAGCCGCAGCTCGAAGAGGAAGGGGCTCCACTCGACCAGACGCAGCAGGGTGGGGAGCGGGGCGGTGAGCTCCGGGTCGAGCCGGGCGCAGAGGGCATCCACGGCGTCCAGGGCGCGGGTCTCGCCCCAGGCGGGCGCACGCAAATCGTCGCTGGCGACCATGCGCTCGGCGATGCGCGAGAAGCGTTGGCCGTCCGCCGCGGAGAAGAAGCGCCCGTCGGTTGCAGCATCGGCGGCGACCGGAAGCGCGCGCAGGTTCGCCAGACCCGCGAAGGCCACGCTGGCGCCGGCCAGGTGCAGGAAGCCGCGCCGGGTGGTGCGGAGCGACCCGGCGCGACCCGCCGCGCTCACGGGGCCTCCTGGTGGAGCAGGGCGCGAATCGCGCGCGGGAGCGACCCGGGCGGCGCCGGCGGCGGACCGCCGGCACGCAGGTCCACGCCGTTGAAGGTGTTCCAGAACAGCACCGGACCGCGGGCGCGGCCGTCCTCGAGCCGCGCCAGCACCTCGGCCAGACACTTGGCGGTGTAGGTCGTCTCCAGGGCCAGGTCCGCGGCCGCCGCGCGTGCGTGCGCCTCGTCGGCGGCGGGGGTGGGGGCGCCGTAGCCCGGTCCCAGCTGGGCGCGCGTGAGCTCGAAGTCCGCGGGCTCGACGCGGACCTCCGGCACGCGGGCATCCACCTGGCGCATGCGGCGCAGGGCCGCGCGGGATAGCCGCGCCAGGCGGCGCGGCGAGGGCGCGAGGATGTCGGTCACCAGCACGCCCACCAGCCGCGGGCGCCAGCCGAGGAGCTTCCCGCCGAGGACGAGGCCGGCCAGCGTGCCACCGCTTCCCAGGGCGACGAAGATCTCCCGGGGCTCGGGCAGCGCGCCGGCCTCGATCTGCTCGGCCAGCTCGAAGGCCGCCGAGACGAAGCCCACCGTGCCCAGCGGCGACGAGCCTCCCACCGGCACCAGCATCGGGCGCTCGCCCCGCAGCTGCGCGCGCGCCAGCACGCGCGACACCTCGAAGGCGGTGCCCGGCACGTTGCGTCCGTAGACGATCTCCGCGCCGTGGGCCGCCATCAGGAGCAGCTGCTCGCGCACGTGCTCGGTCACGGGCTGGTGGACCAGCACCAGGGTGACGGCGAGCCCGGCCTTGGCGCCCAGGATCGTGGTGGCCAGACCGTGATGGGTGCCGAGGCCGCCGGTGGTGACGAGGCGCCGCGTGCCGCGCCCCCGCGCCTCGCCGATCACGAACTCGAGCTTGCGGGGCTTGTTCCCGCCGTACAGGGCGCAGGATCGGTCGTCGCGCTTCACCCAGAGCGCGTCGGGCGCGACGCCCCGGAGCCCGAGCGCCTCCACGGGCGTGGGCACCTCGACGAAGGGCACGCGCGGCAGCGCGCGCAGGCCGGGGAAGCTGCGGAAGAGCGCCAGCTCGGACGCCATGAACCCATCCTTGGCACGCCCTGGCCCCAACCCGCAAGGGGCGCCCGAATCGCCCGGATCCCCGACGGAGTCGATTGACATGTCC
>JBFGJV010000198.1:0-5595 GCA_041577015.1 Myxococcota bacterium
CGAGATCGCGGCCCACATGAACTCGACCTTCCTGGCGATCGTGAACGGGATCGTCACCCGGATCTTCCGGCGCATGTTCGCCTCCATCGAGCCGATCGGCATCGAGAAGGTCGCGGAGTACGCCAAGCGTCACCCCATCGTGCTGGTGCCGAGCCACCGCTCCTATTTCGACTTCCTGATCCTCTCGTGGCTCTTCTACGCCCACCACCTGGTTCCCCCCCACATCGCGGCCCGGGAGAACATGGCCTTCGGCCCCTTCGGCTTCCTGTTCCGGCGCCTGGGCGCCTTCTTCCTGCGCCGGTCCTTCGACGATCCGCTCTACAAGGAGGTGTTCCGGGCCTACGTGGCATACCTGTTGAAGGAGGGCTTCACCCAGGAGTTCTTCATCGAGGGGGGCCGCTCCCGCACCGGCCGCAGCCTGGCGCCGCGGCTGGGCATGCTCACCTGGCACGTGGAAGCCTTCCTGGGCGGCAGCCACCGCGATCTCTTCTTCGTGCCCATCGCCATCACCTACGAGCGCCTGGTGGAGGAAGGCGCCATGGTGAAGGAGCTCGAGGGGGGTGGAAAGCGCGACGAGAGTACCTTTGGCCTGCTGAGGGCACGCAAGGTGCTGGACCGCCGTTGGGGCAGCGCCGTGGTGAGCTTCGGCGAGCCGATCTCGCTGGCGGCGACGCTCGGCGAGGCCCGGGCGCGCCTCGCGGCATCGCAGACCGCCGGAGCCGACGCGGAGAAGCGACAGACGATCGAGGCGCTGGGCCATCGGCTCGTCGAGCGCATCAACTGGGCAACCGTGGCGAACGCCACCTCGGTGGTGGCGTGCGCGCTGCTCGGCGAATCGCGCCGGGGGCTGCTGCGGCACGACCTCGTGCGCCGCATCCAGGAGCTGGTGGACCTGCTGCGGCTCCAGGACGTGAAGTTCACGCCGGCCCTGCTGCGGGACGAGGGCGACTTCCGGGAGTCGATCGGCTTCCTGCTGCGCAGCGACCTCGTGCAGTCCAGGGACGATCCCCGCGGCGAGATCCTCTACTTCGAGGAGAGCAATCGCCGGGCGCTGGACCTCTACCGCAACACGATTCTCCACTTCCTGGCCGTGCCGAGCTTCCTGGCGCGCCGTCTGTTGCCGGGCACCTCCGTCGAGGATCTGCGTCAGGATCTGCGTTTCTGGGTGGACCTGCTCTACGAGGAGTTCTTCGTCCCTCGCGGGCTCGTCTTCGCCGCCAAGTTCGATGCCTTCCTGGACTACTTCGAGCGCCTGGGCGTGATCGAGCGCCAGGACGGGGTGCTGCTCGCCACGGAGAAGGGCTGGCCCTACCTGCGCTTCCTGGCCGAGCAGACACGGAGCGTGCTGGAGGCCTACTACGCGCTCTTCTCCGCCGTGCTGCCGGACTCCGAGGGCTCCACCCGCAAGCAGCTGCAGAGAGCGGCGCAGGAGTGTTTCGAGCGCGGCGAGCTGCTCGGCGAGGTGGCGCGTCCGGAGGCGGCGAGCCCGGCCACCTTCGCCAACGCGATCGAGCTGCTGGCGCGACGCGGCATCCTGGAGCGTCGGAAGCCGTCCGACGCACGAGAAGCCGTCTACGTGCGTGGTCCGCACTTCGATGCGCTCCCCGCGCTGCGCGAACGGCTGGCGAGCACCCTCGTCGCCCGGTAGCCTCGAATCCGCCATGGAGCCGAGTGATGCGCTCGCCTTCGAGAAGCGCGATGGCCTCGTGACCGCCATCGCGGTGGACGACGCGGCGGGCGACGTCCTCATGGTCGCGTTCATGAACCGCGAAGCCTTTCGGCGCACCCTCGAGACCGGGCAGGCGGTCTACTGGAGCCGCTCCCGCGGAAGGCTGTGGCGCAAGGGCGAGGAGAGCGGAAACGTCCAGATCGTGAAGAGCGTGCACCTGGATTGCGACGGCGACGTGGTGCTGCTGCGCGTGGAGCAGCGCGGCGGAGCCGCCTGCCACACCGGAAGGCGCAGCTGCTTCTTCCGGCGCCTGGACGGCGAGTCGTGGCGGGAGGAGGGTGAGCGGGTCTTCGATCCGGCCGAGGTCTACGGCCGGTGACGAAGGGCCGCGCGCCGCGCCTCAAGCTCGGGGTCCCGAAGGGAAGCCTGCAGCAGACCACCCAGGAGCTGCTGGAGCGCGCCGGCTGGCGCGTGCGCATCTCCTCCCGGTCCTACTATCCCGAGATCGACGACCCGGAGATCGAGTGCGTGCTGATCCGCGCCCAGGAGATGGCGCGCTACGTGGAGCAGGGCGTCATGGACGCCGGCATCACCGGCGTGGACTGGGTGCTGGAGAACCGGGCCAAGGTGAAGGAGCTGGCCGATCTCCGCGCGCCGTGGCCCAACTACCGCCCGGTGCGCTGGGTGCTCGCGGTGAAGGAGGGCTCGCCCTTTCGGAAGGTGCAGGACCTCGAAGGCAGGCGCATCGCCACCGAAGCCGTGGGCCTGACGCAACGCTACCTGCGCGAGCACGGCGTCAGGGCCGAGGTGGAGTTCTCCTGGGGCGCCACCGAGGTGAAGCCGCCCGTGCTGGCGGACGCCATCGTGGACGTGTCGGAGACCGGGGCGAGTCTGCGCGCCAACGGTCTGCGCGTCCTGGACACCGTCCTCGAGAGCACGCCGCGTTTCATCGCGAACAAGACCTCGCACCAGGATGCCTGGAAGCGCGGCAAGATGGAGCGCATCGTGCTCCTGCTGCGCGGCGCGATCGCCGCCGCCGATCGCGTGGGCCTGATGATGAACGTTCCGCGCGAACGTCTCGACAAGGTGCTGGCCCTGCTCCCGGCCCTGGCCACGCCCACTATCTCGAAGCTCGCGGACGAGCGCTGGGTGGACGTGAGCACGATCGTCGAGGAGCGCGTGGTCCGGGAGCTGATTCCGCAGCTCTCCGAGGCCGGCGCCCAGGGCATCGTCGAGTTCCCCCTGAACAAGATCGTGGAGTGAGCTGGGGCCCGCGCCTCCGGCAGCTCGCCCGGCTGCCGCGCATCTACGTATACCTGGCCTGGTGGGGACTCGTGGCGCCGCGCGCCAGCGAGCGCACGCCGCTCCTGGTGCTCCAGGCCGTGATCCGCTCCGAGCGGGGCGTGCTGCTCACGGTGCGCAGCGACCTGCGCGGCTGGGAGCTTCCGGGCGGGAACCTGAAGCCCGGGGAGCGCGAGCAGGAGGCGCTGCACCGCGAGGTGCGCGAGGAGACCGGCCTCGAGGTGGCCATCGAGCGGCACGTGGGCGACTACGTGCGCACCGGCTTCCGGCCCCATCGGGCACGCGTCTACCTGTGCCGGCCCGTGTCGGGCACGCCGCGGCCGAGCACGGAGACGCCGCGCGTGCGCTGGTTCGAACCCACGGCATTGCCCCGGACGCTGTTTCCGTGGTATCGGGAACCGCTCGCCGACGCCCTGGCCGAACTCGACACCCCCGTGGAGCGCCAGGAGAGCCAGGGGATGCGCGCCGTCCTCGCCGGCATGTGGATCGACCTGCGCATGCGCTGGCGCGACGACGAGGCGCGCTAGGAGGAAGCCGTGCCCGAGCTCGGAGAGGACGTTCGTGAGCTCCTGGACCGGCTGATCGTCCGCTCGCCCTACGGGCGCTGGCTCGGGCTCGAGCTCGTGCATGCGGAGCCCGACGGCGTCCGCGTCCGGCTCCCCTACCGCAAGGACTTGACCACGATCGGAGATACGGTGCACGGCGGAGCCATCGCCAGTCTCCTGGACGCCGCCGCCACGGCGTGCTTCTGGGCGAGCCCGGGCATCCCGGCGGGCTCGCGCGGCACGACCATCGGCTTCTCGGTGAACTTCGTCGCCGCGGCGCGTGGCCAGGATCTCGTGGCCTCGGCCCGGGTCCGCCGCCGTGGCCGCGAGATTTGCACCGGGGAGGTGAGCGTGGCCGACGCGGAGGGCCGGGAGGTTGCCGTGGCCCTGATCACCTACAAGCTCTCGCCACCGGGGTGAGCGATCGACCGCCTCAGGCCGCGGCCACCTCCACGTGCTTCGAGGAGTCGTAGAGCAGCTCCACGTCCGACTCGAGCTGCGAGATCTCCTGGACGAGGCTCTTGAATTCCAGGTCCAGTGGCAGGTTCGAACGCAGGAAGGACGCCGCGGCCCGCTCGAGGTTCCGGACCTCGGAGATCAGCACCAGCAACGGAGCCTGCGCGGTGCGGACCAGGAAGAAGAGCTCGTGCCGGGTCCCCTGACGCCGATAGCTCTCGCGGAGCTCGTCCTCACGGTCCGACAGGGAGGCGAGCCAGGCGCGCAGCCGAGGGATGTCGTCCTCCTCGACGCGCGCGAAGACGGCATTCAGCACCGTCGTTAGCGACGGGTCTCGCGCAGGCCGCTGGCCTCCCACTCCTTGCTGAGCTGGCCGAGCTTGCGGGTGAATTCCTCGAAGGGCTCGTCGAAGGACAGGATGATCTCGGTGGTGCGCGGGATCTCGTCGCCGTTGAGCAAGCCGCGGTAGCGGTTCAGGTTGGCGAGGATGGCTTCGGCGACCTTGAGCGCGCGCTTCTCCGTCTTGATCAGTGGCGACTGCAGCGTGTACACGTTGTTGCGACCCCAGAGGCTCTCGTCCCGAACGATGGCGATCTCGCGATACACGCCATTGATGGGGTCGAAGTTGTACTCGCAGCGGACTTCCTTGAAGACGTCGGAGTTGCCGGTGTAGAACCCGCGCTCCTTTTCGACCTTCCCGAGCTGACGACAGCGTGGGCAGTAGAAGGTGTCGCCGTGATTCAGGAGGAAGACGCCCTTGGCGTAGTCCTCACAATCGGTGTTCTCGCAGTACCCGACGCCGCGCTTCATGTTGGCCATCCTCGGTTCGGAACGCCTCTGGAGCCCGGAGTTGCCTCCAGGGCTGCAAACGCCCTGGGCGTCCAGATCCTCCGGGGCCCGGTCGGAGGACCTAGCAAGGAGCATGCCCCGTGGCGGATGCGGGAGCGGGGCCGCCGGCGCGGCCGGCGCTTCCGGGCGGTTCCTGCCGCCTCCTTGCGGCGAAGCCGCACCCCGGGCGGGGAGGCGCGGAGGGAGCGCCGAGGCCGCTTGTGGGAAGCCCGCTTCCCACCGCGACGTCAAAGCCTCCCAACCCCGCAGTGCATGGCACTGCGGAGTCGGAGGTTCCTCCGGGCGCACATCAACCCCAAGGGGGAGGGGGTCAAGACCGCTGCCTCGATCTGAAAACGGCAACAACCGCCGTGACTTACAGACCCTGTGCTTATACGCCTGCGCCACCCAACTGTCAACCGGGATTTCGTTCGGACGGCGCGCGCAGGGCACGACGCAAGGCCCTTCGCTCCCGCGCCAGGTGCAGCCCGTAGAGCAGCGGGCCGCCCACCCCGAGCGCGTAGGCGGCGATCAGGTAGCCCACGACCCGCCCTCGGCGGGCGCCGCCCGACGCCGCGCGAGCTGCTGGCGCAGCCCCTCCACCTCGAGCCGCCGCACCAGCAGGTGGACGAGCGCGGCCAGCGCCGTCGCCACGCCCAGCACGAAGGGCCAGCCCATGCCCGCCCCGAGGCTGCCGCGCTCCAGGTTCTCCGGATGCAGGGTTCTCCCCCCGGCCAGATCCACGGCCAGATAGTTGAGTGGAATCGTGAGCACCGCGACGAGGCCGTAGACCCC
>JBFGJV010000199.1:0-5594 GCA_041577015.1 Myxococcota bacterium
AGCGCCTCCACCTGGTAGCGCAGGCGGGGCCGCTCCAGGATCCTGCGCTCGATGCCGGCCACGGCGTTCGCCACCGACGGATGGTCCCTGCCGAGGGCGCGACCGATCTGCTTGAGCGAGGCCGTCGTGTAGCGCCGGCACAGATACATGGCGATCTGGCGCGGAACCAGCACCTCCCGGCGTCGTGAGCGGGAGGCGAGCTCGCCCGGGGTGGTGCGGAAGAAGGACGTCACGACCTCGATCACGGTCTCCGGCTCGAGCTCTCCGCTCGCGGGCGGCTGCGGCAGGACCTTGCGGAGCGCCGCCTCGGTCAGCTCCAGGTCGATCGTGCGCTTGAGCAGCGACGCGCTGGCCACCAGCTGGATCAGCACGCTCTCGAGGTCCCGCACGTTGCCCCGTAACGTCTCTACCAGCCGTTCCAGGCACTCCTCCGGCAGTCGCACGCCGCCGCGCGCCGCCTTCCGGCTCAGGATGCGTCGTCTCACCATTGCGTCCGGGGGCTCGATCTCTGCCACGAGGCCGCTGGCGAGGCGTGACTCCAGGCGGGGATCGAGGCCCGGAATCTCCTTGGGCAGCTGATCGACCGTGACCACGATCCGTGCCCCCGCGCTGCCCAGGTGCTCGATGGTGTGGAAGAACTCGAGCTGCGTGGAGCGTTTGTTGGACAGGAACTGGACGTCGTCCACCACCAGCAGGTCGCAGCCCTGCCGGAAGCGCTGCTTGAAGTCGGCGGTCCGTTGGCTGCGGATCGAGGCCATGAACTCGCTGGTGAACTGCTCCGCGGAGGAGAAGCGCACGCGGGTGGCTCCGCACCGCTGCGCCTCGGCGAGGACGGCGCGGGCCAGGTGCGTCTTTCCGAGGCCCGAGGGCGACACGATGCAGAGCGGGCTCAGCGCCTGGTGGCGGCCGTGCGCCACGGCCAGGGAGGCCTCGCGCGCCAGCGCGTTGCACGGGCCGACGACGAAGGTCTCGAACGTGTGGGGCAGGGTCCACTGGCCGGCGTCGTTCGCCGGCGGTGTCGGGTCCGTCGGCGCTTCGGACGCCAGCGCCTGGGGTCGAAGGGATCGCGGCTCGGGCGCCGCGGGTCCGGGAGCGGGATCCGGGCCGGCGCCATCGGATCTCCCCGTGCGGCTCCCGCGGGGCCCGGCCGCCACGCTGAGCGTGATTCGAACCGGCGTGCCGGCCTCCCGGGCCGCGCAGGCCGCGATCGCGTCCAGATAGCGCTCCCGGATGCGGTCGCGGTGGAAGGGCGTCGGGCAGTCCAGCCGAAGCTCTCCGCCCACGTCCCGGACCGCCAGCGGGCGCAGCCAGGTCTCCACGGCGAAAGCGGGCAACTCGGATCCCAGGCGGCCCAGAACGCCGTCCCAGAGCGGGGGGAGCTCGCCCATCCGTCTCCCGTATTTTCTCGATTCTCGAAGGTTTTCGAGGGTTACGCCGGAAAAATCCGCGTAGCCCGACCCCGACAGTGGCGCGGAGTAGAGCACACCCGGCCGGCTTCGCGCAACGGACGAAACCGGGCGATCGGAGACGGCCCCCTACACCGCGGAGCACGCCCGAAACGGGCGCTTTCCGTCGCGGAGAACCGTCGTTTGCAAATTGGAACGCGATTCAGATTCGAGGGGTTCGCCGGCGTCCTTGAGGCGTCGCGAGGCGCTGCGACGCGGTGTCGGCGTCGGGAATCCGGCACCGGAGCGGGCCCGCGCAATCACGATCTTTCGTCGAATTCCTGATTTTTTCGAGATCTTTCGGGGGTGTCAGTGGAGCGTGCCGGGCGGCTCCGGAAGGCCGCCCTCCAGCTCCGCGAGGCGGAAGCGGAGCACCGTCACGAGCCTCTCGCAGCGCTCCGCGAGACCCTCCGCCTCCAGGAGGCCCTGCTTCTCGGCCGTCGGGAGCTCCAGGAGCTGGGACAGCACGTTCACGAAGGTCGGGTCGTCGATGCCCGCGAAGCGCTCCGGCCGCAGCGGCGGGGTCTCCCCGGAGGCGAGGTGGCGAACCAGGCGGTCCAGCAGCTCGATGGACTTCATGCGGTAGGCATGCAGGCGCGGAGCCTCCGCCTCGTCCAGGCCCTCCTCCAGGAGCTCGACGCAGGCGACCCGGTAGAGACGGTCCTCGGGACGGGGAGGCTCGTCCAGGATGCGGAAGCGATGCGTGCCCAGGAGCACGAGGTCGTAGCGGCCATCGCTGCGCCGCCGCACCTGCTCCACGCTCCCCGCGCACCCGATCGAGTAGAGGGGTGGATCGCCCGCCGCGTCGCCCTGGTGCTCGGCAGGGATCGCCACCATGCCGATGCGGCGGTCCCCCGCCAGCACGTCGGCGGCGAGCTGCCGATAGCGCGGCTCGAAGACGTGCAGGGGCACCCGCCCGCCCGGAAACAGCACGACGCTCGCAAGCGGGAACAGGGCCAGGTTCTCGAGCCGGCGCCTGGAGGACACCCCGTGAGGGTACCATGTGGCTCTTCGGCCTTGACGCGCCCGCGGGGGATCAAGACACTCCTCCGCCCGATGCACCGCCGCACGGCCCGGGAGCTGGTCCGGTGCCTCAATCGGGACGCGGAGCGCCTGGCCGCTCACTTCGGCCTCCGCTATCGCTCGATCGAGGCGGAGCGACGCGACGTGAAGCGCCGCTACGGCATCTGCTATGCGGATGGCAGCATCCGGATCCGACTCTTCCACGCCACCACCGGAGATCCGCTCAAGTACTCGAGCCTCGTGGCCACCCTCTGTCACGAGCTCGCGCACCTGCGCCACTTCAACCACGGTCCGCGCTTCAGGGCGTTCTATCTGCGGCTGCTGGAGCACGCGCGAAGCCACGGCATATACCGCCCGGGTCGCGCCGCGCCGGGATTGGCGGGACCGTCGCAGACGCAGCCCGTTCCGCGGGCCGGGCCTCTTCAGCTGTCCTTGTTCGGCTGAGGGGGCCGGCGCTCAGGTCTGGGAGCCGGCTCGTTCCTGCTGCTGGTCGTACTCTTCGAGGGTATTCGGCCCCTCGACGATCTGAACGCGGATGTCGTCGCAGGCGATGGCCTTGTCGATCACCTCGCGGAGCAGACCTTCGAGCGTGAGCTCGTCGTATTCCGCCAGCGCGTCCTCGAGGGAGCTTCCCGAGACGGTGAACTCGAGGCTGGCCTTGATTCTGACGTCCATCGGATTCCTTCGTCCGCCTGGGACCTGTAACTATGCGAAAGAAAAGCGGTTTCCCAGCGAAGGGCCAAGGATACACCACGCCCCCGGGAACGGCCATGAAAAATCGCGCCAGTTTCTGCTTCTCTTCCGGGTTCGCATGCGTTCGGAGCGGGACTCAGCCGAGGTCGCCGAGGGGCCGATGGGCCGAGAGAGCCCTGAGGAGCGGAGGGAGGGCGTGGGGACGAGGCCGCAGCCTGGCGGGAGCGGGTGCCGGGCCGACACCGGTCGGCGTAGGACTCCCGGCCCCCGGATGGGGCGAGCGCCGGGGGAAGCCGACGGCGACCCGTCGGGGGGCCGCGCGTGAGACGCTGGCTGGTCCGGCGCATCGTCGAGTACCTGACCCAGCCGCTGCCCTTCTACGAACGCCGCGGCTGGAACGACCCGGACTCGCTGCGCCGGCGCGTCCGCAAGGGTGACGTGGTGCTGGTGGACGGCGACCAGCGGGTGTCGTCGATCATCAAGTACCTGACCCAGAGCTGCTGGTCGCACTCGGCGCTCTACGTCGGGGACGAGCTGCTGGCGCGCGGTGGAGAGGTGCGCGAGCAGGCCCTGGACGAGTTCGGAGACGAGGCCGGCCACCTCGTGGTGGAGGCCCTGCCGGAGGGTGTCGTGGCCGCACCTCTCCTGAAGTACGTGGACTACAACCTGCGCGTCTGCCGCCCGCTGCGGCTCCGCTCCGAGCACCTGCGGCGCATCATGGACGAGGCGACCGCGGCGATTGGCTGGCGCTACGACCTGCGCAACCTGCTGGACCTGGCCCGCTACACGATTCCCGTGCGTATCGTCCCGAATCGCTGGCGGCGCACCGCGCTGCACTTCGGAAGCGGCCAGCCCACGGAGGTGATCTGCTCCAGCCTGATCGGGAGGCTCTTCCAGCAGGTGCGCTATCCGGTGCTCCCCACCGTGAGCTTCCCCGACGGCGGCAAGTCGCCGCACCTGCCGCGGCGCGGGCGCGGGATGCTGGGCCGCGTCTTCGGTCACGAGAGCCCCGTCTACACCGGGATCTTCCGGATGCGGCACCCGACCCTGCTGACGCCCCGGGACTTCGACCTCTCACCCTACTTCGAGGTGGTGAAGTTCAACGTGGTTGCGGATGGCTTCGACTACGAGCGCATCCGCTGGGCGGACCTGGAGCCGGAGGAGGAGACGCCCGCCTCGGCCGGGCGGGCCGATCGGGCGCTCGGCGCGGAAAACTAGCCGAAGTCTTCCGGAGCACGCGGTGGATCTCGCATCCAGCGCAGCGCCGCCCCCAGCGCAGAGAGCGCCGGCTCCTCCTTCTCCACCGCCGCCACCCGGGCCGCACCGATCGTGCGGCGCACCATCTCGATGGCAGCGAAGCGCGCCACCTCCCGGAACGCCGGCGCCGCTTCCCCCTCGCCGCGGTACGCCTGCCAGGCCGCGGCGACCGCGGGAATCGCCTGGGCGGTCCGCCCCGCAGCCACGAACGGGAGCAGCAGGTGCGCCGTCAAGGTGCCCGGGTCGAAGGCCGCGTCGCCCACGTGGGCGATCTCGGCGTCCAGCAGCCTGGCGCCCCCGGGCGCCAGCAGGACGTTTCCGGCCTGGACGTCCCCGTGGACCAGCACGCCGGCCGGTTGCAGGTATCGCTGGTAGGCGGCGGCCGCGAGGGCGCCGAGCTCGTCGTCGGCCCAGACGCTCTCGGTCTGCTCGCGTACGCGTGGAGACAGCGGGAATTCGTTGGGACGGAAGGGCAGCAGGAAGATGTGATCGCCGTGAAGGCGCCGCATCTCGTCGTTTCGAAAGCGCGTTTGGAGATCCGATTCCCGGCTGGCCCGGTGCACGCGGCCGAGGAAGCGTCCGAGCCGCGTCGCGGCCTCGGCACCGTCACCCAGGGCGGCGAGCACGTGATCCAGCCGGGGAGCGTCGCCCAGGTCCTGGAGCACGAGCACCCGCGCCGGCGGATCGAAGTGCAAGACCTCGGGACACACCCGCTCGCGGTCCCAGGGCCGCACCGTCTCGTAGTAGCGCGCCTCCATCAGCAGGCGGTCGGTGCTGACCCGGTACTCCGGGAAGCGCTCCAGGGCCGGGCGGGCCTGCTTCACGATCCACGAGCGACCGTCCGCGGCACGCACCCGCCGCACCCAGTTGATGTTGCCGTCGCCGGCACTCTCGGCCCGCAGGGGGGCGTCCGCCTCGACCAGGCCGGCCTCTCGCAGGTAGGCGGGCAGCGAGGCTTCATCGAGACGGGGCGCCTCCAGGGCGGACTCTCCTCCGAGAAGGGCAGACTCAAGCTCTCGGATGCGCAGCCGAGAAGAAGGGTATCCGAGTCCTCCTACAGGGGGGTGGGGGCTCGGATGACGCGCCCCGGCGGCCGCACGCCCCCGGGGCGCTTCAGTCAGGGACGTTCCTTGCCTTGCTTGCCTTCCCGGGGACCCGGTCCCCGGGAAGGCAAGC
>JBFGJV010000200.1:0-5580 GCA_041577015.1 Myxococcota bacterium
CTGGGAGGTGGTCGAGACCGGCCGCGCCTGAGGCGGCCGGGCCTGGGGCTTTACCCCGGGGCCCTGCGCTCCTGCGACACCTCGGCGCCCAGGCGGGTCACCCACGACCATGCAAGCGCTCCTCCTGGTCGCCGGTCTTGGCTGCGGCGTCTACGCGGCCTGCGAGATCGGTCTCCTCGCGGCACGGGCGACGCAGGGCCCGTCGCCCGCCGCGCACGATCCGCGCACCGGGCGTCGGCTCACGCTGAGGCGGGATCGGCGTCGGGGCGGCCGCCGGGCCGCCGATCGGCGCCGCGCCGGCGGCGCAGGGCGCTGAGCAGCGGCACGGCCAGCGCAAGCTCGAAGCCGAGGCCGCAGCTCGTCGGAGACTCGCTGTAGCGCCAGGCCTGACTGCACTGGGCATCGGCGGTCCCGGTTCCCGCGCCGTCCCAGTCGGTGCCGCCGTCTCCGTCGTTGTCCACGTCGTCGTCGCACGCCGGGTTCTCGAGCTCGGCGTTGGCGAAGGAGCAGCCCGGGTCGGCCGGGTGATCCACCAGCCCGTCGCCGTCGTCGTCCAGGCCGTTGGAGCAGGCCGGCTGGGTGAGCGCCTGGAGGGCGGCGAAGCCCCGGATCCGGGACGTGGTGACGCCGTTCGTGTCGGTGAGCGGAACGCCCGTGCCCTGGAGCGCGGTGAGCACGTTGCCGACGCTGGCGCCCGGGACCGCCTGCCGCAGACCGGCCCAGGCGCCCGCCACGTGTGGCGCCGCCATCGAGGTGCCGTCCGTCGTGCCGTAGGAGAAGCCGAGCAGCGCCGCCGGCACCGAGGAGGTGACGTCCACGCCGGGTGCGAGCAGCGAGAGGAAGGCGGCCGAGTTGGAGAACGACGCGATCCCGTCGGAGTCCGTGGTCGCCCCCACGCTGACCGCCGAGGAGATGCACGCCGGCTCCCCGATCCGGTCGAGCAGACCGTCGTTGCCCGAGGAGACCACGGTGGCGATGTCCACGGCGCGCAGAGCGTCGATCGCGGCCTTCAGCGTCGGGTTGGCCGCGTCGCACGCAGCCTGGCTGCTGTGGTTGCCCCCGGCGATGCTGACGTTGGCCGCGGCGATGGCCAGGCTGCCGCCGAGGGCGTGGACGTGCGCCAACCCGGCGGCCACGTCCGAGAGCCAGGCGAGGGCGCAGGGGTTCTCGCCGGCGCCGTTGCAGGCCGAGCCGGCGAACCTGGAGAAGACGCGAACCGCGATGATCGACGCTCCGGGGGCCATTCCCGCGAAGGACGCGTTCCAGCCGGCGGCGATGCCGGCCACGTGCGTGCCGTGGAAGCAGCCGTCCGCCCAGTCGCAGAAGGTTCCGGAGCCCGGGCCGACCTGGGTCGAGGTTCCGTTGGGGCAGTCGCCGTCCGAGAAGCAGGCCTCCGCCACGACCCGTCCCGCCAGGAAGGGGTGGCTCGCATCCACGCCGGTGTCGAGCACGGCCACCGCCAGGCCGGTTCCGTCCCATCCTGCCGCCTGGAGCTGATCGCCCTCCGCCACGGGAACGCTCGAGGCGAGGGCGGCCCGCAGCAAGCGGTCCTCCTCCACCGCGCGCACGCGTTCCGAGCGGGCGAGGGCCGCGAGGGCCTCGGGCCCGACGTCCAGCGCCAGGGCCGGGAGCCCCCGCAGCCGGCGCCGAACACGGTGCGGCACCCCCCGCAGACCACGCAGGACGTCGTCCTCGGCGCGGGCCACCGCGGGCGGCGTCCTCGCGGCCTGGAGCAGGACGATCACCCGGATCGAGCCCTCGCGCTCCGCCCGCTGGCTGAGCGCCGGGGGAACGACCCTTTCGTCCCCGGGCGACGCGGCGGGCGCGGACCAGGCGAGTGCCAGCGCTATCCCGATCAGGGCGAGACTCACGCGCTTCGAGGCGCGCGGCGCAAGGCAGATCGCGCAGGGGTGACTGCTCAAAACGCCCCCAGAGTGCCCGTGACCGCCGAGGTGAGTCTAACCGGAGCGGCCGTCTCGCGCCGCAGCATGAGCCGGAAACGTTGTAGGATCGATGCTCACGGGAAGACGCAGACGGCGAGGAAATCGTGCGAGCGGGTCGGATGCGGTGCGGAGCGGTGGCCCTGGCGATCGTCAGCCTCCTGGGCGCGGTCGGCGGGGCGACGTCGCCGCAGCCCGAGTCCGCGACTTTCGCATTCTGGGGCGAGGTCTTGTTCGTCGACTTGCCCCTTCCGGCGCTCGGCATCCAGGCCGGGACGCCCTTCGCCGGGGAGTGCCGCGGCTCGCGTGCGCGCCGGGGGCGGTGACGGGCGCGTCTAGCACCTGGCGTTCGTGGCCCGGGACGGGCGTGGGGGTGCGTGCCAGGGCGAGGTCGCGGTCTGCGTGCCGCCGAACCGGCTTGCGGGGCGCGCATGCGGGGATCAGGGCCCGCTCTTCGACTCCACCCTCGCCCCGGTGCCGTAGCTCGACCGTCCTGTCCCCCCTCTCACCGCGGGAAGGTGCGGCGCCTTGGGATACCTTGGCTCTTCGGAGGTCCCGTGACTCGCGCAAGTGGGGGACTCGAGCCGGCGTCCGCGCTGCGTCCGGGCGACGCGCTCCTCGTGGTGGACGTGCAGCCCGACTTCTGCCCCGGCGGAGCGCTGCCCGTGCCCGACGGCGACGCGGTCCTCCCGGTGCTGAACGCGTGGCTGGCCGCCGCGCGGGGGCGCGGCGTCCCCGTCTACGCCTCCCGTGACTGGCACCCGCCGGACCACCCGAGCTTTCGTGCGCAGGGCGGTCCCTGGCCTCCCCACTGCGTGCAGGACACGCCTGGCGCCGCCTTCCACCCCGAGCTCGAGCTGCCCGAGGAGGCGGTGCCGATCTGCAAGGGGACGCGCCTGGATCGAGACCAGTACTCGGCCTTCGACGAGACCGGTCTGGCCGAGCACCTGCGCCGGCGTGGGGTCACGCGCCTGTGGGTGGGCGGCCTGGCCCTCGACGTCTGCGTCCGCGCCAGCGTGCTCGACGCCTGCGCGGAGGGGTTCGAGACGCACGTGCTCCTGGCGGCGACGCGCCCCGTGGATCGAGAGGACGGAGGCCAGGCCGCGGCGGCGATGCGCGAGGCGGGCGCGCGCCTGGAGGGGTCGCTCCCGTGAGAGCTGGTCACCCGTCCGCCTGGGTGGACGACGAGAACGCCGCGCTGCTCACGGACCTCTACCAGCTCACCATGCTCCAGGCCTACTGGGCCGAGGGACGCACCGCCCCGGCGGTCTTCAGCCTGTTCTCCCGGCGCCTGCCGCCCTCGCGCAACTACCTGCTCGCGTGCGGCCTGGCGGACGTGCTGCACTACCTGGAGACGCTGCGCTTCTCCGAGGCCTCGCTCGCCTTCCTGGAGCGACGCGCGGAGTTCGAGCCGGCCTTCCTGGCGTGGCTCGCCAAGCTCCGCTTCACGGGCAACGTCCGCGCGGTGCCCGAGGGCACGCCGGTCTTCGCCGAGGAGCCCATCCTCGAGGTGGAGGCGCCGCTCCCCGAGGCCCAGCTGGTGGAGACCTTCCTGATCAACCAGGTCCATCTCCAGACCGTGCTCGCCTCCAAGGCGGCGCGCGTGGTACACGCCGCCGCCGGGCGACCCGTGGTGGACTTCGGCCTGCGTCGCACCCAGGGCACCGACGCCGGCATGAAGGCGGTGCGCGCCTTCCACGTGGCGGGCGTGGCCGCCACCAGCAACGTCCTGGCGGGGCGGGTCTACGGCGTCCCGATCGCCGGCACCATGGCGCACAGCTACGTGCAGGCCCACGACGACGAGCTCGAGGCGTTCCGGGCCTTCTCGGGCCGCTATCCGGAGACGGTGCTGCTGGTGGATACCTACGACACGCTCGAGGGCGTGCGGAAGGTGGTGCGGCTGGCGCGCGAGCGGGGGGAGGCCTTTCGCGTGCGCGCGGTGCGCCTGGACTCCGGAGACCTGGCCGAGCTGGCCCGCGACGCCCGCAAGCTCCTGGACGACGCCGGCCTCGCCCGGGTGGAGATCTTCGCCAGCGGGAGCCTCGACGAGTGGGAGATCGCGGAGCTGGTGCAGCAGGGCGCTCCCATCGACGCCTTCGGGGTGGGAACGCGCATGGGCGTGGCCCACGACGCGCCCTGCCTGGACATGGCCTACAAGCTGGTGGAGTACGCCGGGCGTGGCCGGCTGAAGCTCTCCACGGGAAAGCTCCTGCGACCGGGACGCAAGCAGGTCTTCCGCGTGGAGGAGGAGGGAGGGGCGATCCGCGACGTGATCGCCACGGCGGACGAGACCCCTCCGGGCCGGCCGCTGCTCCGGCCCGTGATGGAAGCCGGCCGGCGGCTGCGGCTCGAGGACGACGACCTCGAGGCGGCGCGTGCGTGCGCGGCGCGCGAGCTGGCGCGGCTCCCCGAGCGCGTGCGCGCCCTGGAGAGTGCCGATCCCCCGTTTCGGGTGGAGACGAGCGAGACGCTGCGCGCGCGCACGCGGGAGGTGCAGGAGCAGGTCGTCGCCGAGCGCGCCTAGCCGGGTCGCGGTCGCAGCAGGACGCCCAGGTCCGACTCGAAGGGGGGCACGCACACCTCGATCACGTGGGTGGGCCCCACGTCCAGGCGCAGCGCCGCGAAGTCGGCGTGGATGGGAACGTCGGCCGCGCCCCGGGTGCAGAGCACCGCCGCGTGTACGGACACGGCTCCCCGCTCGAGGGCCCACCTGACGGCGCGCAGCAGCGTGCGCCCGGAGTAGAGCACGTCGTCCACCACCACGGCGTTCGCGCCCCGAAGCGCCGGGGCGGCTCCCTCCGCCTCCAACACGGGCTCCTCGTGGAGCACGGTGAGGTCGTCGTCGTAGCGGCTGAGCCGGATCTCCTCCACGGGGATCGCGCGGCGGGCGAGGGTCTCCAGCCGGCTGGCCAGGGCCCGGGCCAGCGGTGCGCCGCGGCGGCGCACGCCCAGCAGCACGAGGTCGTCCCCCAGCTCCGCGTGCAGGCGCCGGGCCAGGCCGTCCAGCAGCGCCTCGACCCGCGCGCGATCTGCGATGGCGAACGACCCGTCGCCTGGCACCCTCGAGGCCTCCAGGGTCGGCCAGCGCCGGCGCGGCGCGCGACGCGACCCGTCGAGATGCTCTAGCGTAGGGCGAGCGGGCGAGCATCGCCCCGAACGCGAGCGGGGGATTCGATGGCGTACAGCTTCGAGGAGCTCAAGGGCAAGAAGGTGGCCGAGCTGCGGGAGATCGCGAAGGGCCTCGACCACGAGGCGGTGAAGGGCCACACGCAGATGAACAAGGACCATCTCCTCCAGGCGCTGTGCACCGCGCTCGGCATCGAGGCCCACGCGCATCAGGAGGTGGTGGGCATCGACCAGCGCGCCGTGAAGGCCCGCATCCAGGAGCTCAAGGGGGAGCGGTCGCGGGCGCTCGAGGCGCGCGACGCGGAGGCCCTGCGCCGGGTGCGCCGCCGCATCCGGCGGCTCAAGCGCACGCTGCGCCGCGCGGCGGTCTGACGCGGCCTACCCCACGGGGGCGAACGACGACGGGGCCGGCGCGCGCGCCGACCCCGTCCGGATTCCTGGTGGAGCTGGGGGGAGTCGAACCCCCGACCTCTTGAATGCCATTCAAGCGCTCTCCCAACTGAGCTACAGCCCC
>JBFGJV010000201.1:0-5545 GCA_041577015.1 Myxococcota bacterium
AGCATGGCCAGGTCACGCCACCGGCAGCACCACCTCGGCGACCTCGCGCACCCGCGGGCGGCCGGGGCCGGACGGATCGGCCTGCTCGCGCACCTCGACCACGGCGAGGCCGCGGCCCAGCGCGCGGCGGCGGAAGACCGGGGCGAGCTCGGCCGGGAAGCCGGCGGCGAGCGCGTAGCCGGCGCGGGGAAGCGCGGCCGTGCGCAGGCCGAGCTCTGCCTCGGCGAGCCTGCGCTGCGGGCCGTAGAACTCGACGAAGCGGCCGACGCGGCAGAAGACCAGGCAACCGCCGCCGGCCCGGCGCACGAGCTCGCGGTACTGGCGTCGGAAGCTCGGCGCGCGCCCGAAACGCCGCGCCGGCCAGCGCTCGCCGAGCTGCCAGCCCTCCCGCTCGAAGAGCCCGCGCAGCCAGGGATGTCCCTGCCAGAGCCGGGCCCATTCGCGAGCGGTGGCGCCGTGGCGCAGGTGGCCCGAATAGGAGGCCAGGGAGGCGTGGAGCGCCTGCACTCTCCCCGCGCCCTCCCCGGCTCGCAGGTCCACGCGCCGGGCACGGCCGCGGCAGGCCGGCCGCAGCGCCTCGCGCTCGAAGCGCGCGACTCGCGTGCGCAGGTTCCCGAGCGTGCGCCGGCGCGGCACGCGGTGGCTCCACCAGGTCTTCCAGCCCACGAAGTCGACGCCGCGCGTCGCCGGCACGGGCCGGGCGCGATCGCGGCGCAGCGCGAGGCCGAGCCGCTCGGCGAGGAAGCCCTCGATCTTGCCCTGCCAGCTCGCGAGCTCCTCGGGATCCGAGCCGAGCAGCACCAAATCGTCCACGTAGCGCACGTAGTGGCGCACACGGAGCGTGCGCTTCACGAACTGGTCGAGCTCGTTCAGGTACACGTTGGCCCAGAACTGGCTGGGCAGGTTCCCGATCGGGAGGCCGCTGCGGTTGCCCTTGCCGAACAGGCTCTTGTGGGCCGGCACCGGGTAGCCGGGCGTCTCGGGCGGAGCGACGCGCGGGTCCCGCGAGCGGAAGACGTAGTCCCGGGTCGGATCGTGGAAGAGCACGCGGCGGGCCAGCCAGAGCAGCTCCGGGTGTCGAAGCTGCCGCGCCAGCACCTCGTAGAGCCGCGCCTTCTCGATCGAGGGGAAGAAGTTCGCCACGTCGAGCTTGAGCGCAAAGGCCGGGCGCCGCCCGTTGGCCGTGGCCCGGCGCAGGAAGGTCACGAGGCGGTCGCTCGCCGCCAGCGTCCCCTTGCCGCGGCGGCAGGCGAAGGAGTCGTGGACGAAGCGACGCTCGAAGAGCGGCTCCTGCCAGCCCACCAGCAGGTGGTGCACCACGCGGTCGCGGAAGTCGGCGGCGAAGACCTCGCGCGGCTTCGGGCCGCCGGTCACGAAGCAGATGGAACGCCCCGGCCGGTAGCGGTGCTCGCGCAGCTCGGCCTGGAGCTCCAGCAGCTTGGCCTCCGCATCCAGCTCGAAGGCCAGGGCGTTCCGGGTGTTCCGCTTGCCCCGCCGGCAGCTCCGGTAGTGCCGGTGGAGGGTGCGGAACGCGTAGGGGTCGGGGCCGATCACGGTCCGCTGCGGACCGCGCGTACGTGTTTGGGGTTGCTCTTGTTGTCGTTGTTCACGTTGCCGTTGTTGAAGTTCACGTTCCACGCGTTGTCCGGGTTGTTGGCGTTCGACGTAGCCGACCAGTAGTTGGACGACGCCGTTTCCCCCTCCGCTTGCTCCCGCACCCGGCGGTGCGGACCCGGGCGCCTGGCCCCGCCATGGCGGGGGAAGACGCCCTTGGGCCGGGGCCCCCAGTCGGGCCCCGGCGGATCGCCTCCCCTTCCCTGGGCGAGGCGGGAGGGGGACCCCGTGATCACGGCGCACTCGGCGGGGCGGGCCCTTCGGGCAGCGCCCGCCGATTCGGGCCGGAGCCCCGACGCTGGCTTTTCAGCCATCCCTCGTTCTGCTTCGCGATGTCCACCACCAGGGTGATGGCATGCTCGAAGGCCTTGAAGCTCGGCAAGGCCTGGACGTCGTGGCCGAGACGCAGCCCCACCTTGAGCGCCTCGCACTCCCCGCGTAGCTCGAGCAGCACGGGCACCTTGTCGGCCTGGCCGTTCGCCCGCACCACCAGCGCGAGCGTGCGCCGGGCGCCCGCGCGAAGCTCGCTGCCGAGGCCGTACTTGTGGTAGCGCGAGAAGCCGCGCACGACCTGCTCCAGGTACAGGCACAGCTCGTAGCAGCGCTTGTAGATCGGCAGATGCTCGGACTGCGCCATGGCCACCCCCCAGGCGTCCCGCCGGGCGTGCGCCGGGGGCTCACGCCCCCGGCGCATCCGGAATCAAAGGATCAAGAACTCAAATCCTCAAAGCATCGATCACGGGCTGCTGCGGACCGCGCGTACGTGCCAGGGGAAGCTCTTGAAGACGAAGTCCACGTTGCCGAAGCCGAAGAACACGAACCACGCGTTGTCCGGGAAGCTGGCGAACGACGTAGCCGACCAGTAGAAGTTCGACGCCGTCGGGCCGAAGATCGGATCGATGCAAGGCGTGGTGAACGGAGACACTCCACAGCCCGGCACGCTCAGGTCCACGATCGTCGTCAGCTCATTGATCTCCGGCAGCCGCCAGCAGTCGTCCGGTGGAGCCGTGGTGCAGCTCACCGTCGTCCCGTTGTTGCTCGTGCAGTCGTACGGGTGCGTGCAGACCGACCCGCCCACAGCCAACGCCACCTCGGGGAGGAGACTGGTGAAAGCCGTGCCAGTGGGACCCCAGGGCGAACCGGTGCTCCACGTGTAGGTGGCGTTCACGTTGCCCGCCGTCTTCTTCTCCCACTCCAGCCCGGTGTCGCAGTCGAACACCGTGAGCCCCCGGTCCGCGAAGCGCACGCCTCCCGCACACTCGTCGGCGCAGTCCGAATCCTCTCCGTCCACCAACCCGTCGCAGTCGTTGTCGAGCGTGTCCTCACAGCTCACCTCGGTGGGCTCCGGCGGCGGATCGAGCGGCGACGCCGTGCACACGTCCTCCCCCGCCACGCACACCGTCTCGCCGAACACCTCGCACTCGCCGATCCCCTCGGAGCACTCCAGACCCACCTCGAAGTCGCCGTGCTCGAGGATGTGGTTCGCCGCCGCCTTCGCCCCCACGAGCAGGGTCCGGACGTTGTCGGGGGTGTCCGGCGGGATGTGGCAGATCTCGACCTTCTCGGCGGCCGCCTGGACCGTCGCGCCGTAGAGCAGCATGGCGAGCACCGCGAGCACGCCCGCAGAACCGCCGTATGCACCGTCTCTCCATCGCAGCATCGCAGCATCCTCCTCGGCGTCCGGACACGCCTGTGGTTATCCTCCCATCAAGGCACATCCGGCGGGCGAATCTCAAGCAGATTCGAGCTTTTTCTTCGGCTCGGCCGTCGGACCCCGCCGGGGGAACGTGTGCGCGTCGGAGCCCAGGCGGATCTAGCGTGCCCCGAGGGTCCGCTCGCCGAAGCGCGCCACCGCGCGACGGAACTCTCCGCGGGAGGGGGCCGGCAGGACGACGGTGAGCCAGGTGACGCCGGCCTCGGCGAGCCGTTCGACTGTAAGGGGCTCACGCGTCGGCGAATCCCGTCACAGGTGGCCTTCTCCGTCAGGGCTGCGTTCCCTCGGCCAGAAGCGCGATGTAGGGCTGGTAGCCGAACAGCCGGTTCCGGCGCTTTCCCGTCAGCTCCCGGACGATCCCCAGGCGCTCCAGCATCCGAAGCGCAGCGCGGACCGTCGGGGCCGAGAGGCCCGTGGCCTCGACGAGAAGCGGAACGGAGCCGACCGGTCGCTGCTGGAGCGCCTGGTGCACGCGCAGCGCAGAGCCCACCGCCCGCTGGTGACCCTGGATCTGCTGGCGATCCCGTTCGAAGAGATCGACGATCTTGCGAGCCGTCCCCACCGCACCTTCGGCGGTCTCTCGGACTCCCTCCGCGAAGAACTGGAGCCAGGCTTCCCACTCGCCCTCCATCCGAACGCGTTGCAGCAGATCGTAGTAGTCCGCACGATGGGCCTTCAGGTAGAGGCTCAGGTAGAGGAGCGGCTCGCGCAGGACCCCTTCGGACCACAGCAGCAGGCTGATCAGGAGGCGCCCCACGCGGCCGTTTCCATCCAGGAAGGGATGGATCGTCTCGAACTGCACGTGGGCGAGAGCGATCTTGACGAGGACCGGAACCTGCAGCGCCGGCGCCTGGAGGAAGCGCTCGAGGGCGCTCATGCAGTCGGGGACGCGCTCGGGAGGCGGAGGGACGTAGGTGGCGAGGCCTGGGCGCGGCCCACCGATCCAGTTCTGGGAGATCCGGAACTCGCCCGGACGCCTCTCGGCACCCCGACCGCGCGCGAGCAGCTGGCCATGGATCTCCCGGATCAGACGATTCGAGAGCGGCAGTCCCTCCCGGAGCCGGCGCAGTCCGTGCTCCAGGGCCGCGACGTAGCACGACACCTCCTCGACGTCCGCGACGGGAACCCCCGGCAGCTCGTCCAGCTCGAAGAGCAGCAGATCGGAGAGCGACGACTGCGTGCCCTCGATCTGCGAAGAGAGCACCGCCTCCTTCCGGACGTACATGAACAGGAAGAGGGCCGTGTCCGGCAGAAGGGTCGTCGCGCTGTCCAGGCGACCCAGGGCGAGCAGGGCTTCATCGAGCGATCTTCGCAGCAAGCCCTCGATCTGGAGGGGCGGGCTCGGGGGCAGGGGCTTCGGCAGGAAGGCCCGGACCGTCTCTCCGACGGTCGAGACGGGGATCCACTCGCCGGTGGCGCCGCGCTTCAAGGCCTCGCCTGCCGCTGGGAAGGCATGCTTTCCCAAGGCTACCGAAAAAGAAAGAAAACGCTCTTTCTTTACTTTCGGCGGACTGCATCGAATCGAGGCGGCGGCTCTATGACCCCCGCGGGGCACTCCTGGGGGCGGGACGCGACACGCCAGGGGCGGGCGTCGGAGGCCTACCGCTCTGAGAGGATCTGCTCGCCGAAGCTCGCCAGCCGCTCGCGGAACGTCCGGCGCGAGTCGGCCGGCAGGACGACACTGAGCCAGGTGATGCCCGCCTCCTCGAGCTGCTCGACCTCGTCCCGGAAGCGGGGCGGGTCGACCTCGCCGGACGCGAAATGATCGAGGCCGAAGGGGACGAAGCAGACGTCGAGCGGCGTCTCGCGGCCGACGGACTTCGCGTGCTCGCGCAGGTAGGCCAGGCGCGCGCGCAGGTCGTCGAGCGTCTCGAGCTTCGCCGTGCGCAGGTGAGGCGCCGCCTTCGCCGCAGTGGGGAACGGCATCCAGCCGTCACCGAGCTCGACGGCGCGACGGATGGCGCGCCTGCTGTTGCCCCCCACCCAGAGCGGCGGGTGCGGCTTCTGGGCCGGGCGCGGGAGCATGGTGTTGCCGGGCGCGGCGAAGCCGCGACCCTCGTGACGGACGTCCGCCTCGGTCCAGGCGCGCTTCATGGCCCGCATGGCCTCGTCCGTCACCTCGTTGCGCGCCTCGAAGTCGGCGCCGAGGGCGGCGAACTCGCTCTTCTGGTAGCCCGCGGCCACGCCCAGAACGAGCCGCCCGCCCGAGAGCACGTC
>JBFGJV010000202.1:0-5467 GCA_041577015.1 Myxococcota bacterium
GACCCCGACGTCACTCGTCACGTTGGCGCTACTGGGGGTGGGCGAGCGCGCGCTGAGCCTCGAGGAGATCCGGGTCGCACTGCGCAACCTGGTGCGTCTCGTGAACGAGAAGAAGCTCCCGACCACGGGCGATCTCGAGCTCGACACGCCCGAGGGCGTGCGCGCGGCGCTCGAGGCGCTGATTCGCAGCGGAGTCGTGACCTGCTTCGCGGAGGGCCCGGAAGCGGTGTATGCGATCGGCCCCAACCAGCACCTGGCCGCCGCCTACTACCGCAACACGATCATCCACTTCTTCCTGACCGGCGCCATTGCGGAGCTGGCGCTGCTGCACGTGGCCGAGACGAAGGTTCCGAATCGTCGCGAGACCTTGCTGGAGGAGGCGCTGCGGCTGCGCGACCTGCTCAAGTTCGAGTTCTTCTTCGCGGGAACCGAGGAGTTCCGCATCGAGATCGCGCAGGAGGTCGCCTTCCACGAGCCGGGCTGGGAGACCCTGATCGAGGGCAGCGACGAGGAGATCGTGGCGCTGCTGCGGCGCTTCCGGCCGTACAGCGCCCATCGGGTGCTGAGGCCGTTCCTCGAGTCCTATCAGGTCGTGGCGGATGCCCTGGTGGGACACGACCCCGGGAAGCCGGTGGATCCGAACGCCTTTCTCTCCGGCTGCATCCCCCTGGCCAAGCAGTACGCGCTCCAGCGCAAGATCCACAGTCAGGAGTCGATCTCGAAGGTGTACTTCCAGAACGCGCTGCGGCTGGCGCGCAACCGCGGCCTGCTCGAGCCCGGCGGGCCCGAGGTGCGGGAGCGCCGGGCCGCCTTCCGAGTGGAGATCGCCGACGCCGTGCGCCGCGTGGACGCCATCGACGCCCTGGCCGCGGCTCGCCGCCTGGGTGTGGAGTCCTAGCCGGTCAGGCCCAGCAGGCCTGCCAGGGCACCGAAGGCGTCGCGGATCGAGTAGAGGAGGACGACGCCGAGCACCACGGGCACGGCGAAGCGCAGCAGGCTGCGCCACAGGAAGAACCATCGCACGCCGGGCGCCCCGACCCGGACCTCCGCGATGGGATCCTCCATCACCCAACCGACGAAGAGCGACAGGAAGAAGGCTCCTCCCACCAGGAACACGTTGCCGGCGAACTTGTCCATCAGGTCCAGCACGTCGGTGTTCACGGCGGGCAGCACCCCGAGCAGCGCCACCGTCGCACCGAACACCTCCGCGGCCTTGCGGCGCGGCCAGCCCAGGCCGTCGGCGGCCGAGGCCACCACGACCTCCAGCAGCGAGATCGCCGACGTGAAGGCACCGACCGCCAACGCCACGAAGAAGAGCACGCCGAGCAGACGGCCCACGGCCCCCATCTCGGCGAAGGTGTGAGGGATGGTGATGAAGAGGGCCCCCACGGTGCTCTCCCCCACCTCGGCCTGGAGCCCGAGCGCGAAGATGAGCGGGAAGATCATCAGCCCCGCCACGAAGGCCACCCCGAAGTCGGCGCCGGCGATCACCAGCGACTCGTTCGGCAGGTGGTTCTCGCGGCTCAGGTAGCTCGCGTAGGTGAGCATGGCTCCCATCCCGAGGCTCAGGCTGAAGAAGGCCTGGCCCGCCGCGTCCCGCAGCACGCGAAAGGAGAGCACCTCGGCGAAGCTGGTCTGGAAGTAGTAGGCGTAGCCCGGCCCGGCCCCGTCCAGGAAGGCGGCGTAGACGGCGAGACCAGCCACGATCAGGAACAGCACGGGCATCAGCACGAGCGCCGTGCGCTCGATGCCCCGCTTCACGCCGCCAGCGACGATGAAGATCGTGAGCGCCATGAAGAGCAGGTGCCAGCCGATGGCGTTGGCCCCGCTCGCCACGTTCTGGAACGTGGCGGCGGGATCCGCGCCGAAGCCCTCCACGAGGGCGGCCACCGCATAGCGCAGCGTCCATCCCGCGATCACGCTGTAGTAGGAGAGGATCACGAAGCCGGCGACCACGAACAGCGCGCCTAGCGCCCGCCAGGCGCCTCCCCCGTAGTGCGCCAGGGCCTGGATCGGGCTCTTGCGCGCGCCGCGCCCGATGACCAGCTCGGCGAGCATCACCGGCAGCCCGATCAAGGCCGTCATCAGCAGGTAGAGCAGGACGAAGGCGGCCCCACCGTTCTCGGCGGTCAGGTAGGAGAACCGCCACATGTTGCCGAGGCCCACTGCCGAGCCCACGGCCGCCAGCACGAAGCCGAGCTTCGTGCCCCACTGCTCCCGCGGTCCACCGCTCATGGCGCTCCCCCCTTCGCCGGCGCGGCCCGTGCGACCCTAGCGCTCTCCGCGGGCGGCGCACTCGCGCACGGCGTCGATCCGCGGCAAGGTAGGTGCGCCATGCCCTCCAACCTCGACCGCGACGCGTTCCGACTCGACCACGTGGCGCTCGCCGTCGCCGACATACCGGCAGCCGCGCGTTTCCTGGAGGGGAGGCTCGGGGGGCGTCCCTTCGAAGGTGGCCCGGGAGCGGGCTTCCGCTGGGGACAGTGGGCCTTCGCGCGCGGCGAGCGGCTCGAGCTGATCGAGCCGGACGGTCCGCCGGGCGGCTTCCTGCACCGTTTCCTGGAAAGACACGGGCCGGGCGTTCATCACGTGACGTTCAAGGTCCCGAGCCTCGCCGAGGCCGCCGAGCGCGCCCGGCGGGCCGGCTACGACGTGGTCGGCTACGACGACTCCCACCCCGGCTGGAAGGAGGCCTTCCTCCACCCGAAGCAGGCCCAGGGCGTGGTGGTGCAGCTGGCCGAAACGCACGGGGAGCCCGAGGGCGGCGCGCCGCCCGACTGGATGCGGCCCCCGGCCGCGCCCGACCCGCCTGCTCCCGTGCGCGTGGTGCGGCTCGAGCTGGCGGCGAGCAGCGCGGGCGCCGCCCGAAGGCAGTGGGAGGAGCTGCTGGGGGGTCGCTGTCGCGTGAGCGACGATCGGCTCCGCTTCGCGTGGCCCGAGTCCCCGCTCGGTTTGGCGATCCGGGTGGAGCCGGAGACGGCCCCGGGACCGCTCGCCCTGGACGTCTTCGCGGCGCAGCCCCTCGAGATCCGGGACGAGGCAAGGCGGCTGCTGGGCACGGACCTGCGTCGCGTCGAGCATGGGGAGGACTACGATGGCTGAACGCGTGTGCGTGGTGACCGGAGTGGGGCCGGGGAACGGGGCGTCGCTCAGCCGTCGCTTCGCTCGGGAAGGCTGTCGGGTGGCGATGCTGGCGCGCACCGAGAGCGCCCTCCGGCAGCTCGAGAAGGAGATTCCGGGCACCCGGGGCTACGCCACCGACGTGACCGACGCCGGTGCGGTGAAGGAATCCTTTGCCGCCATCCGGCGCGATCTCGGCCCGGTGGAGATCCTGATCCACAACGCGGGCAGCGCCTCCTTCGGCTCCTTCCTGGACATCTCGGCGGAGCAGATGGAGGAGGCCTGGCGCACCAACGTGCTCGCGCTCTACCTGTGCGGCCGCGAGGCCGTGGCCGACATGCAGAAGCTCGGACGTGGCGCCGTGATCGCCATCGGCGCCACCGCCTCGTTGCGCGGCGGCGCGGCCTTCGCCGCCTTCGCCCCGGCCAAGGCGGCCGAGCGCTCCCTGGCCGAGTCCATGGCGCGGCACCTGGCGCCGCTGGGCATCCACGTGGCCCACGTGGTGATCGACGGCGTGATCGACATTCCGCGCACGCGCCAGTTCTTCAAGGATCGTCCCGACGACTTCTTCCTGAAGCCGGACCACATCGCCGACACGGTCTTCCACCTGGCGCAGCAGGAGCGCTCGGCGTGGACCTTCGAGCTGGACGTGCGTCCCTTCGGCGAGAAGTGGTGACTGGACGCGGAGCTCGGGGCCGGGCAGGATAGGGGCGAAACCCCACGATCGATCGTCCCTCTCGAGACGACCCTCGGAGGTCCCCATGCCCCCCGCCGCTTCCCTTCGCCGCCTCCGCCTCGTCGCCCTGATCCCCCTCGCCTTGGGCGTGGCGCTGGCGCCCGCCGCCGTCGGCAAGCGCAAGGCGCCGGAGATCGTGCTGCCGGGTCTCGAGGGCCCCGTCGAGGTGGTCGTCGATCGCGACGGCGTGCCGCACATCCGGGCGAGCAACGACTTCGACCTGGCGCGGGTGGCGGGCTGGGTGCAGGCGCGGGACCGCTTCTTCCAGATGGACCTGACGCGCCGCCAGGTGAGCGGGGACGTGGCCGAGCTGCTCGGCGACGGCGAGCTCGGGAACGACATCCAGGCGCGCACGATCGGACTGCGCCGCGCGGCCGAGCGCTCGCTCGCGGCGCTGCCGGCACGCACGATCGCCTTCATCCAGGCCTACGCCGACGGCGTGAACGCCTACCTGAACACGAACCCCCTGCCGCCGGAGTACGCGCTGCTCGAGCTGAGCTCGGCCCGGCCCTGGAGCGTGCTCGACACCCTCGCCGTCGCCAAGGGGCTCGCGGCCCAGCTCTCGCTGGACATCGATGCGGGTCCCACCTTCCAGCTGCAGCGCTTCATCGACGCCGGTGTCGCCAACGGGTTCGACGGGGAGGCGCTCTACTTCCAGGACGTGGAGCGCTCGGCGCCGATGGATCCCGCGGCCACGGTGCCCGACGCCGGCGGACCTCCGAGCTTCGCGGCGGCTCGCAAGCCGGTGGACCGCACGATGCTGGCGAAGGCCGCGGCGGGCGCCCAACGGGTGCGCGAGAAGCTGTCCCGACATCCCCTCTTCGCGGCGGCCCTCCAGCGGCGCGAGTTCCAGATCGGAAGCAACGAGTGGGGAGTGGGCGCGGAGCACAGCGTCACCGGCCGGCCCATCATGGCCAACGACCCCCACCTGGCCATCAACGTCCCCTCCACCCTCTACGAGTGGCGGCTCGAGGTGACGGACGATCCGGAGACCGGGCCCATGAACGTGAGCGGCATGGGTGTCCCGGGCACCCCGCTCGTCGTGATCGGCCAGAACGAGGACGTGACCTGGGGCGCCACCACCAACGGCCTCGACGTGAGCGACATCTTCTCCGACGAGCTGCACGTGTTCCAGCCGCCGTGCCTCGAGCTAGGGACGCTGCTGTGCATCAAGAGCGAGGGGCAGTTCTTCCCGGTGGTGCTCCAGTTCGTCACCTACAGCAGCAACCAGGTCGGAGACGGGATCTTCGACAACGTCGCGGTGGCCCGACTTCCCATCTTTCAGACCGTGGTCCTGACCGTCCCGTTCCGCAGCTTCGGCCCCATCGTCGACGTGGAGGACCCGGGGCTGCTGCTCAAGCCGGGGGGCGGCATCACGACGGCCCTCGTGCTCCAGTACACCGGCTTCCACGCCACGCGCGAGGCCCAGACGTTCCTGGTCTGGGACCGCGCCCGCAATCTCGAAGACTTCCGGCGCGGCCTAGAGGACTTCGACTTCGGCTCCCAGAACTGGTCCTACGCGGACGCGGAGGGGAACCTCGCCTACTTCTCCAGCGCGGAGGCGCCACTGCGCAAGGACCTGGAGCTGGGCGCGCCGGCCGGCCTCTCGCC
>JBFGJV010000203.1:0-5436 GCA_041577015.1 Myxococcota bacterium
GGTGGCGTCCAGGGCCTCGGGCAGTCCCCTGGCATCCTGGACGGCGCTGAAGCGGCCGCCGGTCAGGGCGGCGAGCTCGGAGACCGTGCGCGGATCTTCCGGAGGCCGGGACCCGATGGCGAAGGTGTGGAAGCGGATGCCCGCGCCGTCCGCGCGCACCGCAGCGCGCGCCACCGCAGCCCGGTTCTCCACCGTGTAGCCCGGACCATAGGGTCGGGTGAGGCGACCGTCGGTCAGCAGGAAGACCAGCCGGTCGGCGATGGGGTCGGGGACCGAGAGCGCCCCCTCCAGGCCCAGGAGCTCCACCGTGGCGCGGTCCACGCCCGCCGCCAGGTTGGTGGCGCCGTTGGCGCCGCGGCCGAGGACGCGGCTCAGTGCCGCGTCCACCTGCTCGTAGTCGGCCGTGAGCGGCACCTCGGTGACGGCGTCGGTCCG
Organism: Myxococcota bacterium; assembly: GCA_041577015.1. Lineage (GTDB taxonomy): Bacteria > Myxococcota_A > UBA9160 > UBA9160 > PR03 > JBFGJV01. Next base: position 436 of record JBFGJV010000203.1, read on the forward strand.
GACCGGCCCCTGCCGGCTCGCAAAGCTCACCAGCCCCACGCGGGCGTTGCGCGGATCGAGCTGGCGCAGCAGATGGCGCGCCGCCCGGACCTCCGCCTGCAGGATCGAGTCGCCGGCGTCCGAGCCTCCGAACACCTCCCAGGGGCGGCGCTTGCCCACGACCCCGTTGCCGTTCAGGTCCACACCGGTCATGTCGTTGGTCGAGACCGAGGTGTCCAGCAGCAGGAGCACGTCCACCCGCCGGCTGCTCAGCTCGGCGAAGGGGATCCCGCCCCGGGCCGGATCCCCCACCTGACGGGCCGGACGCTTCAGCGACTGCACGACGCGCCCAATGGGCATGGCCACGAGGCGCGTGGCTCCGGTGGAATCGCGCAGGGAGTCCTGCGCGATGGCCACGATCCGTCCCCTGGAGGAGAGGATCGGGGCGCCCTCCCAGCCGGGCTCGAGCCCGTCCGGCACCACCTCGATGCGGTCCCGGTCCACGCGGACCACGGTGCCCCAGCGCGCCGCGCCGTTGGACGCAGCATCCCCCGAGGCCGGGAGGATGCGCACCCGGTCGGCCACCTCGGTGCGCTTGCGGGTCTCCGGCTTGAGCACGCGCACGCCCTGCGGCCGCGCATCCAGGGCGAAGGTGACGAAGTCCCAGCCGGGGCCATGGCTGCTGCGAGGCGGGGCATAGAAGCGGTTCGACGTGCTGACGGTGCGGCCGTCCTCGAGACGGAAGATCACCCGGGGTGCGGCGCGCAGGGTCGCGGGATCCACGCGGCCGCCGCCCATGACGGCCACCACGCCCTTCTTGCGCTCGAGCGGCAGGAAGAAGGCCGGCCCCAGCGCTCGAGCGCCCGCGTCGAGCACGACGCTGGCCTCGGCGACGGCAGGTCGCTCCGATCGGGCGATGGACGGGACGAGCAGCAGCAGGGCGGCAAGCAGTGCGGTTTGACGGGGCAACATGAGCGTCCTCGAGCGTGGGAGGTTGGAAGCGGCTAGGCGCCCTCGCGCGTGCGGGGCCGGTCGGCGCCGAAGTCGGTGGGCAGATTCAGGATCTCGCGCGGGAAGGCCTGCACCAGGAAGTCCACCACGTCGCGCACCGAGGCCACGAACACGGGCCGGCCCCGATCGTCGATGACCGGGACGTGCCGGAAGCCCCCCACCGACATCTTGTTGAGCGCCCAGGCGATGGTGGCCTCGCTGGGGAGACACTCCGGGTCCGGGGTCATGACCTCGCCGAGCGGCAGGGTGGCGGGGTTGCGCCCCCCCTCGATGATGCGGTGCAGGACGTCGCGCTCGGTGAAGATCCCCGCCAGGCGGGATTGCAGGGAGCCGTCGTCGGTGACCAGGACGCAGCCGCGATGGCCGCGCTGCATGGCCCGCATGGCCTGGCTCGCGGTGTCCGAGGCCTTGAGGGTGATGGGCCGCCGGGCGGGGAGGGTGCTCACGGACTCCCGGAGCACGCTGGCGTCGAAGACGCGGTCCCGATCCGACTCCGTGGCGAAGTAGGTCTCCTCGCCGAGGTCGTCCTGGGGCGGTTCCCGATGGGCCACCATGTGGTCCCTCCCTCTACCAGCCCCAAGCATACACCCCCGGAGGCCCCGCCGGGGGAAGCCGGGTGCTCCGCCACGGACGACCCGGCCCTTGACCACCCCCCGGGCCGACCCTATCTGAGAACGCGTCCATCCACGGGAGGAATGCCACCATCATGGCGGCCAAGCAGATCGCCTTCGGAGAGTCCGCCCGCCAGCGCCTGCTGCGGGGTGTCACGATCCTGACCAATGCCGTGGGGGTGACCCTCGGCCCCCGGGGCCGCAACGTGCTGCTGGAGAAGTCGTGGGGGTCGCCCACCAGCACCAAGGACGGCGTCACGGTCGCCAAGGAGATCGACCTCGCCGACCACTGGGAGAACGTGGGCGCCCAGATGGTGCGCGAGGTGGCGAGCAAGACCTCGGACGTGGCCGGCGACGGCACCACCACGGCCACGGTGCTGGCGCACGCCATCCTGCGCGAGGGCTGCAAGCGCATCGCCTCGGGCGCCAACCCCATGGAGCTCAAGCGCGGCATCGACCGGGCGGTGGAGGCGCTGGTCGGAGACCTGAAGAGCCAGAGCCGCGAGATCTCCGGGCGCGATGACATCGCCAAGGTCGGCACCATCTCCGCCAACGGCGACGAGGAGGTGGGCGAGATGCTGGCCGAGGCCATGGAGCGGGTCGGCAAGGAGGGCGTCATCACGGTGGAGGAGGGCAAGGGCCTCCAGAGCGAGCTCGAGCTCGTGGAGGGCCTGCGCTTCGACCGGGGCTACCTCTCACCCTACTTCGTGACCGACGCCGACCGCATGGAGTGCGTTCTCGAGGACGTCTACGTGCTGATTCACGAGAAGAAGATCTCGGCCCTCCAGGATCTGGTTCCTCTCCTCGAGTCCATCGCCCGTGCTGGCAAGCCGCTCCTGGTCCTGGCCGAGGACGTGGAGGGCGAGGCGCTGGCGGCGCTGGTGGTGAACAAGATGCGCGGCACGCTCAAGGGCGCCGCGGTGAAGGCGCCGGGCTTCGGCGACCGGCGCAAGGCCATGCTCCAGGACATCGCGATCCTGACCGGAGGCGTGGCGGTGACCGAGGACCTGGGCCGCAAGCTGGAATCGGTGACGCTCGAGGACCTGGGGCGGGCGCGCAAGATCGTGATCGACCGCGACAACACCACGATCGTGGAGGGCGCCGGCAAGCACGAGGACATCGAGGGGCGCAAGGCGCAGATCCGCCGCGAGATCGAGGACACGACCTCCGACTACGACCGGGAGAAGCTGGAGGAGCGGCTGGCGAAGCTGGCGGGCGGCGTCGCGGTCCTCAAGGTGGGCGCGGCGACCGAGTCGGAGATGAAGGAGAAGAAGGCGCGCGTGGAGGACGCGCTCCACGCCACCCGGGCCGCCGTGGAGGAGGGCATCGTCCCGGGTGGAGGCGTGGCCCTGCTGCGGGCGGTCGCGGCCCTGGACCGGCTCAAGGACCTCACCGAGGACGAGCAGGCGGGCGTGGACATCGTGCGGCGCGCGGCTCCCGAGCCCCTGCGCCGCATTGCCCAGAACGCCGGCGTGGAGGGCGCGATCACGGTGGAGAAGGTGCGCGAGGGGCGCGGGGGCTTCGGCTTCAATGCGCGCACCGAGCAGTTCGAGGACCTGGCCAAGGCGGGCGTCGTGGACCCCACCAAGGTAGTGCGGTCGGCACTCCAGAACGCCGCCAGCGTGGCGGGGCTCATGGTCACCACCGAGGCGCTCGTGACCGAGAAGCCGGAGAAGGCGTCGGGCGGCGACGTCGGTGGCGACATGGACGACATGGGGGACATGGACGACTTCTAGTCGTCGGCCCCAGCGAGGCGGGCGTCGGGCAGGCGGTGCTTCTGGATCTTGCCGCTGGCCGTGCGGGGCAGGGCGTCCACGGCCACGAACTGCTTCGGGATCTTGAAGGCGGCCAGCTGCTCGCGGCCCCAGGCCCGCAAGGCCTCGGGATCGAGCCGGGCCCCGGCCTCGAGCACGACGTAGGCACGACCCACCTCGCCCCAGCTCGGGTCGGGCACGCCCACCACGGCGATCTCGTGGAGGGCGGGGTGCGCGGCGTAGACCGCCTCCACCTGGGCGGGATAGACGTTCTCGCCCCCCGAGATGAACATCTCCCGCCCGCGTCCCACCAGCGTGACGAAGCCCTCCGCGTCGACCGTGGCCAGGTCGCCGGTGCGCAGCCAGTCGCCGCGCAGGGTCTCGGCGTTGGCCTGGGGGCGTCGCCAGTAGCCGAGCATGGTGATGGGCCCGCGCACCACGATCTCGCCGGTCTCGCCGGGCGCCGCGTCGGGCCAGCGCTCGGGCGGGTCGGCGAGGCGGTCCACCGGAACGACGCGCACCTCCGCGTGGAAGACGGGACGGCCCACGCTGCCGGCCTTGCGCACGGCGTCGGCGTCGTCCAGGCAGCACAGGATGGAGGTCTCCGTCTGCCCGAAGCCCTGCTTCAGCACGAGCCCGTGCTCGTGGAAGGCGTGGACGAGCGCGGCGGGGACGGCGGCTCCGGCCGTGAACAGGAAGCGCAGCGTGCGCAGATCGAAGCGCTGGCGTCCGGCCTCCAGGGCGTCCAGCAGGGCACGGAACATGGTGGGGACGCCGCCCAGGTAGGTGATGCCGTGCTTCTCCACCGCGCGCCAGACGCCGTTGGCGTCGAAGTGGCGCTGGAGCACCACGCTCGCGCCCGCGTGGAGGGCCGGGCTCGCCAGGATGGTGAGCCCGAAGGAGTGGAAGAGCGGAACGACCACGAGCACGCGGTCGCGCCCGGTCAGGTCGAAGAAGAGCTGGGCGTTCAGGGCGTTGAAGAGCGTCTTGCGGTGCGGGAGCAGCGCGCCCTTGGGCGTTCCGGTGGTTCCGGAGGTGTACATGATCATCAGGGGATCGTCGGGCGAGACCAGCGCCACGTCGTGGACTGGCTCGGAGCCGGCGAGCGCCGCTTCGTAGGCGTCCGGCTCTGCGCCCACGACCAGACGGTGGAGCGGGTCGGGACCCAGGGCCTTCTCCACCGTCGCCCCCAGCTCGGCCTCGTGGACCAGGACGCGGGGCTCGCAGTCCTCCAGCTGCTCGCGGATCTCGGGCGGCGCGAGCCGCGTGTTGATGGGCACGGCGATCGCCCCCAGGCGCGCGGCGGCGAAGACCGTCTCCAGGAACGCGGAGCGGTTGCCCAGCAGGATCGCCACGCGATCCCCGCGTGCCACGCCCCGGCCCCGCAGCCAGCCGGCGCAGCGGGCGGCGCGGAGATCCAGGGCGCCGTAGTCCAGGGAGCGCTCGGCATCCACGACCGCCGTCCGCGCCCCGCTGAGCTGCGCCCGCCGCGCGAGCCACCCGCCCACGTTGTGCAACGCCGCCCGCACGCGGATCGGATACCGGAGCGAGCGGGGAGGCGCAAAGCAATGGGGACGTTCCTTGCCTTTTCGCCCTTGCAATGTCTACGTTCTCAGCAAGGCTGGTCTTGGGCGAAAAGGCAAGGA
>JBFGJV010000204.1:0-5381 GCA_041577015.1 Myxococcota bacterium
CCGCGCAGTTCACCTTGACGAAGGCGCGCGGCGCACGGCTCGAGACGTGGTGGACCGTGCGCGCCACGATCTCCTTGCCCACACCGCTCTCGCCCTGGATCAGGACGGTCACGTCCGTGTCGGCGATCTGCTCGATCACGCCGCGCACGCGCAGCATGGGCTCGCTCTGCCAGACGGCGCTCTCCACGGCCGTGTCCAGCTCGCCCGCGAGCCGCTCGCGCTCCTCCTCGAGGGCGCGCTGGTCGAGCACCTGACGCAGCACCGCCTCGAGCTCCTCCTCCTCGAAGGGCTTGTTCACGTAGTCGGCGGCGCCGAGCTGCATGGCCTGGACGATCGTGCTGGCCTTGCCCACCACCGAGAGCATCACCACGGGCGTGTCGGCGTCCCGCTCGCGCAGGCGCCGGAGCGTCTCGAGCCCGTCCATCCCCGGCATCATCACGTCGAGCAGCACCAGGTTCGGGGCGGCGCCGCTCTCCAGCAGCTCCAGCGCCTGACGCCCATCGGCCGCGGTGTCCACCTGCCAGCCCTTGAGCTCGAGGAGATCGGCCACGTAGGTGCGGATCCCCTCGGCGTCGTCCACGACGAGGACGCGCGGGCGCGGCGGCTTGCGACCGGCGCGCCGAGCCGGCTTGCGCCGGGGCGGGGCCATCAGGCCGTCCGCTCCGGAGGATCCAGCGGAAGGGTGAAGGCGAAGCGGCTCCCGCCGTCGGCTCGCGGCGCCACGCCGATCCGCCCGCCGTGGGCCGCGACGATGCGCCGGCAGATGGCGAGCCCGAGTCCCAGCCCCCCCGCGCCGCGTCGTCCGCCACCCTGGACGTAGGCCTCGAAGATGCGCTCGCGCTCCTCCTCGCGGACGCCCGGACCCCGATCCATCACGGCGATCTCCACCCAGCCGCGGCCGCCCTCCTGCACCGGACGGGCCTCCACCTCGATGCGACTGGCTTCGGGCGCGTGCTTGATGGCGTTGTCGAGCAGGTTCGTCACCACCTGCTCCACCCGCGGCCGGTCGAGCCAGGCGGGGGCGAGCTGGGCGGGCAAGTCCAGGTGCACCGCGAGGCCGCGCTCGCGCAGCAGCGGCGAGAGGAACCCGACCACCGCTTCCACCATCGGGCCGACGGGCTCCGGATGCAGCTCCAGGACGCCCTGGCCCACCAGGCCGCGCGCCTTCTCCAGCAGGTTCCCCACGAACTGGTTGAGCCGCTGGCAGCTCTTCTGGCACTCGCGAACGAAGCGCTCCTGCTCCGCGGAGAGCGCACCCACCTTCCCGGCCAGGAGCAGGCGGTTGTAGCCGGAGATCACCGTGACGGGCGTGCGCAGCTCGTGACTCACCATGTTGAGCAGCTCGTCGCGCTCGGCGACGTCGCGCCGCAGCCGCTCGCGGAGCTCCGCGCTCTCGCGGTTCGCGCGCTGAAGCGCCCGCGCCATGCGCTGGACCTCGGCACCGCGCTCGGCGAGCTCCGAGAGGTCGCGCACGCGGAACGTCAGGAGCTCGGCCCCGGGGACGCGGTCCACCAGCACGCGGCGGCGGCTCTCCGCGGCCTCCAGGTGGGCCTCCAGCGGGCCCTGGAAGTCCTCGCGAGCGAGCTCCAGGTCGGGCTCCACGAAGAGCTCCGCGAAGGGCCTGCCCAGCAGCTTCTCGGGCGTCTCCCGACCGGCCAGCGCTGCCAGGGCCGGATTGGCCCAGGCGATGCGCCCGTCGTCGCGGCAGACGGCCACGCCGTCGCTCACCGCCTCCAGCAGCGCGCGCAACGCCTGCTCCTGGGGCTCGACGGCGCTCCCCGGCAACGGATCCACCCTTCCTCCGGCGGCCTCGGGGCACACCGGTGGTATGCTTCTGCGACCGGCGGCTCGCCGGCACAACGGACTCATCGCCGCGCAGGCGCGCGATCTTTAACGGGATTCCCCCGAGGAGGGGTTGGGCCGTTGAGCCGCCCGCTCGAGGCCGCCAGGCGACGCATCGACGCCCTGGTCGAGCAGATCAACCGGCACAACGTGCTCTACTACGTCCACGATCGGCCGGAGATCTCCGACGCCGCCTACGACCGGCTGTTCCGGGAGCTCCAGGAGCTCGAGGCGGCCCACCCGGACCTGATGCGCCCGGACTCGCCCACCCAGCGCGTGGGCTCCCCCCCGGCCGAGGGCTTCGCCAAGGTGCGCCGGCGGGTCCCGATGCTCTCGCTGGACAACGCCATGGACGAGGCGGAGCTGCGGGCCTTCGACGAGCGCGTGCGGCGGCTGCTCGGCCGGGAGGAGCCCGTGGCCTACGCCGGCGAGCTCAAGCTGGACGGAGCCGGTGTGGAGCTGGTCTACGAGAAGGGAGCGCTCGTGCTGGGTGCCACGCGCGGCGACGGGCGCACCGGCGAGGACGTGACGGCGAACCTCAGGCAGGTCTACAGCATTCCCCTGGCCCTGCGCACGGAGACCCGCCGCGCGCCGGCGCGCGTCTCGGTCCGCGGCGAGGTGGTGCTCCCGCTCCTGGCCTTCGAGCGGCTGAACGAGGCCCGTGTGGAGCGCGGCGAGGAGCCCTTCGCGAACCCTCGCAACGCTGCGGCGGGCGCCCTGCGCCAGCTGCACCAGATCGACCTGGATCGTCTGCACGCCCTCGAGTTCCGCGCCTATCAGATCGCGGAGGGCCTGCCGGCCGGCGTGAAGACCCAGCTCGGGATCCTGGAGCTGCTGGAGGCCTGGGGCTTGCGGGTGACGCCCGAGTGCGAGCGGTGCGAGGACGTGGAGGCGGCCCTCGACTACCACACCCGCATGCTGGCCCGTCGCGAGAAGCTCCCCATCGAGAGCGACGGCACCGTCTACAAGCTGGATCGCCTGGACTTCCAGGACGAGGTGGGCAACCTGCCGCGCTCGCCACGCTGGGCGATCGCCTACAAGTTCCCGCCCCAGCAGGAGACCACCCGGGTCGAGGCGATCGAGGCCAGCGTGGGTCGCACCGGCGCGCTGACACCGGTGGCGAAGCTGCGTCCGGTGCGCGTAGGCGGCGTCACGGTGTCGAGCGCCTCGCTCCACAACCAGGACGAGATCGACCGCAAGGACGTGCGGCCCGGCGACACGGTGATCGTGCAGCGGGCCGGCGACGTGATCCCGCAGATCGTCTCGGTGGTGAAGACGAAGCGGAAGCGGGGCGCCCGGCGCTGGCGGCTGCCGACGCGCTGTCCCGTGTGCGGTGCCGAGGCGGTGCGGCTCGAGGGCGAGGCGGTGACGCGCTGCCCGAACCTCGACTGCCCGGCCCAGCTCAAGAACAACCTGCGGCATCTGGCGAGCCGCGGTGCGCTGGACGTGGACGGGCTCGGCGAGAAGCTGGTGGACCAGCTGGTGGAGGGCGGCCTGGTGAAGCGGGTCTCGGACGTCTTCGCGCTGGGCCAGGGGGACTTCGAGGGCCTGGAGCGGATGGGGGAGAAGTCCGCCGCGAACCTGGTGCGCGCCCTGGCGCGCGCCCGGGAGACGACGCTGGCGCGCTTCCTGATCGCGCTGGGCATCCGGCACGTGGGCGGGGGCGTCGCCGAGCTGCTGGCCGAGCACGTGGGCGGGGACCTGGACGCCCTCACGAAGAGCACGCGGGAGGAGCTGGAGGAGGTGGAGGGCGTCGGGCCCACCATCGCCGAGAGCGTGGTGCGCTTCTTCCAGGATCCGCGCAACCGGGCCGAGGTGAAGCGTTTTCGGGAGCTCGGCGTGCGCTGGCCGCGGCAGGCGCGCCGCGCCCGGGCCGAGGGCCCGCTGACCGGCAAGAGCTTCGTGCTCACCGGCGGCCTCGAGAGCCTGACGCGCGAGGAGGCGAAGCGGCGCATCGAGGCCGCAGGCGGTAGGGTCACGGGCTCGGTCTCGAAGAAGACGGACTACGTGGTGGCCGGCGAGGATCCCGGCAGCAAGCTGCGCCGCGCCGAGGAGCTCGGGGTGGAGATCCTGGACGAGGCGAAGTTCCTGCGTCTCCTGAAGGGTTGAGCGCAGAGGAGGAAGGCATCCATGGCGAAGACGTGGCTCGGAGTGGGAGCGGCGGCGCTGCTCCTGGTGGGCGCCGCAGGCTGCGCGTCGCGCGGCAGCGTGAGCACCCTGGAGCAGCGGCTCGTGGCGGTGGAGCAGGCCACGGAGGCGGCCGACCGACGCGCCGAGGCGGCGGAGCGCCAGGCGGCGGAGGCGTCGCGCACGGCCGAGGAGGCGGTGCGGCGGGCGGAGGCCGCGGAGTCGCAGGCTCGGGCCGCCGCCGCGTCGGCCGAGGACGCGGCCCGCAAGGCGGACGTCATCTTCCGGAAGGGGATCCGGAAGTAGGCGCGTGGGCCGCGGCGACCAGGCGGCCCACCTCCACCGGAATGCCGCGCGCCTCCCTCACCGCGCGCTCGAGCGCGCGCGTGCGGACGTGGGCGAGGATGCCGCGCTCGCCCAGCAGGCGCAGCGCCTCGCCCAGCAGGTCGGGCGTGCGCCCGTAGAGGTCGGGGTGCACCTCCACGTAGAGCGTGGCGCCGTAGCGACCCCACTTGACCGGCTGGTAGACGATCGTGAGCGGCGTGCCCGGGCGGATGCGATCGTAGAGGCGGCGCATCTCGTCGGCGTAGAGGCGCACGCAGCCGTGCGTGGCGGCGTGGCCGATCGACCAGCGGAGGTTGGTGCCGTGGATGCCGTAGGAGCTGGTCCCGATCGTCATCCAGCGGTCCCCGAGCGGATTGTCCGGACCGGGCGGCACGCGCTCGGGCAGGTGCGGCTTCTCCCGACGGATCGACTCGGGCACGTTCCAGACCGGGTCGATGCGCTTGGTGCCGATGCGAAAGACGCCGATGGGCGTCGGGTCCTCGGCATCACCCACTGCGGCGGCGAAGACCTGCGGTCCTGCCGACCCCGTGAAGTCGTAGAGACGCATCTCGGGCACGTTGATGACGAGGCCCCGGGGCTCGACGGCGGGCTGCACGAAGCGGGTCGGCAGACGCACCACGGTGCCGAGGGGCGGGATCCAGGGATCGACGTCGGGGTTGAGCCGCTCCACCGCCTCGAACCCCACCCGATGACGCCAGGCGATGTCGAGGAGGGTGTCGTCGGGCTCGACCAGGACGCTCGTCTCCGCGCCCAGGAGCGGCGGGATCCGCCCGGGCTCCGCGGCGCGAAGCGACGTCGCGGCCACGGCGAGCGGAAGCAGCAGCCAGAGCGGCGCGCGTCGACCCACGCGCCGAGGATACGCAAGCGCGCGCTGGCCGCTTCGCATCTGCTCGGGCTGCTCGGCTTCGCCCTCGCCTGCGCGGCCCCGCCGCCGCCTCCCCCTCCGGCTCCGCCGCCCGAGCCCGAGCCGCTCGTAGCGCCCGTCCCCCTGCCCCCGCCCCCGTGCCACCGCATCGTCCACATCGAGGTGGTGAAGTCCGAGCGCCGGCTCCACGCCCGCTGCGAGC
>JBFGJV010000205.1:0-5332 GCA_041577015.1 Myxococcota bacterium
GCTCCTCGAGCGGGCGCGCGCGCCGGAGAACAAGGAGCGGCTGCGTCGCCAGACCCAGGCGGCTGCCGACCTCGGCATCTTCGGAGCGCCCACCTTCGTGTCGGAAGGCGAACTCTTCTGGGGTCAGGATCGCCTGGAGGACGCACTCGCCTGGCACCGGGCGCACTAGAGCCCGGGCTCCCCGGCCGCACGCGCCCGCGCGCGCAGCGTCTCCTCGTCCCGCACCAGATGGAAGGCCGAGAGCCCCAGGGCCGCGAAGGCCAGGAGGTTGACCGCGAGCGATACCAGCATCGCGGTGCGCAGGCTCCCCATCGCGTCCGAGAGTGTGCCGATCGCGTAGGGTCCCAGGGCCAGGCCGATGAAGGTGATCACCATGATGTAGGCGGCGGAGGCGATGGCGCGCATGCGCGGCAGGACCAGGTCCTGGATCGTCGAGGCCCCCACGCCCAGGTACATGGTGGAGAGCAGGTTCAACGGAAAGACGAGCGCGTAGGCGAGCGCGGTGTTCGGCGTGACCAGCAGCCAGACCGCAAAGGGCGCCGGCGTTACCGCCGCCAGCATGCCCAGGTAGAGCCGCCCGCGCTTGGAGCGCTCCCGCCAGCGATCCGCCAGCACACCGCCGATCGTCACGCCCAGGAAGCCCGACACCGCCACGACGCCACCCAGCACCAGACCGAGCTGGGCCATGGACACCTGGTGGAAGCGCAGGAAGAAGGGCGGCAGCCACTGGCCGAAGCCGTAGCCGGTGAAGGCCACCAGCGCGAAGCCCACCGCCGCCCAGCGCAGGCTCGGCGTGCCGAGGATCAGCGAGGCGCTCGGGCGATCCCGAAGCGCCAGCGCCTGGGTCCAGGAGACGGCGGCGTAGAGCCCCACGGCCAGGGCGATCCACTGGGCGGGGTCGCCGGTGGCGCGCACCAGGGCGGCCGCGGCGAGGGCCAGGCCGCCCGCGGCGCCGAGGTTCACGGCCAGGCCCCGCGCGCCCCCGCCGCTTCGCACCAGATGCCAGAGCGTGAGCGGAGGGATCACCGCGCGCAGCTCGCGAAAGAACTCCCGGAACGGATGCGGCTCCGGAGCCGTCTCGATCCCGTCCGCCTGGCCCCGGCGCGGCTCGCGAAGCGTACGCACCAGGAGGGCCAGGGCGATGCCCGGGAGCCCTACAGCCAGGAAGGCCACCTGCCAGCCCCGCAGGCCGAAGGGCGCCGCCGCTCCCGCGAACGCCGCGTCCCAACGGTCCACGATCAGGCCGCCCAGGGCGAGGGAGAGTCCGGCCCCCAGATAGATGCCGCTCGAGTAGATCGCCAGCACCGTGGCGCGCCGGCGGGCCGGGAAGTAGTCGGAGAGCAGCGAGTAGGCGGCGGGCGACGCGCTGGCCTCGCCCACGCCCACGCCGATCCGCGCGGCGGCGAGCTGGGTGAAGTTGCGGGCCAGGCCGGAGAGGGCCGTCATGGCGCTCCAGAACACCAGGCCCAGGGCGATCAGGCTGCGGCGGTTCCAGACGTCCGCCAGCCGCCCGAGCGGGATCCCGAAGAGCGCGTAGAAGACCGCGAAGGCGGTCCCGTACAGGAAGCCCATCTGGCTGTCCGTCAGTCCGAGGTCGGCCTTGATGCGGTCGTTCAGGATCGCCGGGATCTGGCGGTCCACGAAGTTCAGCACGTAGACCACCACCAGGACGGAGAGCACGTACCGGGAGTAGCGGCCCCCGAGCTCCGGGGCGGGCGGAGCGGAGGCGGGGCGAGCGGACGCGCTCTGGGCCATCGAGCTCCTCGCTCCGCTCAGCGGAAGCGGCGCTTCAGCCAGTCGATCAGGATCCGGTTCAGCTCCGCGGGCTTCTCCTGCTGAGTCCAGTGGCCACACCCGCGGATCAGCACGGTCTCGAGATCGGGCACCAGGTCGGGCATGCCGGCCGCCATCCCGGGCGGGAGCGCGGCGTCCCACTCGGCGGTGACCATCAGGCACGGGACCGGGATCTTGGCCACGCCCAGCTCGGGGAGCGTGTGCCAGTTGCGATCCATGTTGCGGTACCAGTTGATGCCGCCCGTGAAGCCCGTGTCCTCGAAGATCTTGGTGTAGTGCGCGATCTCCTGCTCCGAGAGCAGGGGCTCGCCCGGATTCTCCACCTCGCGGATCTTCAGGAACGGGTTCATGCCTGCGCCCCCGCGTCCGTCCGTGCGCGGCATCGTCGTCGGATCGCGCGGAAAGCCGCGCCGCATCAGCTTCTCGAACACGAGGCGGGTGTTCGCGCCGAGCAGCGCATCCGCCTCGCCGGGCCTCTGGAACCAGAGCAGGTAGAGGCGCTCGTCGTCACCGCCCAGGCGCGTGCGCAGGATCTGCATGGGCGGAGCCGGGGGGCGATGCAGGTAGGGCGTGTTGACGCCCACCACGCCCGCGACGCGATCGGGGTGCAGGACCGCCATGGCCCAGACCACGAAGCCGCCCCAGTCGTGTCCCACGAAGACGGCCCGCCCGATCTCGAGGGCGTCGAGTAGGCCCACCAGGTCGCCGGTCAGGTGCTGGAGGTCGTAGTCCTCGACCTGCTTGGGACGATCGCTCGCCCCGTAGCCACGCTGGTCCGGGGCGAGCACGCGAAAGCCCGCCTCCGCGAGGGCCGGCAGCTGGTGGCGCCACGAGAAGGCCAGCTCCGGGAAGCCGTGGCAGAGCACCACGGCCGGACCGTTGCCCAGCTCGTGCACGGCCAGACGGATGCCCGCCTCCGTACGGCCGTCGGGGAGGGCGCAGGCGGGCAGGGCGATGCGGCGCGCGGGGGGAAGGGCGAGCATCCCCGAGCGAGTATACACGGCGTGCCTGCGGTACTTTCCGGCTCTGGAGGGAGCCGATGAGCGATCGCAAGCGCGCCCTGCCGCGTCCGCGCAGCCGGGACGTCACCGAGGGGCCTGCGCGGGCGCCTGCGCGCTCCTACCTGCGCGCCGTGGGCCTGGGCGAGGAGGACTTCGGCAAGCCCCAGGTGGGCGTCGCCGCCGCCGCGAACGAGGTGACGCCCTGCAACCTGGGCCTGGCCGAGCAGGCGGACTGGGCCCGGGAGGGCGTGCGCGAGGCCGGCGCCGTGGGGCTCCGCTTCGACACCATCGCCGTCTCCGACGGCATCGCCATGGGCCACGAGGGCATGCACGCCTCGCTCGTCTCCCGGGAGGTGATCGCGGACTCGGTGGAGCTGGTGATGCACGCGGAGCGCTTCGATGCCCTCGTCACCATCGCCGGCTGCGACAAGAGCCTGCCCGGCATGATGATGGCCGCGGCGCGGCTCGATCTCCCGTCGGTCTTCCTCTACGGCGGAACGATCCTGCCCGGCCGCTTCCAGGGCCGCGACGTGAACATCCAGGACGTGTTCGAGGCCGTGGGCGCCCACGCCGCCGGCCAGATGAGCGACGCCGATCTGCTCGGGCTCGAGCGCGCCGCCTGCCCGAGCACCGGGGCGTGCGCGGGCATGTTCACGGCCAACACCATGGCGGCGGCGAGCGAGGCCCTGGGGCTCGCCCTTCCTGGCTCGGCGTCGGTTCCCTCGCCGGACGCACGCCGCCACGCCATCGCCCGCGCCACCGGGCGCGCGGTGGTGGAGCTGCTGGCCCGGGAGATCACGCCCCGACGCATCCTCACCCGGCAGGCCTTCGAGAACGCCATCGCCGTGGTGATGGCGCTCGGCGGCTCCACCAACGCGGTGCTGCACCTGCTCGCCATCGCCCACGAGGCGCGCCTGGAGCTCTCGCTGGACGACTTCGACCGGGTGAGCCGTCGCACGCCCCAGCTCTGCGACCTCAAGCCCTTCGGGAAGTACGTGATGGCGGACCTGGACCGGATCGGCGGCGTTCCGGTCGTGATGAGGGAGCTGCTGGACCGGGACCGTCTGCACGGCGACGCCCTCACCGCCACCGGCAGGACGCTGGCCGAGAACCTGGCCGAGACCCGCTTCCCGTCCGACCAGGACGTGGTGCACCCCGTGGACGCGCCGCTCATGAAGGAGGGCGGCATGATCGTGCTGCGGGGCTCGCTGGCCCCCGACGGCGCCATCATGAAGACCGCCGGGGGGAACCTGCGCCGCGTGGACGGCCCGGCGCGCGTCTTCGACGGCGAGCAGGCCGCCTTCGACGCGGTGACGCAGCGCAAGATCGAGCCCGGCTCGGTGATCGTGATCCGCAACGAGGGCCCGCGCGGCGGGCCCGGCATGCGCGAGATGCTGGCCGTCACCGCCGCCGTCAAGGGTGCCGGCCTCGGGAGTGACGTGGCGCTCGTGACCGACGGCCGCTTCTCCGGCGCCACCCACGGCTACATGGTCGCCCACGTGGCGCCGGAGGCGGTGGACGGCGGCCCCATCGCCTTCGTACGCGACGGGGATCGCATCGTGATCGACCCGGCCACGCGCCGCTTCGACCTGCTCGTCTCCGAGGACGAGCTCGCCGGGCGACGCCAGGGCTGGGACCCGCCCGAGCCGAAGTACGTCCGCGGCGCCATGGCCAAGTACGCCCGGCTCGTGGGCAGCGCCTCGCGCGGGGCCGTCTGCGACTGAGGTCTCGATGGCGGCAGTGACGGCGGTCGCGGTGCGGGAGCTCTCGGGCGCGCCCGGGTGGTCCGCGCTGCTGGAGGAGCTGCGCGTCGCACCGGGGCTCTGGGTGCTGGAGAGTGCGCTCCAGGACGGGCGGCTCGGACGCTTCTCCTTCGTGGGCGCGCGTCCCTACGCGACCCTGCGCATGCGCGGCACGCGCCTGGACTGGGAGGTGCACCGTACGGTGCGCCCGGATCTCCCGGCGGCGCGCCGGACCCGCTTCGAAGACCCCCTGACCGGGCTGCGCGGGCTGCTTCCGGAGGCGGTCGAGCTCGAGCCGGATGCCGCGGGCGTCCCCTTCGTGGGTGGAGCCGTGGGCTGGCTCGGCTACGAGCTCGCTGCGTGCGTCGAACGCGTGGCCTTCCCCGGTCTCGACGATCTCGGCCTCCCGGACGCGAGCTGGCAGCTGGTGGACCGGGTGCTGGCCCACGAGCACGCCACGGGGCGTCTCTTCGCGTGTGCGCTCGGCTTCGGCGACGCTCCGGGCCCCGCACGGGACCGGGCCGCACGGGGAGCGGACGCCTTCGCCGAGGACTGCACGCGCGGGCGTGTGGCCCGGCTCGGATTGCCCGCGCCGACCGAAGCGCTCACGCCGTCCCTGCACGCCCCGGGGCCGTCCGCACCCCTCTCGTACCGCGATCCCGAGACCGGGCTCGAGCTCGGGGCCTGGTTCGACGAAGCCACGTACGGCAAGGCGGTCGAGCTGCTCCTCGAGCGCATCGCAGCCGGCGACGTCTACCAGGCCAACCTGACCCACCGGCTCGAGGCTCGCTTCCA
>JBFGJV010000206.1:0-5312 GCA_041577015.1 Myxococcota bacterium
CACCACCTCCTCCATGGCGGTGTTGCCCGCGCGCTCGCCGATGCCGTTCACCGTGCACTCCACCTGCCGCGCCCCCGCGCGGATCGCGGCCAGGCTGTTCGCCACCGCCAGACCCAGGTCGTTGTGGCAGTGGAGGCTGAAGACGGCCCGCTCGCTGCCCGGGATCTGCTGGCGCAGGAAACGGATCAGGTCGAAGTACTCGGTGGGGGTCGTGTAGCCCACCGTGTCGGGCACATTCAGCGTGGAGGCGCCCGCCTCGAGGGCTACCCTGAACACCTCCACCAGGAAGTCGTGGTCGGAGCGCGTGGCGTCCTCGGCGGAGAACTCCACGTCGTCGCAGTGGCGACGCGCCTGACGCACGGCGCGGTCCACCTCCTCCAGCACCTGCTCGCGGCTCATGCGCAGCTTGTGCTTCAGGTGGATGTCGCTGGTGGCGATGAAGGTGTGGATGCGGGGCCGGGCCGCCTCCGCCAGCGCCTCCTGGGCATGCTCGATGTCTGCGGGGCTGGTGCGCGCCAGCGCGCAGATGATCGGCTCCCGCACCTCGCGCGCCACCCGCTTCACCGCTTCCAAATCGCCCTCGCTGGCGATGGGGAAGCCGGCCTCGATCACGTCCACGCCGAGCTTGGCCAGCTGGCGGGCCAGCGTGAGCTTCTCGGCCAGGTTCATGCTGCACCCGGGCGACTGCTCGCCGTCGCGCAGCGTGGTGTCGAAGATGCGGATGCGCTCGCTGTCGTTCTCACTCATGACGTCGCTTCCTGGTGGGGAGTCTCCCCGATCTCCTCGATCTGCTGCAGCGGATGCCCCCGGGCCCGGCGCCACGCCCACTCCACCGGCCCGGAGGCCAGGTAGAAGACCCCGAACAGGAACAGCGAGACGCGAGGCTCCTGGATCATCACGACCCCCGCCAGCACCACCAGCACCAGGGTACGGAACGAGTGGCGGACGTCGACTTCCTTGAAGCTCCGGTAGGGGATGGCGCTCACCATGAGCAGCCCCAGGACGGCCACGCTTCCCGCCACGGCGCCCTCCGGAACCGAGACCGCGACGCCCTGCTCGCGCAGGAAGGAGACGAACCACTGCGTCGAGGCCACCACTCCGGCCGCCGCGGGGGACGGCAGGCCCTCGAAGCGGCCGGCCCAGCGCGACGGGGAGACGTTGAAGCGCGCCAGGCGGAGCACCGCGCCCACCGTGAAGATGAAGGCCATGGCCCAGCCGGTGCGCCCCAGCACCAGGAGGTTGCCGGCGTGCAAGGCCAGCAGCGCCGGGGCCACGCCGAAGGAGATGGCGTCCGCCAGCGAGTCGTACTCGCCTCCGAAGCGGCTGGTGCTGCGGGCCAGCCGGGCCGCGCGGCCGTCCAGGATGTCGCACACGATGGCCAGCACGATGCCGAGCGCGGCGCGGTCGTAGCGCCCGATCTGGGCGTGGACGATCGCGAAGAAGCCGAAGAAGAGGTTGGCGGTGGTGAAGAGGTGCGGAAGCAGGTAGAGCCCGCTGCGCCGCTCGCGCCGCCGCCGCCGCCGCCGGCGAGGCCGCCCCTCCAGGAGGCTCGAGCCCGGCTCGCTCACGAGGCCTCCGGCAGCCGCCCGAGGGCGTGCTTGCCTCCGCGCACGCGCTGGCCGCGGCGCACGTCCAGTCGCGATCCCGGCGGGAGCACCACGTCCGTGCGTGAGCCGAAGCGGATCAGCCCGTAGCGGGCGCCTCGCGCCACCCACTCGCCCACCCGCGGGTGGCAGACGATGCGCCGGGCCAGGAGGCCCACGGTCTGCGTCACCTCCACGCGCTCGCCCCGCTCGGTCTCCAGCACCAGGGTGGTACGGACGTTGTCGCGCTCGGCCCGGGGATCGAAGGCGGCGCGGTAGCGCCTGCCGCCGCGCTCCACCGCCAGCACGCGTCCCGCCACCGGGGCCCGATTCACGTGCACGTTGAAGACCGACAGGAAGATGCCGACCCGGGGCCACTTGCGGCCCGCCTCGTCCTCCACCTCGCCGGCCTCGATCACGCGTCCGTCCGCGGGGGCCACCACCGTGCGCTCGTCGCCCGGGATGGCGCGCTCGGGATTGCGAAAGAAGGCCACCACGCCGGCGGCCAGCGCCGCGAGGGCCGCACCCGCCCAGGGGAACCCCGCCGCCCCGGCCACCAGCGCGCCGGCCGCGGGGAATGCCGCGAAGCGCCAGGCGTCCGGCACGATCCGCGCCGTGGGACGCTCCACGAAGGCCTTGGGCGCCGCGCCGTGTTCCGACTCGCCCACCTCAGTTCTTCGATCGGTCGACCAGGCGGCGCTCCTTGAGCCACGGCATCAGGCCGCGCAGCCGCGCGCCCACCTGCTCGAGGTCGTGCTCGGCGCCCGCCCGGGCCAACGCGTTGAACACGGGCCGGCCGGCCCGGTTCTCCAGGATGAACTCCCGGGCGAAGGCGCCCGACTGGATCTCGCGCAGGATCTCCCGCATCCGCGCCCGGACGCGCTCGTCGATGACACGCGGGCCACGGGTCAGATCGCCGTACTCGGCGGTGTTGGAGATCGAGTAGCGCATGTTGGCGATGCCGCCCTCGTAGATCAGGTCCACGATCAGCTTGGTCTCGTGGATGGTCTCGAAGTAGGCCATCTCCGGCGAGTAGCCCGCCTCCACCAGGATCTCGTAGCCCGCGGTCATGAGCGCCGTCAGGCCGCCACAGAGCACCGCCTGCTCCCCGAACAGGTCGGTCTCGGTCTCCTCGCGGAACGTGGTCTCGATGATGCCGGCGCGCCCGGCCCCGATGCCCTTGGCGTAGGCCAGCGCCACCTGGAGCGTGTCTCCCGAGGGGTCGGCGTGGAGCGCCACCAGCGAGGGCACGCCCCGCCCCTCGCTGTAATGCCCGCGCACGGTGTGGCCGGGGCCCTTCGGCGCCACCATGAAGACGTTCACGCCGTCCGGCGCCACGATCTGTCCGAAGTGGATGTTGAAGCCGTGGGCCACGGCCAGGTAGTTCCCGGTGGAGAGGTTCGGCTCGATCTCCGCGCGGTAGACGTCCGCCATGCTCTCGTCCGGAAGCGTCATCATGACGACGTCCGCCTCGCGAGTGGCCTCGGCGGGCGTGAGGACGCGCAGCCCCTCGGCCTCGGCCTTCGGCCGCGAGCCCGAATCCTTGCGCAGCCCCACCACCACGGAGACGCCCGAATCGCGCAGGTTCAGGGCGTGGGCGTGGCCCTGGCTGCCATAGCCCATGACCGCCACGGTGCGGCCCTCCAGGCGTCCCAGGTCGGCGTCCTTGTCGTAGTAGATCCGCAGTGCCATGGGCGTCAGATCCCCCGCATCACGGCCAGCGGGCCCGTGCGCACCACCTCGCGCAGGCCCAAGGGCTCGAGCATTCGGCTGATGGCATCGATCTTCTCCGCGCCGCCGGTCACCTCGATGACGAACGACTTGGGGCTCACGTCCACGATCTTGCCTCGGAAGATCTCCACGATGCGGAGCACCTCCGCGCGCTGCTCGGGCGTGGGCGCCACCTTGAGCATGGCCAGCTCCCGGGCCACGAAGGGGCTGTCCAGGAAGTCCGTCACCTTCATGACGTCGATCAGCTTGTGGAGCTGCTTGGTGATCTGCTCGATGGTGTCGTCGTCACCGTGGGTGACCAGCGTCATGTGCGACACCTTGGGATCCAGCGTGGGCGCGACGTTCAGGCTGTCGATGTTGTAGCCGCGGCCGCTGAACATGCCAGCCACCCGGGACAGCACCCCGAACTCGTTGCGCACGAGGACCGAGATCGTGTGGCGCACCGTACGGCCTCAGTCGGGGTCCCGGAGCAGCATCTTCGCCGAGGGCGCACCGGCGGGAACCATCGGGTAGCAGTTCTCCACCTCCCGCACGACGAAGTCCACCACCACCGGGCCCGGGTGGCTCAGCGCCTTCTCGAGCGTCGGCTCCACCTCGTCGGGCCGCGTGGCGCGCAGGCCGAGCGCCCCGAACGCCTCGGCCAGCTTGACCCAGTCCGGCGCCACGTGCAGGTCGCTGGCGGAGACGCGGTTCTCGTAGAGCAGGTGCTGCCACTGGCGCACCATGCCGAGGTAGCGGTTGTTGATGATCAGGACCTTGACCGGCAGCCGCTCCTCCACGGCCACGGCCAGCTCCTGGATCGTCATCAGCAGCGACCCGTCGCCGGCGAAGCAGAGCACCACATCGTCCGGACACGCCATCTGGGCGCCGATCGCCGCCGGCAGGCCGAAGCCCATGGTGCCGAGCCCGCCCGAGCTCACCCAGGTGTTCGGCCGCTGGCAGTGGTAGTACTGGGCGGCCCACATCTGGTGCTGTCCCACGTCCGTGGTCACGACGGCCTGGCCGCTCGTCATGCGGAACGCCCTGTCGATCACGAACTGCGGGAGCAGCGGCTCGTCCGCGGGCTGGGTGTAGGCGATCGGGGCCTCCCGGTCCCAGTCCTGGATCTGCGACCACCAGGGCGCGATCCGCTCGTGGTAGGCGCGGTAGTCCTCCTCCTCGCCGAGCAGCTTCAAGAGCTTCTGGAGGCAGTTGCGCACGTCGCCCACGATCGGGACGTCCACGTGCACGGTCTTGCGGATGCTCGTGGGGTCGATGTCGATGTGGATCTTCTTGGATCGCGGGCTGAACTCGTCGAGCTTGCCCGTCACGCGGTCGTCGAAGCGCGCGCCGATGGCGATCAGCACGTCCGCCTCGGAGACGGCGAGGTTGGCGCGGTAGGTGCCGTGCATCCCGAGCATGCCCAGGGAGAGCGGGTGGTCGCCGGGAATGCCCCCGATCCCCATCAGCGTGTAGGTGGCGGGGATGCGAAGGGTCTCCACCAGGCGACGCACCTCTTCGCCGGCCCGGGACAGGATCACGCCCCCGCCGAAATAGATCACCGGGCGTCGGGCCTGGAGCATCAAGGCCAGCGCCTTCTTGATCTGGCCCCAGTGACCCTCGACGCAGGGCTGATAGTGGTCCAGATGGATCTCGCGCGGGTACTGGAACTCGCACTCGTGCGCGCTCACGTCCTTGGGAATGTCCACGAGCACGGGCCCGGGCCGCCCGGCGGAGGCGACGTAGAACGCTTCCTTGATGGTGGGTGCGAGCTGGCGCACGTCCTTCACCAGGTAGTTGTGCTTCGTCACCGGGCGCGTCAGGCCGACGTTGTCGGCCTCCTGGAACGCGTCGCTGCCGATGGTGAACGTGGGCACCTGCCCCGAGAAGACCACCACGGGAATCGAGTCGGAGTGCGCCGTGGCGATTCCGGTGATGGCGTTCGTGAGCGCCGGCCCGGAGGTCACCAGCGCCACGCCGGGCCGTCCGCTGGCACGCGCGTAGCCATCGGCCATGTGG
>JBFGJV010000207.1:0-5304 GCA_041577015.1 Myxococcota bacterium
CCGCGCCGCCCACCACCACGACCGCCCCGCCCACCACGACCACCGCACCGCCGACCACCACCGCACCGCCCACCACGACCACCGCGCCGCCCACCACCACGACGGCACCCCCGACGACGACCACGGCGCCGCCGACCACGACGACGACGGCACCGCCGACGACGACGACGACGACGGCGCCGCCCGAGGACAAGGTCACCATCTGCCACGTGCGCGGGAGGTCGGGCCAGGTGAGGACCTTGAGGATCGCGGCCAGCGCGTTGCCCTCCCATCTCGCCCACGGCGACAGCATCGGCCCGTGCCCGGAGGCCCGCCCGCAGTCACGAGGCTGGCTGCGCCGATGATCGCGACGGGTCGCCATCTGCGAGAAACCAACCGTTCCAGGGGAGAGAATCCGATGCGCACTCGACTCCTCGCTGCTCTGGCTGCGACGCTGCTATTGGTGGGCTTTGGCAGCTCGTCGGCCCAGGCCTTGCCCTTCACGGGCTCGATCACGTTGCTGCTCGGCACCCTGCCGCCGGTGACGGTGCCGGGCGCGGGCACGGGCGATCCGACGCTGCCTTCGATCTCCGCGGGCGCCTTCAGCGGCTCCGGCTCCTCGCCGGTGACGGGCGTTCCGCCGATCACGCAGATCTTCTTCAGCATCGCGGGCAATGCGTCCGGCACGGTGAGCAGCGGTCCGACGGTCTCGGGGACGCTGCAGGCGCGGGGCTTTGGGATCGGCGCGGCGCTTGCGGGGGCTCCGCTGGGCGGGCAGCTCGGCTTCTCGACCGCCACCGTCGCGGTGCACAGCGCGGCGAGCGCGACGGTGACGGCGCACTTCGGGGCGTGGACGTCGGGCGTGGCGACGATCGTGCGCAGCCACACCGGGATGTCGGCGGCCTGCACGCCGGGCGTGGACCCCTGCCCGACGGGCATGGCCAGCGGAAGCGTGGTCCCGAGCCCGAACCCGGGCACGGGCGGCGGGGCGCGTATCACGCTCGTCGCGCCGGTCGACCTGTGGTCGAGCCTGGCCAGCGGGATCCCGACCTTCACGGTGATGGAGCTCAACTACGTGCCGGAGCCGGCGGAGATGCTGCTGCTGGGCTCGGGAGCGCTGGCGATGCTGGTGCTTGGCTGGAGGCGTCCGCGCCGCTAGCCGGCTCTGAGCTCGAGGTCCGAGACGCCCCGTCGCTCGCCGCGGCGGGGCGTCGTCGCATGGGGGCGCCTACCCTCGCGCGCACATGAGCGAGCCCTGGTGGAAGTCGGCGGTCGTCTACCAGATCTATCCGCGCAGCTTCTGCGATGCGAGCGGCGACGGCGTGGGCGATCTCGAGGGTGTGCGCCGCCGGCTGGACCATCTGGCGTGGCTCGGCGTGGATGCCCTCTGGCTCTCGCCCTTCTATCCCTCGCCCATGAAGGATCATGGCTACGACGTGGCGGACTTCTGCGGCGTGGACCCTCTCTTCGGCACGCTCTCGGAGTTCGACCGTCTCCTCGCCGACTGCCACGCCAGGGGGCTGCGCGTGCTGGTGGACTGGGTTCCCAACCACACCAGCGACCGCCACCCCTGGTTCGTGGAGTCCCGCGCCTCGCGCGAGTCGCCCCGCCGCGACTGGTACGTCTGGCGCGACGGGAGCCCGGACCGGCCGCCCAACAACTGGCGCGCCGCCTTCACGAACGGCCCCGCCTGGACCTGGGACGAAGCGACCCGGCAGTGGTACCTGCACCTCTTCCTGCCGGAGCAGCCGGACCTGAACTGGGGCAACCCCGAGGTGGTGCGCGCGATGCACGGGACGCTCCGTTTCTGGCTCGAGCGCGGCGTGGACGGCTTCCGGATGGACGTGATCCACTGCATCGGCAAGGACCCCGCCCTTCCGGACGTGCCCGAGCGGGTGCAGCGCATCCCCGTCTCGGCCCTGAACGACGACCCGCGCAGCCACGCGCTCATCCGGGGCATCCGCGGCGTGCTCGAGGAGTTTCCGGGCGATCGCGTGGCGGTGGGCGAGGTCTACCTGCTCTCGACGCAGCAGGTGGCCCGCTACTACGGGCGAGGCGACGAGCTCCACCTGGCCTTCAACTTCCCGCCGCTCTTCGCGCCCTGGGAGGCCTCCGCCTGGCGTGCGCGCATCGACGAGGTGGTCCGCAAGCTCGACCCTCGCGACGCCTGGCCCACCTGGGTGCTCTCGAACCACGACAACCCGCGCCATCGCACGCGCTACGGGAGCGAGGCGCGCGCCCGCGCCGCCGCGGTCCTGCTGCTCGGCTTGCGGGGGACGCCCTTCCTCTACGCTGGGGAGGAGCTGGGTCTCGAGGACGCCGTGGTCTCCGACGCCCGGCGGCTCGATCCCGGCGGCCGGGACGGCTGCCGGGCGCCGATTCCCTGGAGCGCCGCGCCCGGCCATGGCTGGGCGGGTGCGGAGCCCTGGCTTCCCTGGCCGCCCGAGGCGGCCACGCGCAACGCCGAGGCGCTGCGCGCCGACTCCGACTCGATCCTGCGGCTCTACCGGCGGCTGCTGGCGCTCCGCCGCGCCTCGCCGGCGCTCCGCCTGGGCTCCTTCGCCTGGCTGCCCGCGCCCGAGGGCGTCCTGGCCTGGCGTCGTGAGCACGGCGCCGACCGCCGCGTCGTCCTGGTGAACTTCGGGACGGAGCCCGCGGCCTCTCCCGTGCCGGGCGCCTGGCGGGTCGACGTGTCGAGCGACGGAGCGGGCGAGAAGGCTCCCTACCCGGGGTGCCTCGCTCCCGACCAGGCGCTCGTCATGTCCCCGTCCACTTCGGCGGGCGCTTCTCGATGAATGCGCGGGGTCCCTCCCGGAAGTCGGCCGTTGCGGCGAGGCGGCCCATCGCCTGATTCGAGAGCCGGAACCCGGTGGCGTCGTCGGTCTGGGCCGACTCCTTCATCACCCGCAGGCTCTCGCGCACCGCCAGGGGCGCGTTCGCCGCGATCCGCTGAGCCAGGGCGAGCGCCTCGTCCAGTGCCTTGCCGGGCTCGCAGAGTACGTTCACCAGGCCATGCCGATGCGCGACCTCCGCGGAGATTGGATCGCCCGTCATCACGAGTTCGTAGGCGAGATTACGCGGCAGGGCGCGCGGGAGCCGGAAGAGCGCCCCGGCCGCAGCCACCAGGGAGCGCTTCACCTCCGGCAGCCCGAAGCTGGCTCGCGTCGAGGCGACGATTCCCTCGCAGGCGAGACAGATCTCCGTGCCCCCCGCCAGGGCCGGGCCGTCCACGGCGGCGAGAATCGGCTTGGTGCGCGGCAGCGCCACGAATCCCGCGAAGCCGCCGCGCTCGGTCTGGAGCCCGAGCGCGTCGCCCGCCGCGATCGCCTTCAAGTCGGCCCCGGCGCAGAACACCGGTCCGGCTCCCGTGAGGACGCCCACCCAGAGCTCCCCGTCGTTCTCCAGACGATCCACCGCCGCCTCGAGCCCTCGCGCCAGCTCGCCGTTCACCGCATTGCGCGCCTCGGGCCGGTTCAGGGTCAGGATCGCCACGTTCCCGCGCTTCTCGAACTCGATCACCGTCTTCGCCTCCTCTGCGGGGGACCGCGAGCTTACCAGGCTTCTGCGCCCGAGCTGCCGTACCAGGGGTCACAGGCGCGGGGCGACGAGCGACCGATCCCAAGCGCGTGGATCGGCTCCCCTACGACCGCAGGCAGCTGCTCTCCGCCGCCCATCGGGCGCGCAACCGCGGCCGCGCCCGTCGCGCCATCGCGCTGTACCGCCGCATCCTGCTGGAGGAGCCCGGCAACGTGGAGGTGGCGCTGCGCGCCGCACCGCTGCTGGCGGTCCACGGCGAGGCCTTCGAGGCCTGGCAGCTGTTCCGGATGGCGACCCACGAGCTGTGTCGCGAGCGTCGCTACGAGGCCTGTCTCGCCGCGCTGCGGGACGCCTGCCGCTGCGTCCCCTACGAGTACGACGCCTGGCGCATGTGCGCCGAGCTCGAGCTCAAGCTCGGGCGCGAGGAGCTCGCCTACGAGACGCTCCTCGAGGGCCGACGCCAGTTCGAGGGGCCGCGTGGCTCCGCCCAGGCCATCGCGCTGCTGGTGCGGGCCCGCGCCATCGAGCCGTGGGATGCGGACGTGGCGCTCGACCTGGCCGCGCTCTACGCGCAGACCGGCCAGCTGGAGGTGGCCCTGGAGATGCTCTCCTCCCTGGCGCCGCGCGTCTGGGGGCGCGATCTCCGCCGCGTGCGCTGGCTCCAGTGGCGGATCACGCTCTCCTTCCGTCACGCCTGGCTCTGGCTGCAGGCGCTCCTGGGCGGGGGCGCCGGGGAGGAGCCCATCCAGGAGCCGCTGTCCGTGCGCGATCCCCTCGCTCTGGAGCGACTGCGGGGGGATCTCGACGAGCTGGAGCCGGAGGAGCTGCTGCTCGAGAACGAGGTGTCGCTCTAGGCGGCCTGCAGCGCCCGGAGCGTCGGCACCCA
Organism: Myxococcota bacterium; assembly: GCA_041577015.1. Lineage (GTDB taxonomy): Bacteria > Myxococcota_A > UBA9160 > UBA9160 > PR03 > JBFGJV01. The sequence goes on from JBFGJV010000207.1 coordinate 4,403, forward strand.
GAGCTCGGGATCGCGCGCCCAGGGCGCCACCAGGCTCACCCGCTCGGCGAAGTCTCCGCAGCGCTCCTGGACCCGGGCCGCCACCTGCTCCAGCGGAGCGCAGATCGCCACCGTCTCCAGGATCTCGTCGGACACGAGGCCCGCCATCTCGGTCCATGCGCCGCGCTTGGAGAGGGTGTTCAGCTCGGGCTGGAGCTCGCCCCAGCCGTGGGTCTCCAGCACGACGCGGTAGGCCGGCGTCGAGGCGTAGAAGGCGATCTGCTGCCTGGTCAGCGCTCGTGCACCCTCGGTCTCCTCCGGCGTGGCGCCGCTGGCGACCATGACCTGGCAGGAGATCTGGAACTCTTCGGGGCGCCGCTCCCCGCGAGCGCGCCCGCGCTCGAGTGCCGGACGCGTGAGCGTCCGTAGCGACTCGCGGGTGTGGAAGGGGTGCACCAGGAATCCGTCGGCCACCTCCCCCGCCACCTCCGTCATGCGCGGGCCGACGCCCGCCAGCAGGATCGGCGGGCCTGCGGGGAGGCTCCGCTCCGGCGTGAAGAACGGGGTCATCAGCGTGTGCCGGTAGAACTCGCCGCGGAAGTCCAGGGGCTCGCCGCGGGACCAGCAGCGCCAGATGGCACGGATCGCGAGCACCAGCTCGCGCATGCGCGCGGCGGGCCGGGACCACGGCATGCCGAAGCGCTTCTCCACGTGCGCGCGGATCTGCGTGCCGAGGCCGAGCCGGAAGCGGCCGCGGGAGAGGGCGTTCAGGTCCCAGCCCACGTGGGCCAGCGTCATCGGGTTGCGCGCGAAGGCGATGGCGACCGCCGTGTGGAGCTCGAGACGCTTGGTGTCACGGGCCGCCGCGACCAGCGGCAGGAAGGGATCGTGCGGACCCTCGAAGGTGAAGGCGCCGTCGTAGC
>JBFGJV010000208.1:0-5257 GCA_041577015.1 Myxococcota bacterium
ACGGAGTAGATCGAGACGTCCACGCGGCGGCCGGCCAGGCGGTAGACGGCGCCGCAGGGCAGCCCGAAGTGCTCGCGTTGGGCCAGCTCGTGCCCGATCCGGCTCCGGTGGGTGACGGCGTTGACGGCCTCGACGCGTCGCCCACGCAGCGTGATGGTGTGGGCGGTCTGGAGCGCCCGCTCCACCTCCAGGCGCTGGGCGCGCAGCAGCGGCACACCCTCTTCGGCCAGGCGCTCGATTCCGGCCGCGGCCAGCCCGTCCCACACCTCGAAGCGCCGCGGATGGGAAGCCAGGGCGGCGTTGACCTCGTCCGAGCGCGGCAGCTTCCAGCGCCAGAGGTCCATGTCCTGCACGTAGTCGAGAAGCGGCGGAAGCGGCTCCTCGGGGTGGAAGTGTCGCCAGGCCAGCACCGCTCCCGAGTGGTCCAGATCGAAGTGGACCATGTGTCCCCCCTCCCGGACCCGGGCCACGAGCTGGGGATCGGACTCGTAGCGCTCCCGGGCCGAGACGTGGTGGTCCAGCACGACGAGGCTGCCCGCGACGCCCGCGAGCGCGCGGAGCGACGCGTTGCCGGGAGCGATGTCCGCGAAGACGATCTCGTCACCCAGGTGCTCGTCCGCGCGCAGCGCGTCGGAGTGACCGCGCGGACGATATTCCGCCCGCTCGCCCCACGCCTTCCAGACCGCCCAGGCCGCACCGAAGCCATCCGGACATCCCGCGTGGTAGAAACAGATGCGGCGCACGGGCGGAAGGTAGCCGATCCTGGCGGCGCGCCCCGGCGTCTGGTGGGCGGGTGGAAGCGAGGCCCAGGCTGGCCGTCGAGCGAGAGATCCGTTTTCGCGTGACGCGCGGGGAGCCGCCCACGGGCGGCCGGGCGATGGTGCAGGCCTACGTGTGGCGCGGGCGCGGCAACCTGCGCGTGCGACTGGTGGAGGGCGGTGAGGCGCGGATGACCCTGAAGGCACCTCGGCACGAGGGGCGCTTCGAGTGGGAGTGGCCGATTCCCGCCTCCCTGGCGCGGACGGTCCTGGCGCTTCCCCTGCCGCGGGTGGAGAAGACGCGTCTGCGCTCCGGGCGCCTCGAGGTGGACCGGCTCTCGTGGCCCGCGCCCATCGTGCTGTGCGAGCTCGAGCTCGGGGCGGACGAGGGTCCCGATCTGAGGGATGCCGATGCCCGCCGACGCGTCATGGAGGGTCACCGGCCGGAGTGGGTCGAGGATTGGGAGGACGTGACCGACGATCCCCGCTACACGAACGCGCGTCTGGCTCGCCGCCGTCCTCGCGGCGGGGGAGACCGGTGACGGCGCCCTCGCCGCCCTGGCTGGACCGCGACGCCTGGCCCTTTGCGCCGCGTTTCCTGGAGGTGCCCGACGGGCGCCTGCACTACGTGGACGAGGGCACTGGAAAGCCCGTGCTCTTCGTCCACGGGGTGCCGACCTGGGGCTTCTTGTGGCGGCACGCGATCCACGCGCTCCACGACCGCTTCCGCTGCGTGGCGCCCGATCATCTGGGCTTTGGTAGCTCCAGCAAGCCCGTGCCGGGGCCGTCTCCCCGGGCGCACGTGGCGAACCTGGTCCGTCTCGCCGACACGCTGGACCTGCAGGATGCGACGCTCGTAGTGCACGACTGGGGCGGACCGCTGGGACTGGCCTGGGCGCTCGAGCAGCGCGAGCGCGTGGGGCGCCTGGTGATCCTCAATACCTGGCTCTGGTCCTCGGACGACTTCCTGCGTTCGGCCATCACCGCGCGCTTGCTGGCGAGCCGTGTCTACGACTTCCTGGAGGATCGCTTCTCGGTGACGGCCCGCGCCTTCGTGCCCCTCGCGGCCGGGCGCAGGCTGGCTCCCGAGGTCCGCCGTCACTACCGCGAGCCACTGCGCCTGCGCGCGGGCCGTTCTGGCGTGCGCGCGCTTGCGCGCGCCATCCACACGGAGGGTGCTTGGCTCGACGGCCTGTGGGCCCAACGGCGCCGTCTGCGCGATCTCCCTGCACTCGTGATCTGGGGCCTGCGGGATCCCGCCTTCTCGCGTCGTGACCTGGCGCGCTGGATCACCACCCTGCCCGGAGCCGACGTGCGCGCCCTGGCCAAGGTGGGTCACTTTGCCCCAGAGGAGAGTCCGGGCGAGGTGGTCACGCTCCTGAGCGAGTTCCTGGCGGCGGCGAAGCCCGAGGGCCATTCGGTATGATCCGGCCGCGCCGGCCCGTGCGGCGCGGATCCGGGGACGTCGGGGGGTGGGATCGTGAAGCGATTGCGTCGGGCGCTCGCCCTGGCGGCTCTGCTGGCGTCGTTCGCGGCGGGCCCGAGCGGGGCGGACGAAGTCGAGAGGCCGGAGACGCGCGCCGCCATGCGCGAGCTCTTCGGAGCCCTCACCACGGCCTTCGCGGCCAGCCTGAGCGAGAAGGAGTTCGAGAGTCCGGAGCAGCGCGAGCGGGTCCTCGGTGCCCTGCGCGCGCTCGAGCGTCACGCCGAGCGGCTGGAGGCGCATGGGCGCGAGCTCGACCCCAGCTACGACTTCCTGCGCCGCTCCCTCGCCGCCGATGCCCGCGAGATCGTGCTGCGCTACGAGCAGGGCTCCTACGAGGGCGCGCGCTTCCTGCTGCACCAGCTCACCGAGAACTGCTTCGCCTGCCACTCACGCGTCGCCAGCCCGCGGGGCTTCTCCCTGGGCCGAGGCTTCCTGGAGAGCATCGACCTCGCCCGGCTCACACCCGAGGAGCGCGTCAAGCTCGAGGTGGCGACCCGGCAGTTCAAGGCGGCCCTGGCCAGCTACGAGCGGCTCTTCCGGGACCGCTCGAACCCCGCGGCGGAGATCTCCCTCTCGGGGGCGTTCGAGGACTACCTCAAGATCGTGCTGCGCGTGACGGGCGACGTGGGCCGCGCACGCACTACGCTGGTCCGCTTCCGCCAGCGCCCGGACGTGCCGCGCTACCTGGACAACTACCTGGAGGGTTGGATTCGCAGCCTCGACGGCCTGAAGCTCGACGTGCCGCAGGGCCTGGAGCTGGTCTACGCCCGCGAGCACATCCGCCAGGGCCAGCTCGCCAACTTCTTTCCGGAGGACCGCCAGGGTCTGGTGAACTTCGTGGCGGCCTCGACGTTGCTGCACCGCTTCCTGGGGCACGCGCCGCCCACCGGCGAAGGCCTGGCGGAGGCCTACTACCTGCTGGGCGTCACCGAGTCCTACATCTCGCGCTCCGCGTGGATCTCCGAGACCGAGTTCTTCCTGGAGAACGCGATCCGCATCGATCCGGATTCTCCGTATGCCGCCCGCGCCTACGCCTTCCTGGAGGAGTACCTGGTGGCGGGCTACACGGGCTCGTCGGGCCTCCATCTGCCGCCGGAGACGGAGGCGCGCCTGAAGGAGCTGCGTGCGCTCCTCGACGCCCCTGCATCGGAGTTGCCGGCCGACGCTCCCTAGGAGCCTCAGGATTCCGCGTCGTCCGGACGATGTCCCGGTACGGACGGCGGAGGCGACCCATGGGCAAGATCTTCGGGATCCTCTTCATCGTCGTGGGCATCTGGGTGGGCCTCGAGATCTACACCGAGGGCACCCACAATGCGTTCGGCGGCCTCTTCGCCAGGTGGAGCGGCGAGCGCCCCACCGCGGGGGAGGCGGTCGACTCGGCAGCCAGGCGCGTGGGGCGCGGGGTTCAGAGCGCGCACGACGAGCACGGCGAACGCTTCCAGCGCGCGCTGGGGGAGTAGGCGCCCACGCTCGTCTCCATCCGCTCCGCGGTATCTTCCCGCTCGGGAGGATCGGAGCGCCGATGGAGATCAACGGCATCGCCCACGTGATGCTCACGGTGAACGACTTCGCGGCCTGCCGCGAATTCTACGGGCGCCTGCTTCCGGCACTGGGTCTGAAGCCCGTGCTCGACGTGGACGACTGGTTCTACTGCGTGGGCGGACGCACGGCGGTGGGGATTCGCGCCTGCGCCCCGGAGCACCGGGGCACGCGCTTCGACCAGGGCCGCCAGGGCCTGCACCACCTCTGCTTCCGCGCCCGCGCCCGGGAGGACGTGGACGCCGTCCATGAGCTGGTGCGCGAGATGGGCGCCACGGTGGTGCATCCCCCCGAGGACGGCCCCTGGGCCCCCGGGTACTACTCCGTCCTCTTCGAAGACCCCGACGGGACCCGACTGGAGATGAACCACGTGCCCGGCAAGGGGCTGCTGGGGACGAGCCCGAACGGGAGCACCCCTCGAATCAAGCTATCTTGAGCCGCGTCCAAGTCTGCCTTTGGGGGGGACTCCATGCGACCTCGAGACCTGCACGTACACCTGACGATCCTGGTCGCCGCTGCGCTCGCGTTCGGCTGTGCCACCAAGCGGCCCGTCCTCTACCCGAACCAGCACCTCCGCTCGGTGAGCGAGGAGCAGGCTCGCTGGGACGTGGAGGACTGCATGCGCCTGGCCAAGGAGGGCGGCGTCCGCACCGGGACCGAGACCGCTCCCGTGGGCGACGCCGTGGGGAGCGCGACCGCGGGCGGCGCCGCGGGCGCCGCGGCGGGCGCGATGTACAAGGGCGCGAGCGCGGGCCGCGCCGCGGCGGCCGGGGCCGCGGGTGCTGGGGCGAACAGCCTGGTGCGCTCCATGCTCTACAAGAAGGACCCCGCACCCGCCTACAAGGGCTGCGTGGACCGCTGCCTGCAGGAGCGGGGGTACGACCCGATCGGCTGGCAGTGAGCGCGTGTCCGGCGCCCTCGAGCTCTGGTTCGAGTTCGCCAGCAGCTACTCCTATCCCGCGGTGATGCGGGCCGAGGCGGCCTGTCGCCGGGTCGGGGTGTCCCTGGCCTGGAGGCCCTTCCTGCTGGGTCCGATCTTCCAGCGCCAGGGCTGGAACGACTCGCCCTTCAACCTGTATCCCGCCAAGGGCCGCTATATGTGGCGCGACCTCGAGCGCCTGTGCGGGAAGTACGGGCTCCCCTTCCGGAGGCCGTCGAGCTTCCCGCGAAACGGCCTGCTGGCGGCGCGCGTCGCGATCCTGCCCGAGGCCCGGCCCCGCCGTCCGGAGTTCGTGCGCGCGGTGTTTCGGGCCAACTTCGCCGAGGACCGCGAGATCGGCGACGAAGCGACGATTCGGGAGATCCTGGACGAGCTCGACCTCGACGCCGATCTGCTCCTCGAGCGGGCGCGCGCGCCGGAGAACAAGGAGCGGCTGCGTCGCCAGACCCAGGCGGCTGCCGACCTCGGCATCTTCGGAGCGCCCACCTTCGTGTCGGAAGGCGAACTCTTCTGGGGTCAGGATCGCCTGGAGGA
>JBFGJV010000209.1:0-5183 GCA_041577015.1 Myxococcota bacterium
CCGGCCTCCGCCAGGTGGGGAAGCGCCTGGAGCGCGGCGATCACGGCCCCGCCCGGACGCCGCGCCAGGGCCCCGCACGCCTCGCGCAGCGTGGGACCGGCGGCCACCACGATCGCGGTCTGCTCGCGGAGGCAGCCCGCCAGGTCCGCGATCGTCCCCCGGTAGGGCAGGCGCTCCAGGGCATCCACCGCGCGCCGGCTCACGACGGCGCGCTCGGGCGCCAGCGGCCGTTCGCCGGCCAGGCGCCGACGCAGCGCGCGCGTCGCCCAGCGCGTCTCGAAGCGGGCTACCTCCTCGTAGCCCGGGTGCACGAGCAGGTGCGGTTGCAGTCCGGGGCGGGCGAGCGCGTCGAGGGCCGCGTCGAACGCCTCGGGATCGGAGACCCGACGCACGCCCGCAGGCGTCTCGGCCGCCGCCGCTCCGAGAGAGGCGCTCACGCGCGGAAAGGGATCCCAGAGCAGCAGGGGGACGCTCACACGACGGGCCAGGGCGGCCGGCAGTTGCCCCAGGCCGGCCCCGACCAGCACCAGGAGGCCGACCCCGCGCCTCTCGATGTGGCGCGCGGTCTCGCCGGCGAGGCGAGCCGCCTCGCGCTCCGGGTCGTAGCGGCTGTGGACGTAGCGGCCTGCCAGGATCAGGGTGGGCGCCCCGGACCGGGCGGGCTCGACCGCCCACTCGAGCTCCTCCAGGCCCTCCTGCTTCAGGGAAGCATCTCCACGCCGTCCACCCAGAGCTGCACCTCGGAGCCCTCCCACGCCCACACCGTGATGGCTTCCTCGGAGCTCTCCACCACGAGGTCGCCGGTGTCGGGCCCGCTGGCCTCCACCTCGAAGCTCGCACCCGGCGGCATGTCGTACTCCTCGGCCCAGGGCTCCAGGGCGAACAGCAGCTCCGACTCGTGGGCGTTCTCCAGGCGCAGGGAGACGGTGATGGTCTTCGGCGCCTCGGCTTCGGGCTCGGCCTCGGCGGGATCCGACTCGGTCTCGGCGGCCTCGGGCGCCGGCACGCCGTAGTCCACGTTGCGGATCAGCTCCCCGTCGGCGTCCCAGAAGCTCCAGACGCCGCTCTTGCGCCCGTCGGTGTAGAGGCCCTCGGACTGCTTGCTGCCGTCGCCGCGTCGGTAGGTCCAGGCTCCGTGACGCTCGCCGTCCCGATAGCCACCCTCTTCCACCAGGGCCCCGCCCCGCTTCTTGAGCCAGGGCCCGTGCTGGACCTCGCGTCCGTCCGCCACCTCGCGCACGCACCACGTCATCACGGTGTCCACCGCAGGGATCTCGAGCCGGGTCGAGCGGGTTCCCTCGGGACAGTCCAGCTCGCCGGAGGAGGAGACCCGCTCCGACGCCGGCGCCTCTCGAGGCTCGGCTTCCGCCACGGGGGGCTCCGACTCGGTCCGGGCCGGAGCGGCGTCCTCGCTGCGCGTGCAGGCCAGGGCGGCCAGGGCGACCGCCAGCGCGATGCTCGTTCTCATGAAGCCAGGACCTCCCCGAGACTCGTCCCGTCCGTCTCCGGTCCCCGGCACTCTCAAGCCGGATCGGAGCCGGGCGCGGCGGACTTGAGCGGCTCCTCGGCACCCAGGCGCACCAGCAGGTCCCGGGCCGTCGTCAGGAGCTCCGCCGCGCCCGGGGTCTCCGGAAGCGGCGCGTAGAGCCGGTGGTCGGGCGTGACGCGCAGGCCGAGACCACCGTGGGTGAGCAGGTTCACCAGGCGCTGGGGATCCACGCGTGTTCGCTCGGTGAGCGTCACCACCAGCTCCCCCTGGGCCGCGTCCAGCGCCACGGCGCCCAGGCGCCGCGCCAGGATCTTGAGCCCGATCACCTGGAGCAGGTTCTCCGCGTGCGGCGGCAGCGGCCCGAAGCGGTCCAGGATCTCGTCGCGGACGCGGTCCACGTCCTCCCGGTCCGGCGCGCTCGCCAGGCGCTTGTAGAGCACCAGCCGCTGGCTCACGTCGGGCACGTAGTCCTCGGGCAGGCGCGCCGCCACGGGCAGGCGGATCTCCGGGTCGATCTCCGTCTCCCGCACGCGTCCGCGCAGCTCCTCGACCGTCTCCTCCAGCATGTCCATGTAGGTCTCGTAGCCCACCGCCGCCAGGCTTCCGGACTGCTCGGCGCCGAGCAGGTTGCCCGCGCCGCGGATCTCGAGATCCATGCTGGCCAGGCGGAAGCCGCTGCCCAGCTCGCTGAACTCCTGGAGCGCCTCCAGCCGCCGCTTCGCGTCGGCCGAGAGCGCCTCCTCCCCGGGCACCAGGAGGTAGGCGTAGGCGCGCCGGTCGCTGCGCCCCACGCGTCCGCGAAGCTGGTAGAGCTGCGCCAGCCCGAAGGCGTCCGCGCGGTTGATCAGGATCGTATTGGCGCGCGGGATGTCGAGGCCGCTCTCGATGATCGTGGTGCAGAGCAGCACCTCCGCCTCGCCGTGCCAGAAGGCGAGCATGCGCTCCTCGAGGTCGCGGTCGCGCATCTGGCCGTGGGCCACGATCACGCGCACCTCCGGGACGATGCGACCCAGCAGCTCCGCGATGGCGCCGATGGTCTGCACGCGGTTGTGCACGAAGAAGACCTGCCCGCCGCGCCGCACCTCGCGCAGGATGGCCTCGCGCACCAGCGACTCCGAGAAGCGGCACACCTGGGTGCGGATGGCGAAGCGGTCGGCCGGCGCGGTGTTGATCACCGACAGGTCGCGCAGCCCGGTGAAGGCCATCTGGAGCGTCCGCGGGATGGGCGTGGCGGTGAGGGTCAGCACGTCCACGGTCTTGCGCAGCTGCTTGATGCGCTCCTTGTGCGTCACGCCGAAGCGGTGCTCCTCGTCCACCACCAGCAGCCCCAGGTCGCGGAAGCGCACGCTCTTCTGGAGCAGCTTGTGCGTCCCGATCACGATGTCCACGGTCCCGGCGAGCAGGCCCTCCAGGACGGCGCGGGTCTCCTTGGGCGACTGGAAGCGCGAGAGCGTGGCGATCCGCACCGGATAGCCGTCGAAGCGCTTGCGAAGGGTCTCCTCGTGCTGCTGGCACAGCACGGTGGTGGGCACCAGGATCGCGGCCTGGCGGCCGTCCATCACCGCCCGGAAGGCGGCCCGCACCGCCACCTCGGTCTTCCCGAAGCCCACGTCGCCGCACACCAGCCGGTCCATGGGCTTCGGCTTGACCAGGTCGGCCAGCACGTCCTCGATGGCGGCGTGCTGGTCCGGCGTCTCCTCGTAGGGGAAGGCGCCCTCGAACTCCTCCATCATGCGATCGCGCGGCGAGTAGGCGTGGCCGGGAGCGAGCTCGCGCGCGGCGTGCACCGCGAGCAGCTGCTGGGCCATGTCGCGCAGCATGCGCCGCACGGAGCTGCGCGCCTTCTCCCAGGTGGATCCCCCCAGCTTGTCGATGCGGGGTCGGTGGCCGTCGGCGCCCACGTAGCGCTGGATCAGGTTGAGGCGGTGCACCGGCAGGAAGAGCCGGTCTCCGTCGGCGTACTCCAGGCGCAGGAACTCGCTCTCCACCCGGTTGAAGGCCAGCTTCACCAGGCCGCGGTAGATCCCGATCCCGTGCTCGGCGTGCACCAGCGGGTCGCCGGTCTTGAGCTGGGCCAGCGCCTCCACCGACGCCGTGTCCCGCAGGCTCTGCCGCGCCCGCCGCCGCTGGCGCGGTCCGAAGATCTCCTCCTCGGTGACGACCACCAGCCGCTCGAGCGGCAGGCGGAAGCCCTCGGAGAAGGGCGCCACGCGCACCTCGACGCGGCCCGGCGCCGACCAACGCCACACCGGCCGGCGGTCGGCCGCGGTCCGGGCTTCGAGGCCGTACTCCGCGAGGAGAGCCCTCAGCCGCTCCGCCCCGGAGAGCGCGCCTGCCGCCAGGACGATGCGCCAGCCCTCCTCGCTCCAGGCCGCGAGCCGGTCCACCAGGGGCCCGAGCGCGGCCTCGCCGGTGCGGGCCTTGACCAGCTCGCGCCGCAGCTCGTCGTGCCCGAAGCTGCGCACGGCGTAGCGCTCGCCGGCCTCCGCATCGGTCACGTCCAGCCGCTCGAGGGTCACGGCGCGGCGCGTCCGGAAGTCCTCGTCGAGCTTCGCCGGGTCGTCGAGCAGCTGGTCGGGCGGACACACCACGCGCCCGGCCTCGCGCGCGGCCTCGAAGTGGTGGAAGGCCTCCTCCACGTAGTGCGCCACACGCTGGCGTCCGCTCTCCGGGTCGTCGATCACGACGAGGGTCTGGTCGGGCAGGTAGTCCACCACCCGCTCGGTGGCGGGCTGGAGCAGCGGCGCCAGGGCCTCGGCCCCCGGCGGCAGGTGTCCGCGCAGCAACGCGTCGAGCAGCGCGTCCACGGCGGCCGCCGGCACGCGCTGGACGTGCGCCAGCTTGCGGATCGCGTCGGAGCGATCGACGACGAGGGAGCGGTCGAAGAGCAGCTCCCGGGGCGGCGGCGCCACGGCGTGGCCGACCCGGGCCTGGGAGCGCTGGCTGGCGGGATCGAACTCCCGCAGCGACTCCACGTCGTCCCCGAGCAGCTCCACGCGCAGGGGCCGAGCGCGATGGGGCGGGAAGACGTCCAGGATCCCGCCGCGCACGGCCAGCTCGCCCGGCTCCTCCACCAGCGGCATGCGCGCATAGCCGGCGGAGACGAGCCGCTCCACCAGCGCATCGCGGTCCACCCTCTGCCCCACCTCGAGATGCACCGCGCGTCCGCGAAGGGCGTCCCGGGCCGGCACGCGCATGGCCAGCGCGCTCCAAGGGGCGACCACGATGGGGGCGCGCGCGTCCCCCTGGCGGGTGTGGGCCAGCCAGCGGTAGAGGACGTCCATGCGCTGGGCCACCACCTGCGGCTGGGGCGAGAAGCGTTCGTAGGGCAGCGTGTCGTGGCGCGGGAAGGCGCGCAGGCGCCCCGGCTCGGGCGGGGCCGGCTCGCCCAGTGCCGCGCGCAGGTCCTCCAGCAGCGCGTCGGCCGCCTTGGCGTGAGGCGCCACGAAGAGGGCCGGACCGCGATGCGCCGCCACCAGTCGTGCGCCCACCGCGGCGCGCGCGGAGCCCCGCAGCCCGGTCAGGCGGACCGGGTGGTGGCGCTCGAGCACGCGCTGGATCACGTCCTCGAGGGTTCGGGTGGCGCGCTGCTCATCCATCCACGAGCAAACCGACCCCTCGCCCCGCGACGGGGGGAGGGGTTCCTCCGGCATTCGCGGCGGAGTGTAGCGTCGGGGAGAGGCAAAGCGGCGCG
>JBFGJV010000210.1:0-5143 GCA_041577015.1 Myxococcota bacterium
CACGTTGCCGGCCGAGAACACGGTGGGATAGCCCCCGAGCAGCCCCAGCTCCCAGTCCGTGAAGCGGAACAGCTCGCCCTTGGTCTCGATGCCCGGGATGGGCTCGGGGATGCTGCCGATCGAGCTGACCACGAACGAGCCCCGGCGCTCGAAGGTCGTGTCGGTGGGGACGAGGCGGCCCTCGTCCATGCGGGTACGCCGGAACTGAAGACCCACGAGGCGGTCGCCCTCGACCACGAGACCCTCGGGAGCGGCCAGCGGCTCGACCCGGAAGCGGTACTTCTCCATGGCCTTCTCGATCAGCTTGCGCCGCGCCGTGCGAACCTTGTCGACGCGATCCGGGCGAGCGCCCGGCGGGATCTCCACCAGCGGCATGTCCTCGATCCGGCGCCGGTAGAAGAGCGTGCAGCCGGCGAGCCCCAGCTCTTCCCAGGCGAGCCCGTGGGCCGCGAGGACCTTGGGAATCCCCTTGACCTCCAGCTCGAGCATCGAGACCGCGATGCCGCGCTGCGCCAGGGCGCTTCGCGTGGTCTCCAGCATCAGGACCTTCACCACGTCGATGGAGGCGAGACCGCCCCCGACCACGATCGCGTCGTCTTCGGGTACGAAGCGCGGCCCCGGATAGCCGGCCTCCTCGGCGTGATTGAACCAGATGATGAAGGGGTTCTGGTAGACCAGCCCCTTGCCGATCCAGGCGTCGGCCCCTTCGATGGGAAGCTGCCGGTCCCTCCACGCGCCGCACGCGAGCACCACGGCGTGGAAGCCCCAGGCCCGCACCAGCTCGGCGAAGTCCAGATCGCGCCCCACGTGGGTGAGCGGAACGAAGTGCACGTTGGGGTGCTCGAGCTTGCCGCTGATGACCTCGTACTCCTTGCGTCGCAGGGCCACGTGCCAGCGCGGCAGACCGTCCTCGATCTTTCCGTAGGGCCGCGGGTTCTGCTCGAACACCACCACCTGGACGCCGCGCTCCGCGAGGCGGCCGGCGATCTCGGCGCCCGCGGTGGCGCCGCCGATCACGCCCACGAGGTGGGCGGCGTAGGTCGGGGGGGGCCTGGTCATCGGGAATGGGTCAGGATGGCATCTCCCCGCTGGGCACTCAACGCCGCCCGTCCGGAGCGGAGCTGGGCGGGCGAGGCGTGATGCGCCAGCGTGGGCCGAAAGGCCTCAGCAGTGGGGTAGAATGCCTCGCTCGGCGCCCACTCGCCCGACGGCGGGGGCGGACGGGGCCTACCCCCGGCACGAGACTTGCTCCGAGCCCGAGCGGGGGCGCGCGCACGAGAATGTCCGAAGCCGGCCGCCGCGGTCTTCCCACCCGCCGCGACGTACTCCGCATTCTGGCCGTGGGCGGCGTCGCCGGCGTGGCCTGGCGGCTGGGTCTCGCGCGCCCCGAGCCGCGGCGCGGTGTCACCCGGGCCCGCCTGCTGATGGGCACGCGCGTCGAGCTGCGGGTGCTGGGCGACGATCCCGACGCCGCGTCCGCCGCCGCCGACGCGACGCTGGCCCGCATGGCGGAGCTCGAGGCGCTGCTGAGCCGCTACCGACCCGGGAGCGAGGTGTGGCGCCTGAACCAGCGAGGTCGTGTGGAGGGCGCCTCCGACGCCCTGGTCGACGTGCTGCGCCTGGCCGATCGCGTCGGCCGCCTGGGCGATGGAGCCTTCGACGTCTCGGTGCAGCCGGTGCTCGACCTGCATCGGGAGCACCGGGCGGCCGGCCTGCCGCCGCCCTCGGGCGCCGCGCTCGAGCGGGTCGTGGCGCGCGTGGACCAGCGGGCGGTCCGCATCGACGGGCGGAGCATCCGCGTCGAGCGACCCGATGTGAAGCTCACGCTGGATGGCATCGGCAAGGGCTACGTGGTGGACCGCGGCGTCGACGTGCTGCGTGCCCGCGGCTTCCCCAACGTCTTCGTGGAGGCAGGCGGAGATCTGGTGGCGGGCGGCGACAAGGGCGACGGACGACCCTGGCGCGTGGGGATACGCAGCCCCCGGCGGCCTCTGACGCTCCAGGCGCGCTTCCAGGCCCGCGACCGGGCCGTGGCCACCTCCGGCGACTACATGCAGGCCTTCACGCCGGACTACGCCCACCACCACATCGTCGATCCGCGCACCGGCTACTCTACCCCCGAGCTGGCGAGCGCCACGGTGGTGGCGCCGGACGCCGCCACCGCCGATGCGCTGGCGACACTCGTCATGGTGCTCGGACCGCGCAGGGGGCGCGAGCTGCTCGAGGATCTGCCCGGCTGCGAGGGCTACCTCGTCACCAAGCGCCTCGCCGTGGTTCGCACCTCGGGCTTCGGCGTGGCGTGAACGGGGAGGGGGCTTTGGCTTCGCTGCTGCTGATCCTGACCGCCGTCGGCGCGCTCGGCGGGCTCACCCTCGCCCTGGCGTCGCTCCTGACGCTGGCCAACCGCAAGCTCCACGTGGAGGAGGATCCGCGCATCGACCGGGTCGAGGCGATGCTGCCCGGGGTCAATTGCGGCGCCTGCGGCTACCCGGGCTGCCGCCCCTTCGCGGAGGCGCTGGTGCGGGGCGAGGCCCCGCCGGTCCGCTGCACGGTGAGCAGCGAGGAGGGTCGAGAGCGCATCGCCCGCCTGCTGGGCGTGGAGGTGGGCGTGCAGGAGAAGCGGGTCGCGCGTCTCGCCTGCGCCGGGGGATCCAACGTCTCCCGCCGCCACGCGCGTTACGACGGCCTGCTCTCCTGCCGGGCGGCGGCGCAGGTGGCCGGCGGCGGCCGGGGCTGCTTCTGGGGCTGCCTGGGCCTGGCCGACTGTGCCGACGCGTGCGACTTCGACGCCATCCACATGGACCCCCACGAGCTCCCGGTGGTGGACGAGGCCCGCTGCACGGCGTGCGGGGACTGCGTGGATGCCTGCCCCAAGGACCTCTTCTCGCTGCACCCGGCCAGCCACCGGCTCTGGGTGGCCTGCAAGTCCCTGGAGGCGGGGGACGAGATCCTGGACGACTGCGAGGTGGCGTGCACCGCCTGCGGGCGCTGCGCCATGGACGCACCGGGCCTCGTCAGCATCCGGGACAACCTCGCCGTGGTGGACTACGCGCGCGACCATCAGACCCGGGTTCCGATCCAGCGCTGCCCCACCGGAGCGATCGTGTGGATCGATTCGGTCGCAGGTCCCGTGAAGGGGCCGGCTGCCCGCAAGATCATTCGCAAGGGTGCGCTCCGCGCTGCCCCTACGTAGCCAGGAGACGGGAGTTCCCATGCTCGGAAGAAGCAAGCAAGAGGCCGCCGGCTTCAAGTACCCCGGCGTGCGCGCTGCCATGGACGGCAACACAGCCGTCATCATGTGCGAGCGCGAGTCCAGCGACGCGGCGGGGGCGTACCCGATCACGCCGTCGACGCAGATGGGGGAGTACTGGGCCGAGGCCGCCGCGGCGGGCCATCTGAACGTCTCCGAGCGCCCGCTGATCTTCGTCGAGCCCGAGGGGGAACACGCGGCCGCCGCCGTCACTGCCGGCATGGCCATGACCGGGCTGCGCGCCGCCAATTTCTCCTCGGGCCAGGGCATCGCCTACATGCACGAGTCGCTCTACGCCGCGGTGGGAAAGCGGCTCACCTACGTGCTCAACATCGGTGCGCGTGCCATGACCAAGGCCACCTTGAACGTGCACGCCGGCCACGACGACTACCACTGCATCGACGACACCGGCTTCTTCCAGCTGTTCGCCCGGAACGCCCAGGCCGCCGCCGACCTCAACATCGTCGCGCACCGCATCGCCGAGCTCTCGCTCAACCCGGGAGCGGTGGCCCAGGACGGCTTCCTAACCACGCACCTGATCGAGTCGATGCGCGTTCCGGAGCGCGAGCTGATCGCCGAGTACCTGGGACGTCCGGACGACCTCATCGACACCCCGACGCCGGCCCAGCGCCTGATCTACGGCGAGAAGCGTCGGCGCATCCCCCTGCTCTGGGACGTGGACAACCCGGTGATGGCGGGTGTGGTGCAGAACCAGGACTCCTACATGCAGAGCGTGGCGGCGCAGCGCCCCTTCTTCTTCGATCACGTCCAGGAGCTGGCGGACCGCGCCTTCGCCGAGTTCCACGCGCTGACCGGCCGGCGCTACCAGCGCGTGGCCACCCACCGCGTCGAGGACGCCGACTACCTGATCCTGGGCCAGGGCAGCCTGATCCCGAGCGCCGAGGCGGTGGCGGACTACCTGCGGGAGACGCGCGGCCTCAAGGTCGGTGTGGTGGACCTGGTCATGTTCCGCCCGTTCCCGGCGGATCTCGTGGGGCGGATCCTGAAGGGAAAGAAGGGCGTGGCGGTGCTGGAGCGGCTCGACCAGCCGCTGGCGGTGGATCTGCCGCTGATGCGCGAGGTGCGCGCGACGCTGAGCAAGTGCCTGGAGAACGGCCGGGAGCCCGGCCGCCCCGCCCACCCCGGTCTCGAGACCTACCGCGACGCCAAGGACGCGCCGCCCCTCTATTCGGGCTGCTTCGGGATGGGGAGCCGCGACCTCCAGCCGGAAGGTGTCGTGGGCGCGGTGGAGAACATGCTTCCGGACGGGGCGCGGAAGCGGCTGTTCTACCTGTCCATCGACTTCCTGCGGGACGAGCCCCTCACGCCCAAGCAGGAGATCTACCAGCAGACCGTCGAGGAGGCCTACCCGCACGTGAAGGGGCTGGCCGTCCGCGGCTCCGAGAACCCGAACCTCATGCCCGAGGGGAGCATCACCGCGCGCTTCCACTCGGTGGGTGGCTGGGGAGCCATCACCACCGGCAAGAACCTCGCGATGACGCTGTTCGACCTGCTCGGTTGGCACATCAAGGCCAACCCGAAGTACGGCTCCGAGAAGAAGGGGCAGCCCACCACCTATTATCTGTCCGCGGCGCCGGAGCCGATCCGCGTGAACTGCGAGTACTTCTACGTGGACGTGGTGCTGTCGCCGGATCCCAACGTGTTCCACCACACGAACGCGCTCGCCGGCCTGAAGGAGGGGGGCGTCTTCATCCTGCAGAGCGACCAGCCCTCGCCGGAGAAGGTCTGGGAGAGCATCCCGGGCCCGTTCCAGAAGCTGATCGCCAGCAAGAACATCAAGGTGTACGCCCTCGACGCCTTCCGGATCGCCCGGGAGGAGGCCACGGATCCCGACCTGCAGCTGCGCATGCAGGGCATCGCGTTCCAGGGCGC
>JBFGJV010000211.1:0-5134 GCA_041577015.1 Myxococcota bacterium
CAGTTCCTGCTGGCCTACATGCTCTCGTTCCTGCTCTACGCGATCCTCGCCATCTACGGCGTGCAGGTGATGCAGGGCGTGCTCGAGGAGAAGGGCTCCCACGTGGTGGAGCTGATCCTCTCCAGCGTGCGCCCCTTCGACCTCATGATGGGCAAGCTCGTGGGCATCGGCCTGGTGGGGCTCACGCAGCTGGCGATTTGGCTGGGGATGCTGGGCCTCGGCACGGCGCTGGCGACGGCGGGTGTGCTGCCGCTGCGGGCCGGCCTGCCGCTCCCCGTGCTCGAGTTCTCCTTCGCGTTCCACTTCCT
Source organism: Myxococcota bacterium (assembly GCA_041577015.1). Lineage (GTDB taxonomy): Bacteria > Myxococcota_A > UBA9160 > UBA9160 > PR03 > JBFGJV01. The sequence continues at coordinate 309 of JBFGJV010000211.1, forward strand.
CGCGCTCTTCGTGGTGGGCTACTTCGTCTACGCCAGCTTCTACGCCGCCATCGGCGCCGCCTCCAGCAGCCTCCAGGACGCGCAGCAGTTCGCCTTCGTGGCGGTCCTGATCCTGCTGGCCGGCTTCATGCTGTTCCTGCCCGTGGTGAACGCCCCGGACTCGCGCCTGGCCGTGGTGGCGTCGCTGATCCCGGTCTTCTCGCCCCTCATCATGATGCTGCGCATCACGGTGAAGATGCCGCCCACGTGGCAGATCGCGGTCGGCTACACGCTGGCAGTGCTCTTCATCGTCTTCATGATCTGGGCCTGCGGGCGCATCTACCGCGTGGGCATCCTCCTGCACGGCAAGAAGCCCACCCCCCGCGAGCTCTGGCGCTGGGTCCGCGACGGCTAAGGCCCGGCTTTCTTTACAAAAAGAAATATTTTTCCCGTTTGCGGAACGGGATCCGTCGCTCGACGAGGGCAATCGAACCGCCTGGCCGCTCGTCCTTCGACTAAAAGGTTCCCACCTACGAGGCTTTGTGCGGATCTTGTGCATTTATGTGGAAATTGGTCTTTGAATTGCATGTAGGGTAACAGCCCCATCGCGGCTGCGCCTCATGGCGGCGCGATGGGGAGCTGGGAGGAAGCTGCCGTGGGCGCTTGCAGAATCGGACTCGGAAGGGCGTACGATCGACCCGTCTCCACCGTCAACCCTCTGCTCGCTCTGCTGGTGGTCGCGGGCCTGGCCGCTCCCGCTGCGGCCACAGAGATCGATGTGACCGGCCTCGATGCCCTCACCACCCACACGGGCGCCGTGGGAGGAACCGTGCGCGTGTGGCACTCGAGCGGCTCCAGCGCCCAGGGGATCGGCTCGAACGATGTCTTCCTGGAGCTCAGGCAGCAGGGAGGAAAGGGGAACGAGCAGGGCTACAACACCGGCCAGAACTTCGGGAATCCGAACCCCTACCAGTTCGGCACCACGACCAACGCCCTCGCGCTGCTCCTGAGCGATGTTCCGCGGGTGCAGCTGGATGGCACCCTCTACTACGAGTTCGGCCTCGGCATCAATACGGCTCCGGGCGCCGATCCCTACCTCTCCCTAAACGAGTTCCAGCTCTTCCAGAGCGACAGCAGCGTGCTGGACAGCTACGACGAGAGCACCGATACGCTCAACGGGCTATCTCCGGTCTTCGACTGGTTCGCGGACGATGCGACGATGTACGCGGTGCTGCGGGACGACGTGGGCGGGCAGTCCAATCTCGACTACCTCTTCTACGTGAACGCAGCGGCCTTCGACCTGGACGAGGACTACGTCTACCTCTACGCCGAAATGGGCTTCACGCTCACGTGTCTGGACGGCGATCCCAACCACCCGAGCGGGCCGTTCGAGTGCGAGGCCAACGACGGCGAGGAGCGCTGGACCGTGGACCGCACCGGCCTCCCGCCCTTCGGCTACTGCCAGGGCGTCGACGGCCTCGATTGCGCCCCCACACCGGTCCCGGAGCCGGGCACCTGGGGGCTGCTCGGGCTGGGACTGATCGGCCTGGCGCTGTCGGGCAGCCGCCGGCTCGCCTGAAGCCCCGCGGGTCGACCCCGGTCCGGTTCCCGTCCCCGCAGGCCCTGCCGCCGGTCGCGTTGACCCTGGCCCTTTCGCCGGCGTAAGATGGCCGCTCGTGTCCGGGGTGCGAGGGGGAACGGAAGCCGCGCGTGCCTGTTCTGCCCCTGATCGATCTGCTCATCCTGCTCGGCTGGAGCAGCGTGATGCTGGCGGTCGCCTTGAAGGCGATCTGGATGACGACGGTCTACCGTCCGACCGTCCTGAGCCTCACTCCCCAGGATCTGCTGCTGGGCGGCGCGGTGCTGCTGCTCTTTGCGCTCACGCTGGCCGCCCGGACCTGGGTCAAGCTGAACGAGGGGCGGCTCGGGGGCACGTACGGCCGCGGGGAGCAGGACCTCCAGGGGCGCTGGGCCTCGGAGGAGGCCCGCCCGAGCCTCACGGCGGTGGACGAGCGCCCGGGGCGCGCCGTGCGGGCGAGCGCCCCGCGCGACGCCTAGCCCGGATGGGCGGGATCCCGGCGACGCCCCGGGATCAGGCGTAGGGCGGACGAGGCCAGCTCGCAGCCGAGCTCGATGCCCACCACGAACGGCCTGCGTCCCCTTGCGAGCGCCTTCTTCACGGGCTCCTCCCTGCTCCGCAAAGCGGAGTGAGGCCGTGCGCGCGTGGAGGTCACAGGCGCCCTTCCCCCTGGGGCTCGGGCGTGTCCCAAACCGCCTCTACAGATTTCCGGGGGGACGGGCCGATGAGACGAGGACCGGATCCGGGAGGCGGCAGTCGGCGTGGCCACCATTCTCCTGATCGAGGACAGCCAGATGCACCGCGCGATGCTGCGCGAGGCCCTGGAGGCCGCGCCGGACGTGGACCGCGTGCTGGAGGCGGAGGACGGTCTCGCGGGGCTGCGCCTGCTGCTCGCGGAGCCGGTGGACCTCGTGCTCTGCGACCTCGAGCTGCCGGGAATCGACGGCGAGCAGCTGCTGCGCGCCAAGCGCGGGCAGTCCACCGAATCGGATGCGCCGTTCCTGTTCGTGACGGCGTGCGAGGACCAGGGGCGCAGGACGAGTCTGCTGCGGCAGGGCGCGTGCGACGTGATCGCCAAGCCCTTCGATCCGCAGGATCTCCTGGCGCGCGTCGGTGTGCACCTCAAGATCCAGAGCCTCCAGCGCCGGCTCCGCCAGAAGAACGCCGAGCTCGAGCGGCTCTCCATGACCGACGCGCTCACGGGCATGCGCACGCGGCGCTATCTCAGCGAGATGCTCCGGCTCGAGCTCATGCGCGCGGGGCGCTATCGCATGCCGCTCTCGATCTGGATGGCCGACCTGGATGCGTTCAAGCAGGTGAACGACGAGCACGGTCACGGGACCGGGGACGAGGTGCTGCGCGCCTTCAGCGCTGCGGTGCAACGCACGCTGCGGGCGACCGACGTGGGCGCGCGCTGGGGTGGCGAGGAGTTCGTGGTGCTGCTGCCGCACACGGATCGGCGCGGGGCGCTGGCCGCCGCCGAGCGCGTGCGTTCGGCCTTTGCGAGCGAGGAGTTCGAGTCCCCGCGCGGGGAGAAGTTCCGGGCCACGGTGAGCATCGGCGTGGCCTCGGTGGGCGAGGGCATGGAAGACCCCGAATCGCTGCTGCAGGCGGCGGACGAGGCGCTCTACCGCGCCAAGCACACCGGCCGCAACCGGGTCGCCGCCGCCCGGCCGAAGCGGCGCGTCTCGCCGTCCGGCTAGTCCTCGTCGGCCCGCTGCCCGGCCCGGCGTTCCGCGATGGTCCGCTCCGCGCCCGCACGTCCGGGCTCGTAGTAGCGCCGGGCGCCCAGGGCCTCGGGGAGATTCGACGCCCCGGGATCGGCGCGCCCGTAGCCGAGCTCGCGCATGAGCGCCGTCGGGGCGTTGCGCAGGTGCAGGGGGACGGGCAGGGACCCCCGCTCCCGGGCGTCGCGGCGCGCCTCCTCCAGGGCCGCGTAGCTGGCGCGGCTCTTGGGCGCGCAGGCCAGGAAGGTGACCGCCTGGGCCAGCGGGATGCGCGCCTCCGGCATGCCGATGCGCTCGGCGGCCAGGTGCGCCGCGGTGGCGAGGGGAAGCGCCTGGGGCTCCGCGTTGCCCACGTCCTCGGACGCGAAGATCACCAGGCGTCGCGCCACGTAGGTGGGGTCCTCGCCCGCCTCCAGCAGGCGCGCCAGCCAGTAGAGGGCGGCGTCGGGATCACTGGCGCGCAGGCTCTTGATCAGGGCGGAGACGACGTTGTAGTGCTCCTCGCGGTCGCGGTCGTGCAGGAGCAGCGGGCGACCGGCCGCCTCGCCCACCAGCGCCGCCGAGAGTGGAGCATTGCCGTCGCCCGTGCGGCGCCAAAGCGCCACGGACGCCTCCAGCAGCCCGAGCGCCCGGCGCGCGTCGCCGTCGGCGGCGGCCACGAGCGCGCCGCGTGCCTCCTCGTCCAGGCGGGCGCCCGAGGCGCCCAGGCCGCGCTCCGGATCCGCCATCGCCCGGTCCACCAGCGTGGCCAGCGCCGCTTCGTCCAGCCGCTCCAGCACGAAGACCCGGCAGCGCGACAGCAGCGGGGGCACCAGCTCGAAGGAGGGATTCTCGGTGGTGGCGCCCAGCAGCGTCACGGTCCCGTCCTCCACGTGGGGGAGCAGGGCGTCCTGCTGGCCGCGGTGGAAGCGATGGATCTCGTCCAGGAACAGCACCGTGCGCACGCCGCCGGCGCGTTCGCGTGCCGCGCGCTCGGCGACGGTGCGGACGTCCTTCACGCCCGCACGCACCGCGGAGAGCGCCACGAAGCGGACCCCGCGCGCGTCGGGTGCGTGGGCGCCCCCCGCCAGCAGGCGCGCGAGCGTGGTCTTGCCCGATCCGGGCGGGCCCCACAGGATCAGCGAGGGGAGGGCGCCCGACTCGACCAGCGTGCGCAGCGGCGCACCCGGTCCGATCAGGTGCGCCTGGCCCACCACCTCGTCCAGGCTGCGGGGACGCATGCGATCGGCGAGGGGCGGCTCGGGGCGGGCGGCCCCCTGCCGCTCGCGCTCGAACAGCTCGAGGGGCTCGTCGGGGGGCATGACGCGATGCTAGCGTGAGCCGAACCGCCGAGGCGCTCGCGTGACGATTCGGACCGTGGGGGTGTTCCTGAAGCCCGGTCAGCCGCAGGCTGCGGGCGTGGTGCGCGAGCTGGAGAAGGGGCTCGCGGAGCGCGGCCTCCGGGTGAGCCTGGACGAGGAGGCCGGCGCGGTTGCGGGGCGGGAGGGCGCCTCCCGGGAGCGCGTCGCCGCGGACGCCGACCTGCTGCTGGTGCTGGGCGG
>JBFGJV010000212.1:0-5128 GCA_041577015.1 Myxococcota bacterium
GGGCCACCGGACCCACCTGGCGTCCGCAGACCCGACGGAAGTCGAAGGGCCGGACCGGCAACGCCGGCCCGGCCCCGCAAACATGGACCGCGGGCTAGAACTCGCTCTGGCCCGAGGTCGCGTCGCACGGACCCACGGTCTCGAGCAGGCCCACGGCCGGGTTCACCGGGTTGTAGGTCCCGGTGGCCGGACACATCGTGAGCATGCCGGCGAGGCCCGTCATGGCGCCGGTGATCGGCTTGATGTAGCCGAACGACGCCGTGTTGATCGCGTCGCCGTTCTGGTCGCCGCCGTCGATGTCCGACCAGGCGTCGGCCGTGAACTGCACCAGCGCCATGCCGGCGAGTCCAGGCGCGGCCGTCACCGCGTACTGGAAGTACACCTCACCCTCGGGCGCCCAGCCGAGCGTGTCGAAGCAGGTCGGGCACATCAGCGAGGGCACCGGCCACAGCTGCTTGTCCGGCCCCGGCGGCAGGGCCGGCGTGGTGCTGGCGATCACGTAGGTGCCGAACTCGGCGAAATAGCCTTCCTCGGCGGTGCGGATCGCGGCGAGATTCGACTTGCCCTCGCTCGCCTTCGCCCGCAGCTGGAAGCGCAGGAAGTTCGGGATGGCGATGGCCGCCAGGATCCCGATGATGGCCACGACGATCATCAGCTCGATGAGCGTGAAGCCGCCGCGTCGCGTGTCGCGCAGAGTCATTCGAGTCATCTCCTTCGTTTCCTCTCCGAGCGCTGGCGACCGGCGGGGCCCCGTGCCCCGTGGCTGCCGAAGGCCACCGTCGATCGGTCGGCCACTCGGATCGCGGCCGCGAATGGAGCAACCCACGTGCCAATCCGGCCGTCGCAGGGTCTGACATCGGCAGAAGCAGGCGCAGGGTTGAGCGGGGAAACCGCTTCGGGCGGGCGCGGCCGGCCTGCGCGGCGGAGCCCGCTCCGTGCTTGCCGCCTCGCCGGGTGACGGGATGCGTCGCCTCGGCGCCGAAAAACGTCACTTCCGGTAAAGGCCCGGGCCTCGGCGGCCGAAGATGCAGGTGGTGGCCCCGGGGGGTCGCCGCCGCCGCCATCGCGCGGCGCCAGGAGGGCCGATGCCGCGACGCCGCGCCGTGCTGGTGGGGTGCCTGGTCTTCTCGGGCCTGGCGGCCCTGGTCTACCAGATCATCTGGACGCGGCTGCTGGGCTTCACCTTCGGCACCACCTCGGAGGCCATCGGCGCGGTGCTGGCGGTCTTCTTCGCGGGCATGGCGCTGGGCAACCTGCTGGCGGCGCGCTGGCTCACCCGGGTCCACCGTCCCCTCCGTCTCTACGCCCTGCTGGAGCTGGGGATCGGGGTGTTCGCCCTCCTCTCGCTGCCGCTGCTGCAGCGACTCGATGGGATCCATGCCTGGCTGGGGGCGGAGCACGGCCCTCTGGCCACCATGGCGATCCGCCTGGCCGTGGCCGGCGCCATCCTGCTGCCGCCCACCACCGCCATGGGCGCGACGCTCCCCGTGGTGGCGCGGGGCCTGGTGGGCGACGACCGCACGCTCGGACGCTGGAGCGCCATCCTGTACGCAGCCAACACGCTCGGCGCCGTGCTGGGCGCCTACGTGTGCGGCTTCTGGCTGATCCCCGGACTCGGGCTCACGCGCTCGGTGTGGACGGCCGGGACCATCAACATCGTCGTGGCAGCGACCGTCCTGGCGCTGGTGCGCGGACGCGAAGGCGCCAGGGCACCGGAGCGGGAGCCGCAGCCGGCGCCCCCGGCGTCGCTCGCAGCTCCCGCGCAGGCCGACGAGCTCGGGCGTCCCGAGCGCGCCGCCTTCCTGGCCTTCTTCGCACTCTCCGGATTCGTGGCGATCGGCTACGAGATCGTCTGGGCGCGCGTCTTCGGCATCGTGATGGAGGGGACGCTCTACGGCTTCTCCGCGGTGCTCGCGTCCTACCTGCTCGGGATCGGGCTCGGGAGCCTGGTGATGGCCCGGGGCGTGGATCGCATCCGCGACCTGCCCCGAGCCTTCGGCCTGCTCCATGCGGCGATCGCCCTGGCCGTCTCCCTCGGCACCGTCGCCATCCCGTTCCTGCCCTGGGCGAACCGCCGCCTGGGCGACTGGCTGCCGGGAGCCGACGGCCTGCACCCGCTGTTCCTGCTGGTGCTCCCGCTGGTGCTGCTACCCACGGCGCTGTTCGGGGCGGCCTTCCCCATCCTGATCCGCATCTACACCCGCCGCGCCCGCACCGTGGGCCAGGGCATGGGTGTTGCCACCGGCATCAACACCGCGGGCAGCATCGTCGCGAGCCTGTGGGTGGGCTTCTGGGCCATTCCCACGCTCGGGACCGACGCCACGCTCTTCGCCCTGCTGCTGCTCGAGCTGGCCGTCGCCCTCGTCGTGCTCGTGGGCTTCCAGGGCTCGCGAGGCCGCCCGCGCTTCGCCGCGAGCGGAACCGCGGTGGCCGCGCTGCTGCTCGTCTCGCTCTCCTACGACGGCGTGCACGTCCAGCAGGCCGTGGCGGGGCGCGAGGTGCAGAACCACGACCTGGAGGGCTACGAGGCCGGGCTGGAGCGGCTCGGGCGCTCGCTGGCCTTCTGGTGGGAAGGTCGCTCCTCCATCGTGACGGTCTACGACCAGGAGGGGAGCCGCCTGCTGCGGACCAACGGACTTCCCGAGGCGGGCGTGGGCTACGGCCCGCCCTACTACTCCCTGGAGGCCGTGCTGCTGGGTGTGCTGCCGACGCTCCTCGCGGAGGCGCCGGAGCGCGCGCTCGTGATCGGCCTCGGCGGCGGCAACACCGTGCGCGCCCTCCTCGACACCGACGTCGCGCAGGTGGAGGCGGTGGAGCTGGAGCCGGGCGTGGCCGAGGCGGTGCGCCACCTCTACGCCGGACGCCCGAGCCCCCTGGACGACCCGCGCGTCACGCTCCGGGTGGACGACGGACGCCACCGGCTGCTGCTGGAGCGGCACCGGGGCGGCGGGCGCTTCGACGTGATCGCCTCCCAGCCGAGCCACCCCTGGCTGCAGGGCGCGGCGAACCTCTTCACCGAGGAGTACTTCGCCCTCGCCAAGGAGAACCTCTCGGAGGATGGCATCTTCGCGCTCTGGGTGAACGGCTTCCGGACCGACGTGGAGTCGCTGCTGGCCATCGCCACCAGCTTTGCGCGAGTCTTCCCCGACGGCTTCCTGGTGAACGGCGTGCGGCTCTCGTCCCGGGTCTCGCTGCTGTTCCTGGGAGGACACGGTCCGCTGGAGCTCGACCTCGACGCGCTGGAGCGGAGCCTGTCCGAGCCCGACCTGGGCGCGCGCCTTGCGACGTTCGACATCCACGACGTCTCCGATCTGCTGGCCCTCTTCGAGGCGCCCGTGTCGGCGGTGGCGGCCATCGAGCCGGGCGCGGCAAACACGGACGACAATGCCTTCGTAGAGACGCGGATCCCGCGGCAGCGGGAGTGGAGCGTGCTCGCGTTCCAGGACGTGGAGCGGCGACTCCCGGCGGACACGCCGGTACTGCCGACCGTGCGCGGCGCCGTCGACGTGGAGGCGGTCGCGGAGTCGCTGGTCGAAGCCGACGGACGCGACACGCGGGCGACCTTCGACGCCAAGATGGAGCGCCTGCTGCGCAGCCACGGTGCGGACCTCGACCCCGTGATTCGAGCAACGCTTCAGGCGCGCACGCGGCTCGGCGACCCGGAGCAGGCGGAGGCGGCGCTGGCCGCCCTCGAGACGCTGCGCACGACGCATCCGGAGCGGCCCGAGCCCTGGCGTGCGTTGGCCCACCACGCCGCGGTGCGAGAGCGCGCCTTCGCCGAGGCGGCGGCGCGGTTCGCCGAGGCCTGGAAGCGATCCGCGGCGCCCCAGGACGCCTACGACGCCGGGCGCGCCCTGCACCACGTGGATCCCGCAGCCGCCTGGGCCTGGTTCGAGCGCGTGCCCGCCGACGCGCGCGAACGCTTCCCGCGCCTGGCGTTCTACGCCGCGGAGCGCGCCCTGGCGCGGGGCGCCGACGCGGACGAGCTGCGCTCCCATCAAGAGGCGCTGCTCCGCTTCCGCGACACGGAGGAGGGACGACGCCTACCGGGAATCGACGGTCTGGCCGCACGCCTCGCCCTGGCCCTGGGAGACGAACGCGACGCCCGCGCCTATGCCGACGCCGATCGCCGCGAGCGCCGCGGGCGGGCGGCACCGCTCGAGCGCAAGGCGCGGCGTCTCCTGGCTGCCCAACGCCTGGACGAGGCGGCCACCGCCCTGGCGGAATCCCGGGCCTTGCTCCCTGGAGACCCGAGCCTGAACGAGCTGCAGGCGCGGCTCGCCCTGGCGCGCCGCGATCCGCAGGCCCTTGCCGCGGCGCTGGACGACCTGCGTCGCTTTGCTCCGTCCCTGGAAGAGGCGGTCGGGACCGAGAATCGGCTGCGCGCGAGCCTCGGGCTGCCGCTGCTCCCGGACCTTCCCGCCGAAGCGCTGACCGCCGAGCGCTAGTCGGAGCCGCCGGACGTCTCGGGGGACTGGCCCTCGGCCCGAAGGGCGCGGTCCGAGGCCCGCTTCTCCTTCCGCTTGGCTCCCGAAGCCTCGCGTCGGACCGAGTCGGCGCACGCACGGCAGACGCGTCCGCGCAGCTCCTCGTCCGGGCGCTCCTTGCCGCAAAGCATGCAACGCATCATGGCGCGAGCATACCGAAAGGCGGCACCGCCGGTTGACACCCGCTCCCGGGGTTGGCACCGTTCTGCCCGCCTATCGGCGGCACGCTCCCATCGTCTAGCGGTCTAGGACGTGGCCCTCTCAAGGCCAAGACACGGGTTCGAGTCCCGTTGGGAGCGCCAGCCCGACGACGTGGCCGCCCGGCGCGGCCTTCTCACGCTCTTCCGCCAGCCGGCCTCGGCCGTTGTGTACTCTCGGGATCCGGCCGATGCACTCCGCCCCGCCGGAGACGGGAAGGCCCATGCGCATCCGCATGCTCGCTACCGCACTGCTCGTGGCCGGGGCGAGTCACGTCGGCGCGCCTGCCCGGGGGCTGCCCTTCACGGGGACGCTCGTGGTCCAAGTGGCGGACCTCGGTGTCGTGTTGCTTCCGGGCAGCGGGAGCGGGGATCCGACGCTGCCCTCCATCGGCGCGAGCAGCTTCCTCGGCACGGCCTCCGTCCCGGTGCCCGGAGCGCCGA
>JBFGJV010000213.1:0-5114 GCA_041577015.1 Myxococcota bacterium
CGAGCAGGCCGCCGCCGCGGCCGCCGGCGCTCCGCCGTCGGCCGAGGGCGCGGCCCCGGACGCCGCGGGCGAGCCGGAGGTGGACCTCTCGGAGCTGGCGGAGCTTCCCGGCCTGCCCCGCGACGAGCGACGGCGGCTGGCCGAGGAGACGCGCCGGCGCGACACGTCGCTCGGCGACGTGAACCTCGCGGCGATCGAGGAGCACGAGGAGCTCGGCGAGCGCTTCCGCTTCCTCTCCGAGCAGAAGGACGACCTCGAGCGCACCGTGCAGTCCCTGCGCGAGGCGATCGCCCGCATCAACCGCACCAGCCGCAAGCGCTTCCGGGAGACGTTCGAGCGCGTGAACGAGCGCTTCCAGGAGAGCTTCCCGCGGCTGTTCCGGGGCGGGAAGGCCAGCCTCTCGCTCACCGAGAGCGACGACGTGCTCGAGGCGGGCGTCGACATCATGGCCCAGCCGCCCGGAAAGCGGCTCCAGAACGTGAACCTGCTCTCCGGCGGCGAGAAGACGTTGACGGCCCTGGCGCTGCTGGTGTCGCTGTTCCAGGTGCATCCCTCGCCCTTCTTCCTGCTGGACGAGGTGGACGCCGCCCTGGACGACGCCAACGTGGGCCGCTTCAACGAGATCGTGCGCGAGATGTCGAAGGAGTCGCAGTTCCTTCTCATCACCCACAACAAGCAGACCATCGAGATCGCCGATCGCCTCTACGGCGTCACCATGCAGGAGAAGGGCGTCTCCACCCTGGTCTCGGTGGAGCTGAAGCAGCCCTAGCCCCGCGCTTTCCTTGCATACCCCCCGGATGGGGGCTGCGAATCGCCTTTACAGCGCTCCGGTCCGGGTGTAGAAGTCGTGTCAGACGAGCGCGCCCGTGGCAGGAAGTCGATGCGCTGCTTCCCTGGCCTCGCGCTCTCCGCCCCGAGCCCCGAGCCCTTCTGCTCGCGATCCGCACGGCGAGCGCGCGGCGGCCGCACACGCGTGCGCCACGGGAGGTCGGCGTGGAACGCCTCCTGACCCGCCTCCTCGAGCATCCGCGGGTCGTGCTGGCCGCGGTCGCCGTCGTGACGCTCGGCTTCGCCCTGGCCGCCACCCGGGTCCAGATCGACGACTCCGTGGAGAGCATGCTGCTCCAGGACGACCCGGAGCGTCTCTACTACCAGCGCTTCCTGCAACGCTTCGGCTCGGACGAGCTGGTGGTGGTGGGCTTCAAGGCGGAGCGGCCCTTCGGGCGTCCCGCCCTCGAGCTGACCCGACGTCTCTCGACCGCCCTGGAAGGCATCGAGCTACCGCCAACTGCGCCGGGTGCGCTCGGGGTTCCGTTGGTGGACCGCGTCGTGAGCCTCTCCACGGTGACGTGGGTCGAGAGTCGGATCGAGGACGGCGAGTCCGTGCTCGCCATCGAACCCTTCCTTCATGCCCTGCCGGGTGACGCTGCCGAGCGGGCCTCGCTCTGGGAGCGCGCCGTCGGCGATCCGCTGTATCGCGACAACCTGATCTCGATTCCGCGCACGGAGGATTTCGATGCGCCCCTCATGACGCTCGTGCTCGGACGCCTCGTCCATCGAGAGGGCGACCTCAAGTATCGCCGCTTCGTGCTGGGGCGCGCCGAGGAGATCCTGGCCAGGGAGGGCGAACGCAACCAGGTCGCCGGGGAGCTCCACCTGGCGGGGACGCCGATCCTCAAGGCCAGCCTCGGCCGCACGGCGCAGATCGATCTCGCCACGGTGCTGCCGATGTCCCTGGCCGTGAGCTTCGCCCTGCTGTTCCTGCTGTTCCGCAGCGCACCTGCCGTCTGGATCCCCGTGGCCACGGTCTCCTGTGCCGTGGTGTGGACGGTCGGGCTGCTCACACTGTGCGGCTCCCACCTGACCGTCGTCTCCACGGTCGTGCTGGAGCTCATCCAGGTGATCGGCGTCGCCATTACGATCCACCTCTTCAGCCGCTACTACGACCACGCACGCATCGTTCGCGAGCCCAAGGCGATCCTGCGTCGCACGCTCCAGCACGTGGCCTGGCCCGCCTTCCTGGCGAGCTTCACCACGGCGGTGGGCTTCGCCTCGCTGGCCGTGAGCAAGATCCTCCCGGTGCGGGAGGTGGGACTGTATGCTGCCTTCGGCGTCATGGCGGCCTGGCTGCTCGCCGTGACGCTCGCGCCCGCGCTGCTCCTGCACGTCTTGCCTCCCGCGCCCTCCGAGGGACGCTTGGACCGCCAACGCCGCATCGGACGGGCGCTGGGCCACGTGGCGACGCTCGCGGAGCGCTTCCGGTGGCCCGTCTTCCTGGGTGGAATCGCCCTGATCGTCGTGTCCGTCGCGGGCATTTCCCGCATCCGCGTGGAGACGGATCTCCTCGGCTTCCTGGACGAGGACCACGCCCTGCGCACGAGCTACGACGCCATCAACGGGGAGATGAGTGGCATCCACCCGCTGGACGTGACGGTGCGGACCGCACCCGGGGAGCTCCTCGAGCCCGAGATGCTGTCCCGCATCGACCGTTTCCAGGCCTGGCTCGATGCCCAACCCGAGGTGGACCGCTCGCTCTCGATCGTGGACTACGTGAAGCGCGTGCACCAGGAGATGCACGACGGGGATCCTCAGTTCTTCCGCGTGCCCGAGACTCGCGCGGAGGTGGTGGCGGCCTTGATCCTGCTGGAGGACGCCGGCGACGCGGCTCCCTTCCTGTATCCGCACTGGGAGGAGGCCGAGGAGGCGCGCGTGGCCGCGCGGCTCGAGAGCATCACGTCGGCCCAGACGGTGGACCTGATCGCACGGATCCGCGAGCGTCTGGAGCGGCACGTGGCCAGCGATGCCTCGCTCGTCTTCGACCGCGCGAGCGCGTTTCCACCCGTGACCGGCGTGCGTGTCCTGGACACGGTCTGGTACGACCTGCGGCGCACCGCGAGCGATCTGCTCGGGCGCGGTCCCGCCTGGCCCGAGCCGCCGGCGCGGCTCGCTGCGGACCAGGTGTCGGCGCGGGTCACGGGCGTGACGCTCGTCTACGCCGAGATGGTGGAGAGCCTGGTGGACGGCCAGGTGAGCAGCCTGTTCCTGGCCTTCGGGGTCATTTGGATCACGGTCGTCCTGATGCTGCGTTCGTTGCGGGCGGGCACGGTCGCCATGCTCCCGAACGTCTTCCCGATCACGATCGTGCTGGGATTCATGGGCTATGCGGGCATTGCGCTCGATCTCGGTACGGCCATGATCGGCTCGGTGTGCATGGGCATCGCCGTGGACGACACGATCCACTTCCTGACCCGCTATCGCCGCTGGCTGCGCGCTCACGGGCGCGAAGCGGAGGCGATTCGATCCACGCTGGACGAGGTCGGACGGCCCATCGTGACGACGTCGGTCGCGCTGGCGCTCGGCTTCATGGTCTTCGCCTTCTCGGGCTTCGGTCCGCACCAGAACTTCGGGCTGCTGTCGGCCTTCACCCTGGGAGCGGCCCTGCTGGGCGATCTCGTGCTGCTCCCGGCGTGCCTGCTGATCTTCAAGCCACGCATCCCGCTACCCAGGCCGCAGGAGATCCCGCTCGCCCACGAGCCCGAGCAGCTCGTGGCACGGGGCATCGCGAGGGCACGATGAGCGTCTTCGTCACCGGTGGCACCGGGTTCCTGGGCCGGTATCTGATCCAAGGGCTGCTGGAGAGCGGATCGTACGTGGTCGCGCTCGTGCGCGGACGCGACCGCGAGGACGCGCACCGACGCCAACGCGCTGCGCTCGCCTGGCTGGACGAAGCCACGGCGAAGCGTTCGGACCGCGCCATGACGGTGTGTCCGGGCGCGCTGGACGCGCCCGGCCTCGGCCTCACCCACGAGGACCGGGAGCTCGTGCTCTCCTGCTGCGATGATTTCCTGCACTGTGGTGCGAGCATCCGCTTCGATCTACCGCTCGAACGGGCGCGGCGGGTGAACGTGGAGGGTACCCGGGAGCTGCTGGCTCTCGCCCGCGAGCGCCAGGACCGGGCGGGGCTGGCGCGGCTCGACCACGTGAGCACCGCATTCGTGGCCGGCCGGCGCGCGGGACTCGTCCGCGAGACGGAGACGGAGGCTCGAGACGGTCACAGGAACAGCTACGAGCGCTCCAAGTGGGAGGCCGAGGCGCTCGTGCGCGACGCAGCCCGCGAGCTGCCGGTCACGATCTTCCGGCCCAGCATCGTCGTGGGCGAGGTTGCGCAGGGGAGGACGCCGAGCTTCACCGGGTTCTATGTCCCGGTGAGCGCCTACGCGTCCGGACTCTGGCGCACCGCGCCCGCCCGGCCCGATTGCGTGCTCGACTTCGTGCCGGTGGACTTCGTCCGGGACGCCGTGCTCGCGATCCGACGCAGGCCGGAGAGCCGGGGGCGCTGCGTGCATCTGGCGGCAGGGGAGAAGGGAGACGTCACGCTGGAGGAGGTGGTGGCGGTCCTGCAAAGCTTCTTCAGCGATCGCGAGCCGGTGCGCTTCGTCGATCCGGATCGTTGGATGCGCTGGGTGCAACCGGTGATCGAGCGGATCGCGCTCGGGCGCGTGCGTCCGATCGTGCGCAGCCTGCGGTACTTCGTACCCTACCTCACCGCGAACCCACGCTTCGACACCCGCGAGACGATCGCGTTGCTGGCGGGAAGCGGGATCGAGGTCCCGGACCTGCGGGCCTACGTTCGACGACTGCTTCGGTTCGGGGTGGCGAGCGATTGGGGGCGGCGACCGGGGATGTAGCCCAGGAGCTCGGATCGGTCTGGATGGAAGACGGCGCCTGGGCGAGCGCACGATCCGGGAGGAAGTGTGATGACGAAGCGCCATGTCGGCCGCCACCTCGCGGCCATCGGCCTTTCGATGCTGCTCGCGAGTCCGGTGTCGCTGCCGGCTGCCTCCGCCGAGAGCGTCCGCGCGCCGAGCGCCTACGAGATCATGCAGCGCGTGGACGCGCGCGAGCAGGGGCGTGACCAGGTGGCGCGGGCCGTCTGGCGTCTGGTCGCCGCGTCCGGCCGGGTTCGCGAGCGTCGCACCCGTTTCTTGCGCAAGGTCGAGGACGGCGCTTCGGCGCGGCTCCTGAGTCGCTGGCTCCTGGTATTCGAATCGCCACCGGACGTGCGGGACACCGCGTTCCTGGTCTGGAACCCGCGCGTGCGCGCCGAGGGCGCC
>JBFGJV010000214.1:0-5101 GCA_041577015.1 Myxococcota bacterium
CGCCGCGGCGGTAGCGGGTCCCGAGCCATCGTCCGCCACCAGGATCTCGAAATCCCCTACCGTCTGGTGGCGAAAGCCCTCCAGGCAGCGTATCAGGTGCTCCGGCCGCTCGTACGTGCTGACGACGGCGGAAGCGGCCGGCATGAGCGGCGAGGATAGCCGACGCTCCCTGCAGCGTCCTCCGAGAGCGCGCTCGGCTACACTGCGGGCGCCGTGCGCGTGGCCTACGTCCACACGGATCCGCTTCCGAGCTCGATGGGCGGGGTGGTCGCCACCGTTCACACGGCTCGGGGCCTGGCGGACGCGGGGGTCCAGACCCGCCTCCTGGTGCCGGACGGAGGCGGATCGCTCGAGGACGCGCTCGCGCGCTACGGCCTGAACCACGTGCCGGGCCTGCGGGTGGAGCGGCCGTGCGCCATCCGCGGACGCATCGGCCCGGTCCGGATCGCGTGGCCGCGTCGCTACTACCGCGCGGTCTCCCACCGCCTGCAGCGTCTGCATCGCGAGCACGCACTCGACGTCGTGGTCGTGCGCGCCCTCAAGCTGGCCGCGTGGCTGGTTCGCGACCGCGCACCGGGAGGAGCGGGGCGAGCGTGCCCCGTGCCGCTGGTCTACGAGGCCCACAACTGGTACGGCGATCTGGAACGCAAGTGGAACGATCCCTCCGACCTGGTGGAGACGCGCAAGCTCGAGTCGGAGCAGCGGCTCCGTGACGTGGAGGCCGAGCTGTTGCCACGGGTCGACGGCCTCGTCACGGTGACGGGGCCGATGCTCTCCCTCATGCGCGAACGGGTTGCGCCGGGCACGCCGCTCGCGGTGGCTCCCATGGGGGTCGTGCCGCCGGAGCGCCTTCCCGAGCCGTGCCGCGAGCCGACGCTCGTCTACGTTGGACAGCTCCATCCCCACAAGGGCCTGGGGGTGGCCCTCGAGGCGTTGAGCAAGCTTCCGGCCACGGTGCACCTGCGCGTGATCGGCGGGCCCGCGCACCTGGATCGCTGGCAGGAGCGCGCCCGGGCGCTCGGAATCGCCGAGCGCGTGGCGTTCACTGGCCCCGTGCCCCACGCCCAGGTCGCGGCACAGCTGGCGCGCGCCCGCATCGCCCTGCTGCCCCTTCGCGACTGCTTCTACAACCGCTACCTCACCAGCCCCGTGAAGCTCGGCGAGTACGCCGCTGCGGGCCTGCCGGTCGTGGCTTCACGGCTGCCCGTGCTCGAGGAGCGCGGCCGGGACGACGAGCACTTCCTGCTCGTGCAGCCGGACGACCCGCACGAGCTGGCGGCCGCGGTCCGGCGCATCCTCGAGGACCCGGCGCTCGAGGGACGGCTGCGCCGCGGGATCCGGGGCAAGCTCCCGGAGTGGAGCTGGCGGCGACGGTGCGAGATCCTCCGGGCCCTCTACGTCCGGGTGATCGAGCACGACCGGTCGGAATCGTGACGGAGGAACCCCCATGGGCGGCAAGGCCCCGAGCGAACGACTGCAGCAACTGTGGCTCGACGCGGTCCTGTTGCCGGGCATCGAGGATCCGCGGGAGAGCTGCCTCACGGAGCTCGCCGAGTACACGCAACGACCGCGCGCCGAGCTGCTGGAGCTTTGCCAGGGCCAGCGCGAGCGCCTGAAGCAGATCTGGTCCCAGCACCCGCGCGACACGGCCAAGTCGATCGACACCTTCTATCGCAACGTGGGAGAGTACGTGTACGGTCTGCTCTGGTGGCACTGCCTCCAGCGGGGGCCAGCCGTGGCCTGGAACGCCCGCATCCTCGAGCTGGCCCAGCAGCACGGCGTACGCAGCTGCCTCGATTTCGGCGGCGGCATCGGTAGCAACGCCTTCCTGTTCCAGAAGGCGGGCATCGAGACCACACTCGCGGAGATCTCGCAGCCCTCGCTGGAGTTCGCGCGCTGGCGGGCGGAGCGGCGCGGCCTCAAGATTCGTCTGGTCGATCTCGAGGCCGAACCTCTCCGAGGCGAGCAGTTCGACCTGGTCACCGCCATCGATGTGCTGGAACACGTGCCGGACGCGCTCGCGACCCTGCGCCGGCTGGCTTCGCTGGTGCGGCCGGGCGGCTTTCTCTGCTTCGACCTGATCGCCGGGAAATACGACCCCGACGAGCCCTTTCATCTGCTGCGCAGCAAGTACCCGATCCGCTCGCGCCTGCGGAGCCTGGGATTCCGGCGGGTCGAGGGCTTCGGAAAGTACCTCTTCCTCCAGAAGGTCGAACGCTCCAGCGCCGCGAGCCGCGCGCTGCTGGCCTGGGACGTGCTTCGGTGGCGCTTGTACTACCTGGCGCAGGGCCAGTGGCCGGCGCTTCGCTGACGGGCGACCGTGACGTGGCGAAACCTGCGGCGGCTGCCTCGCGGTCTGTTCCACCTGTTGCGCCACGACCCCGTGGCGCGGCGGGAATGGCGCCTCTGGCTACGCTCGCTGCGCAGCGAGAGCCGGGCCTGGCTCGACGCCGAGCCCTCGATCACCTTCGGGGCGCGCGCCTGGCTCCTGGAGACGTTGCGTCCCGATGCGAAGGTCTTCGAGTGGGGCTCCGGAGGCTCGACACTCTTCCTGGCGGCACGCGTGGCCGAGCTCGTCTCGGTGGAGCACGACGCGGGCTGGCACCGTCGCATCGGAGCGATCCTCGAGGCACGACGCGTCCGGAACTGCCGCCACGTCCTCGCCGAGCCGGAGCCCGCCTCGGAGGCCACGGAGCCCCGGTACCTCTCCTCGCGTCGACGCTACAAGGACCAGAGCTTCGAGAGCTACGTGCGCATCGTGGACGCGTGGCCGGACGGGCACTTCGATCTGGTGTTCGTGGACGGGCGGCAGCGCGTAGCCTGCGGGCGACACGCCCTGGCCAAGATCCGTCCCGGCGGTCATCTCCTGCTCGACGATTCGCAGCGCCCGGAGTACGACGAGCTCCGGGACCTGCTGCGAGGGTTCCCGAGCCGGGACTTCTTCGGCCTGGGCCCCTACCAGGCCAGACCGTGGCAGACGACGGCCTGGCGGGTCGGCTAGCCCTCAGCGCATTCCCCGGTGCCACGGCTCCCCGAACGCGGTGCCCACGATCTCCGCCGTGGCGTGACGAAAGGTGTGGTAGGCATGTACGTACGCGTGGCCCTCCCGGGCGATGCGCTCGCGCTCGGCATCCCGGGCCAGATAGCGGTCGAGCAGCTCCAGGCACTCCTCGATGGAGTGGAACCACACCAGATGGCGATGGTTCTCGAACAGCTCCTCCAAGTTGGGGGCGTAGCGCGTCAACAGGAACCCCCCACAGCCGAGCGTGAGCCAGGTGCGGTTCGAAGTGTAGAGGTCCACGTCGTTGCGGAGGTCGATGCCGAGCATCACTCCGGCGGAGGCGCAGATGTCGCGGTACTGGCGCGGAAACACGTCGGTGCGGCGCGGAGTCAGGCCCACCCGGTCCCAGCCTTCCCCGTAGACCGAGAGCCGGAAGCGCGCGTGGACCGCTCGCAACAGCGCGATGCGATCCTCGCCGAAGGCGGAGCCGATGAAGGCGCACTCGCTCGCATGGCGTCGGCGTCGACGTCCGCGTCGATGGTCCACGTCGTCGACGCCACCGCGCAGGTAGACCGCGCGACGCACGCCGAGCTGCTGGAACACCGGGACCATGCCGCGCGCCGTGGTGAAGAGGATCTCGGCACGACGGCCCACCTGGAGGATCCGCTCGCCCGGCTTCTCCAGCTCGAGCGGGAGGTCCTCGTAATACACCACCCTGGGTACTCTCGCAGGCAACGCGTCCAGCAGCTCCGGCGTCGCGTCGTGCTTGTAGACGACAGCCAGATCGGGCCGGAAGGCGAGCGCCCGCCGCCGCGCCCACGCCTCCGCACCGCTCCGGCCCAGCAGCCCGCGCGCGTGCCCCGGACGCAGTCGGAGCACGCGGTGACCGTGGCGGCGGAAGCCACGCGCCAGGTGCGCCGTCACCCGGGTGTGGGCCTTGCGCTTTCCGAACAGCACGATCCGGCGTGGACGCGACGGAGGCAGCAAGTCCTCCACCCGTGCCACGGCCCGCACCGGCAAGTGCTCGCCTTCCGGCGTCACGACCCGGGCTCCGCCGCGTGGCCCGACCATGCGGCCAGTGCGGCCTCGATCACGCGGTCCGGCTCGAGGCGGGTCATGCAGCGATGGTCGATGGGGCACTCGCGCAGGTAGCAGGGCCGACAGGGGACGTCCGTGGCGAGCGGCGTGACCCGCTCCAGGTTCAGGTTCGTCTTCTCCAGGCTGGTCGGCCCGAAGAGGACCACGGCCGGGACACCGAAGGCCACGGCCACGTGGCGTGCGCCGGCGTCGTTGCACACGAGCACGCGCGCCCGGCGCAGCACGGCCTTGAGGAGACCGAGCGAGAGGTCGGGCGTCAGATCCACGACCGGCTGCTTCATGGCCCCGGCCACCCGCGCACCGAGCGCCCGCTCGGCGGGCGAGCCGACGACGACGACGCGGCCCCCGGCGGTGGCGAGGGCGTCGCCCACGGCGGCGAAGCGCTCGGTCGGCCACAGCTTCGAGGCTCCGTAGGAGGCCCCGGGTGCGATGGCCGCCAGGGGCGCCACGTCCTCGATCCCGTGCCGTTCGAAGAGTCGGCGTCGTTCGGCCTCCTCCTCCGCGCTGACGAAGAGCTCCAGCTGCGTGCCTCGGCCGGAGATACCGATGGCCGCCAGCAGATCGAGCACGTGCCGCTCGCGCGCCACCATGATGCGCCCGCGGCGTGAAGGGGGCGCGGGTACCGCCACGTCCAGGAGCGGGCGCCGAAGCTGGGTCCGGTAGCCGACGACGCGGCGCACGCCGCCCAGGCGCAGCAGCAGGGCCGACCCGAAGGAGTCCGGCAGACAGATGCCCAGGTCGAACGGGCGCGCGCGCAGCCGCCGCGCCTCGCGCACGAGCTCCAGCGCCCCTCGCCTCCAGGATTCCACCGGGAGCACGTCGTCGAACCAGGGCGCTCCCTCCAGCAGTGGCTCGAGGCCGGGCCGAAGCTGCAGCGCCAGGTAGCCGTCGGGGAAGGCGGCGCGCAGGGCGCGAAAGCCGGGTGTCGCCATCACCACGTCGCCCACCCAGTTCGGGGCCCGCACCAGGATCGAGTGCGCGTCCGTCCCGGGGCGGGGCGCG
>JBFGJV010000215.1:0-5062 GCA_041577015.1 Myxococcota bacterium
CGGCGCCATGGCGGCCAGCCAGGAGCTGGCCCAGCGCATGCGGGAGATGACCCGCGGCAACCCGAACCAGATCCGCAGCGCGAACAAGCAGGAGATCATCGACACGCTGATCCGCCGCGTGGACAGCGGCGGCATGGTGATCGTCAACTCGGACATCTACCCCGTCACGCCCATCAACACGGAGCTGGCCGACGTGGTGCTGCCGGCGGCCTCCTGGGGCGAGCACGACGGGGCGCGCGCCAACGGCGAGCGCCGCCTGCGCCTCTACTCGAAGCTCCACGACGCGCCCGGCGAGGCGAGGCCCGACTGGTGGGCCATCGCCGGCTTCGCGCGCAAGATGGGCTACGAGGGTTTCGACTGGAAGGACGACAACCAGGTCTTCGAGGAGGCAGCACGCTTCAGCCGCGGCGGGGTGCTCGACTACTTCCCGCTGGTCTGGAAGGCCTGGCGCGACGGCCAGAAGGGCCACGAGGCCCTGCGCGCGCTCGGCACGGAGGGCATCCAGACCCCGATCCGCTGGGTGGGCGGGAAGCTGGAGGGCACCAAGCGCCTGCACGACGAGACGGCGCACTACCCGCCGCCGGAGGGGCCCACCTACCACACCAAGCTGCTGACCCGCTTCCACTCGCACTCGGGCAAGGCGCTCCTGATCAAGAGCCCGTGGGAGATCTTCTCGGACTTCTACGAGCGCATCGCGCCGAATCCGCGCAAGGGCGAGCTCTGGGTGACCAACGGCCGCATCAACGAGGTCTGGCAGTCCGCCTACGACGACGTGCGCAAGCCGTACATCAACCAGCGCTGGCCGGACACCTTCGTGGAGCTGCATCCACAGGACGCCCGCCCCCGCGGCGTGGAGAGCGGCGACGAGGTGCGCATCTGGAGCGACGACGTGCTGGTCCAGACCGGCGGCTTCGTGCTGGTGCGCGGCGACGAGGAGCACTTCACGCGCCTCCAGCAGGCCGGGCACATCCGCGTCGGACGCGGCGAGGTGCGTGCCGTAGCGATCGTGAACGACGCGGTGCGACCGGGCGTGCTGTTCCTGAACTTCCTGCACCTGGACAGCCCGGCCAACAGCCTGGTGCACCGCGTGCCGGACCCCATCACGAACCGCTACCGTTTCAAGCTGGGCAAGGGCCGCGTGGAGAAGGTGGGCGAGTCGCCCTACAAGCGCGACGTGATCGCCATGAGCTTCCAGCCGCGCGACGTGGGCCTGCGCGGCTGAGCCGCGAGCCGGAGAGGAGACGGTGATGAGTACACGATTGGCGGCCGCGGTGCTGGGCGTCGCGTTCCTGCTGGGGGGTCTCGCCGCCCACGCCGGGGACGATCCCTCGATCCAGGGGGAGGTGCGTGCGCGCATCCACCAGGCCATGAACGTGTTCGTGGCGGACCAGAGCGTGGACGGTGTGGTGCGCCTCTACGACCCGGTGGAAGGCAGGCTCTTGCGCCTGCGCTTCGCGGGCATGCACCAGGGCATCGTCAAGAAGGGCGACTTCTACGTGAGCTGCGCGGACTTCATGGACCAGGACGGGCGCAAGATCGACGTGGACTTCCTGGTGATTCCCGTCGGCGACGAGCTGCGCGCCACCCAGGGCATCGTCCACTCCGTGGACGGGAGCAAGCGCAAGTACCATCTGGAGTAGGACGGGCGACCGCCTAGCCGCGCGGAGCGAGCGCGGTCCGTAGTCCGGAGTAGCCGGGCTGGTCGATGGCCACCTGGTTCACCACCGTGGCGCGCAAGTGCTCGATCAGCGCCGGGTCGTCCAGGGACAGCGAGCCGCTGCGCAGCGCATGCACGAGCCTCCAGCGCAGCGCCTCGAGCTCCTCCCGGCCGCCGAGGAGCGCGCGCAGACGCGCCAGCTCGCGCTCGCGGTAGAGGTCGCCCACCGCCAGGTCCCGGGCCACGACGCCCAGGGAGTTGGCTGCGACGCGGGTCAGGAAGCGCAGCCGGCCCCGCGTCCCCTCCATCACCTCGCCGCGCAGGAACTCGCGCACGCTCGTGACGAGCTCGTCCACGCGCGGCAGCTCCGAGGAGCGGCTCGCGGCCGGCGGGGCCTCCAGGAGCTCCACCGAGCCGGGGATCAGCAGATTCACGCAATCCACCTGGCACTCCGAGGAGCGCCGGCCGATGCCCGGGCGCTCGACGGTCTGCACCGGTCCCTGGCGATCCATCTCCGCCATGGTGAGGCAGCCCACCGCCCACCAGAACGAGCCGAAGATCTCCCAGAAGCGCACGTGCTCCGGATCGACCTTCGTCCCGGACACGGACTCGTAGCCCTGGAAGAGGTCCTCGTAGCGCCCGAAGCCGCCCACCGGGAGCTCGCTCCGTCCGAAGCGCCAGGAGTTGGTGCAGATCCAGCCGAGATCGCGCATGGGGTCGCCGACGTGCGCGATCTCCCAGTCGAGGACGGCGACGACGCCCTCCGGCGTGACGATCAGGTTGCCGTTGCGGAAGTCGTTGTGGACCAGGGTCTCGCGCGAGCTCTCCGGCAGGTGCTCGAGCAGCCAGCGGGCGGTGTAGTCGATCATGGGCTGCGGCGTCGCGAAGCTCTCGTAGCGGGCCTGGAGCTGGCTGACGAAGGCCTCGGGGGAGAGCTTCTCGAGCATGGTGTCGAGCCCGGTGGCTGCCAGGTCGATGGCGTGGATGCGGGCCAGGATCTCCCCGCACTGGCGGGCCAGGCGCGGCCGGATGGCTTCGAGCTCGGGCGCCTTCACGATGCGGGCGCCGAGCGTCTCGCCGGCCACCCACGCCATCACGAAGCCTTCGCCCAGGCCGTCCTCGGGCTCGAGCACGTGGTGGATCTCGGGCTCCGGCACGCCGGCCGCGCGCGCGTGGCGCATGAGCGCTGCTTCGGCGCGCATGCCCGGTGCCCCCGGCTGACGGGTCCCGTCCGTGGCGCGCCGAAGCGCGAGCCGCTGCTCCGCGCCGCCCGCCCGGATCCGCAGGCGATGGGTCTCCTGGCTGGCTCCGCCCGAGAGCCGCTCGGCGGAGACGAGCGCCTCGAAGCCCGGGACGTGCGAGGCCAGGACGCGGCTCAGCTTCTCCTCGAATCCCCCCGTCACGATCCTTTTTCCGCCACTCCCTTCGGCGCCCGCTGCTTCATGAAGCCGAACAGGTAGCCGGCCACCCGGCGCATCTGGATCTCCTCGGTGCCCTCCGTGATGCGGTAGCGGCGGTGGTGGCGGTAGATGTGCTCGAAGGGCTTGTGGCGCGAGTAGCCGAGGCCCCCGTGCACCTGCATGGCGCGGTCGGCCGCCTCGCAGCAGAGCCGGTTCGACCAGTAGTTGCACATGGAGACCTTGTCGGAGACGGCGAAGGGGCCGCGCGTGTCCATCAGCCAGGCGGTCTTGTGGATCAGCGCCCGGAGCATCTCGCACTGGGTCTGGAGCTCCACCAGCGGGAACTGGATGGCCTGGTTGGTGGCCAGGGGCTTGCCGAAGGGCTTGCGCAGCTTGGCATGGGCGACGGACTCGTCGATGCAGTACTGGGCGGCCCCCAGGCTCGAGGCGGCCTGGCGAATGCGGTTCTCGTTGAAGAAGTGCTGCACCACCTGGAGTCCACGCCCCTCGCCGCCGAAGACCGCCTCGTCGGGGACCCGGACGTCCGTGAGGGAGACCCGGCCGTGGTCGGTGGGCATGTTGAAGGTCCAGAGCATCTCCTCGACGCGGAAGCCCTCGGCGTCGGTGGGCACCAGGAAGGCGGTGATGCCGCCGGCGTCCCCCGGCTTGCCGTCGGTGCGGGCCAGGATCAGGTCGCAGGGGGCCTTGTGGATGCCGGTGTTCCAGGTCTTCTCGCCGTTGAGGCGCCAGCCCTTCCCGTCGCGGACCGCCGTGGTCTCCATGTGCGTGGCGTCGGAGCCGTGCTCCGGTTCCGTGATGCCGAAGGCGAAGCCGCGTGTCCCCGAGGCGAGGGCGTCCACCCACTCGGCCTTCTGGGCCTCGGTGCCGTACTCGAGCATCAGCAGCAGGCCGACGTTGTTGCCCACGACGGAGTGCTCGGTCTGGAGATCGTTGTGGAGCCCCAGCCCCTTGTGGGCGAGGTGCTCGCGGATCACCGCCATGCCCAGGTTGGTGCCGTCGCGGCCGCCGTACTGCTTCGGGAAGGGGTAGCGGTAGTGGCCCGCGGCGTCGGCGCGGCGCCGCGCCTCCGCCAGGAGTGCCTCCCACTCCTCGTTGGGGAGCCCTCCCCGGTGCCAGTCGGTGCGCGCGTCCTCGCGCCGGTGGTCGAAGAAGCGGACGTTGTCGTCCTGCTGCTCCAAGGGCTTGATCTCGCGCTCGATGAAGTCGTCGAGCTCCCTCAGGTAGTCGGCCAGGTCCGAGGGCAGGTCGAAGTCCACGGGAAGGCTCCTCGAGCGAGAGCATACACGGGGCCTGCTGGCCTCGTCCGAAGTCCGGGAGCCGGCAACACAGTCGCTCGGGTAGCCCCCCGTCGCTGCTCGCGTCGCCACCAGCGGATCCGGCGCCCGCTCCATGGGCGCCAGCAGCGGACGCACGTCGAGGTTGTCGTAGACGTTGGAGTGCCACTCGGCGTGGCCGAGCGCGAGCACCTCTGGGTCGGAACCGTCCCGGCCCTCAGGCGCGTCTGCGCCTCCCGAGCCGCTGCGCGATCACGAGGACGCCGGCCGCGAAGGCCAGCGCGGCGGTGGGCTCGGGCACCGCCGCGCTGGGTCCGCCGAGCGCAAACTGACCGGTCACCTTGGGCGTGAAGTCGTTGCGGAGGAAGAGATTTCCCCCGACGGGCTCCCCGGCCGAGACCCCGAAGTTCATCACGCCGTCGTCGCCTCCGAGGGAGGCGAGCGGAATGGTGAGGTCGAGCGAGTCGGCGCCCAAGCGGGTGGCGGGGGAATCCACGATCGCACCGCTCGCCTCGTCGAGCACCCGTGCGGTCGCGAGGTCCACACGGGAGTCGTAGGAGACGAAGAACTCCGCGCCGAGATCGCTCCCGGTCGCCGGGTTCTCGTCCGTGTCGAGCTCGAAGACGATCACCACGTTCGAGAAGTCGACGGTTCCGCTGCGGAAGTCGACGCCCAGGAACAGCGAGGTGGCGTCGAAGCCGCCACGTGCC
>JBFGJV010000216.1:0-5044 GCA_041577015.1 Myxococcota bacterium
CGGTTTCTCCCAGATAGAAATGTCCGGTTCCAGGCACCGTGTCGGCCCGGGAGGCCGACATGAGGGATGCGGGGACCGTGACGATGAGCGCCAGGGAGCTGGACCGGCTGGAGGTGCTGGGCCGCGTGATCGAGCGACGACGGACGCAGCGGCAGGCGGCGGAGCAGCTCGGGCTGAGCGAGCGCCAGGTCCGGCGGCTTTGCCGGGCCCTGAGTCGGCACGGCGCCGCCGGGCTCGTCTCGCGCAAGCGCGGTCGTCCCAGCAACCGGAAGCTGCCCGCGGCGGTTCGCGAGCACGCCCTGGGCCTCGTCCGCGCCCGCTACGCCGACTTCGGCCCGACGCTTGCCCGCGAGAAGCTCTTGGAGCACCACGGTGTGGCGGTCTCGACCGAGACCCTGCGCCAGTGGATGATCGACGCGGGCCTGTGGGTGCCGCGCTCGCAGAGGCCCCGCCGTGCCCATCAGCCCCGCCACCGCCGCTCGGGTCTCGGCGAGCTCGTCCAGATCGACGGCTGCGAGCACGCCTGGTTCGAGGACCGGGGCCCGAAGTGCACGCTGCTCGTCTACGTGGACGACGCCACGAGCCGGCTGATGGAACTCCGCTTCGCCGCCTCGGAGTCCGCCTTCGACTACTTCGCGTCGACGCGGGCGTATCTCGAGCGCTTCGGGAAGCCCGTGGCCTTCTACAGCGACAAGGCCAGCATCTTCCGCGTTACCGCCTCGGAGGCAAAGAAGACGCCGGGGATCACGCAGTTCGGGCGCGCGCTCGCCGAGCTCAACATCGACATCGTCTGCGCGAACACGCCTCAGGCCAAGGGCCGGGTCGAGCGTGCGCATCTCACGCTCCAGGACCGGCTGGTGAAGGAGCTTCGCCTGCGCGGGATCTCGACGCCCGAGGCCGGCAACGCGTACCTCCCCGAGTTCCGGGCTGACTACAACGCGCGGTTCGGCCGCGAGCCACAAAGCCCCCACGACGCCCACCGCCCGGTCCGCGAGGACGAGGACCTGGATCGGATCTTCACCTGGCAGGAGGAGCGCAAGCTCTCGAAGAACCTGACCCTCCACTACAAGCGGGAGACCTACCTCGTCGAGCCCGGTCCCGAGACGCTTCGGCTCGCGGGCGAGCGCTGTCGCATCCACGAGCACGAGGACGGACGGATCGAGCTCCGTCACCAAGGGCAGCTTCTCCCCTGCCGCGTGTTCGCCGACCCGCAGCGGCGCGTCCGCCAAGCCGACATCGTCGCCAACAAGCGCCTGGGGGCGGTGCTGGCTCAGATCCGGAAGGACCAGCAGGAGCGCGACCGCGAGCGCCTCGCCAGCCCCAAGCTCACTCTCCGGCAGAAGGAGCGGATCCGGGGAGGGCAAGTCCGTGCCGATGCCGCAGTCCCGGGCCCCGCCACGGGGTGACGGGCGTTCGTCCTCCAGGGGATGGACCCCTGTCGGACAGAAAAACAGAGCAGAACCGGACACTTCTACTTGGGGGAACGCCGGACATTTCTAACTGGGGTCGACACGAGAACCTCTTATTCGCTCGTATTCACCATAGAGTGGGGTTCTCGCCGCCTGCTGCCGTAGTCCTCGAAGGGGTCGTCGCGCTCGCGGACGGCCTGGCGGAAGCCCACCTGCTGGGCGCGGCGCACGAAGTCCAGGCCCTCCTGGGTGTGGCGCGCCACGCCGTCGAAGAGCGTTCCCAGGAGCCGGCTGCTGGCGAAACCCATGTTCTCCACGGTCTGGTTCACCAGGAGATTCATCATCACGAGCTGATTGGTGGGGAGCCGCGCCATGCGCCGGGCCAGCGCGGTGGCGCGCGCCTCCAGCTCCGCGTCGGGCACCGCCTCGAGGACGAGGCCGATCTCGGCCGCGGTGCGTGCCGGGATCTCGTCGCCGGTGAGGAGGTAGCGCTTCGCCCGCTCGAGGCCCATCCGGTACACCCACATCGCCGTGGTGGGCGTGCCCCAGACGCGCGCGGGCGGGTAGCCGAAGACGGCGCCCTCCCCCGCCACGATCAGGTCCGCACACAGCACCAGGTCGGTGCCCCCGCCGATGCACCAGCCCTGCACCGCGGCCACCACCGGCTTCTTCGCGTACCAGAGCTTGAGATAGGTCTCGACGAAGCGCCCCATCATGCGGAGATCCGCCACCGAATCCCAGCTCCGGGGGCTACGCGCCTCCTGCTCCTGGGCCCGGGTGGACCAGTCCAGCCCGTAGCCGGCGCAGAAGGCCGGGCCCTCGGCGCGGAGCAGGATCACGCGCACGTCGCGCTCCGCGTCGGCCTCCTCCACGGCGCGGGCCAGCTCGTCCCGCAGCGTCGGCGTGATGGTGTTGTAGGCGCGCGGACGGCACAGCACGAGGTGGCGCACCCCGTCCGCGGTCTCGGTGCGAAGCGTCTCCATCGGGCCTCCCGGGTGCGGCGCAGGGTATCGCAGGCAGGGGGTCAAACCGCCCGGCGTACCGGCCGATAGGAGGGCTGGAGGGTTCGCCCCATGCTCCGCTGGAGGCTTCTCGGGAGGCTGGTCGCGCTCGGCCTCGCGCTGGGCTGCGCCCCGAGCGGCCCGCAGCCCGCGCCTCCCGCGTCCGGGACGTCCCTGGTCGAGGCGATCCGCGAGGCGGAGGTCGACGTGCGCCTGCGTCCGGAGAACGTAGCGCTGCGCGGCGAGGCCGCGCGGCTGCGCGTGGCGGCGCGCTCCTACGCGCGTGCCGCGGAGCACCTGCAAGCGGCGGTCCGGCTGGCGCCCGACGACGCCTCGCTCTGGCTGCGGCTCTCGGCGGTGGAGACGCTGCGCGGCGAGCACGACGCGGCCTACGTGGCGGCGCGGCGCGCGCGCGCCCTGGCCCCGGACGACCCCCACGTCCTCGCGGTCTTCGTCCGTGCGGCGGAGGCGGCCGGGATCGACGACGAGGCGCGGCGTGCACGCTGGCGCCTGCGGGAGCTGGCGCCCCCCGCGGAGGGGGACGAGTGAGGAGCGACCTAGTCGCGCAGGCGGGCGGGGTCCCGGCAGAGCTCCTTGGTCAGGTTCTTGTGGTGCGCCTCCAGCGTGCCGCCCCCGATCTCGAGCAGCTTCGCATCGCGCCACAGGCGCTCCACCACGTACTCCCCCATGTAGCCGGCTCCACCCAGCACCTGGATGGCGGCGTCCGCGGCGCGCTTGCCCACCTGGGCGGCGAAGAGCTTGGTGCCGTCCGCGTCCACGCGCTGACCGGTACCGTGCAGGTCGAGCCGGCGCGCCACGTCGTAGACGTAGCTCCGCGCGGCGCGCCACTCGGCGAAGCTCTCGGCGATGTGGCGCTGGATCTGCCCGAACTCGCGGATCGGCTGGCCGAAGGCCTTGCGCTGGTTGGCGTACTCCACCATCACCTGGAGGCTGCGGCGCGCGATCCCGAGCGACATGGCGGCGAGACCGAGCCGCTCGATCTCGAGATTGCGCATCATGTGGGTGACCCCGTCGCCCTCCTCGCCGATCCGGTTCGCCTCCGGTACGGGCACGTCCTCGAACACGAGCTCCGCGGTGAAGGACGCGCGCATGCCCAGCTTGTCGGTCCACTTCTGCCCCAGTCGGAACCCGGCCATGCCCTTCTCCACCAGGAAGGAGCCGATGGCTGCGGGACTCGTGCGCGCGTAGACGATGAAGGCGTCGCCGAGGGTCTCCTCGTCGATGCCGCCGTTGGTGATGTAGGTCTTGGTGCCGGTGATGCGGTAGCCGTCGGGGCTGCGGCGCGCCTCGGTGCGAAGGGCGAGCACGTCGGTGCCCACCTCCGGCTCGGTCATGCAGAGCCCGCCGATGATCTCGCCGGTCACCGAGCGCGGCAGCAGGCGCCGCTTCTGGGACTCGTCGCCGTTCACCGCCAGGTTGTGGGCGAAGAGCAGCGCGTGGGCCAGGGCCGAGAGGGCGAAACCCGGATCGGAGCTGGAGAGCGCCTCGCAGACCTGCACCGCCGCCACGGCGTCGAGCCCCGAGCCCCCGTACTCCTCCGGAATGGTGACCCCGAGGAGCCCCAGCTCCCCCGCGCGTCGGAAGAGCGCGTGGTTGAAGGTCTCGCTGCGGTCGTGGGCGGCCGCCTGGGGCTCCACCTCGCGGGTCACGAACTCCCGCAGCGTCTCGGCCAGCAGCGCGTGCTCGGGCGTGGGGGCGAAGAGATCGAGCTCGCGCCAGTCCTTCTCTTCCATGGCCGGACCTCCGCGCCCGAAGCCTACCGGGTCGTTCCGTGAGCCGCCCGCGCGTCCTCGTGCTGACCAAGACGACCGCGCTCGGCGGCGCCGAGCGCCTGCTCGCGAATGCCCTTCCGCATCTGGACCGGCGGAGCTTCGGATACCGCCTCGCTGCGTGCGACGCCGGAGGTCCGCTGCACGTCGCCTGGCGCGAGACGGGCCTCCCCTTCCTGCGTCTGCCGGGCCGCCAGCCGCTCGATCCGCGCAACCTCCTGGCGCTGCGCCGGCTGCTGGTGCGGGAGCGCATCGATCTGGTGCACGCGCACCTGCCGCTCCCCGGCGTCCTGGCGCGGGTGGCGGCGCGCGGCCTCCCGGTGCGCCTCGTCTACACCGAGCACAACGTGCGGGCGGGCTACCACCCGGCCTCCTGGCGCCTCCATGCCGCCACCTATCCCTGGCAGCACGCCGTGATCGCGGTGTCGGAGCGCGTGCGTCAGGGTGCCGCGGCGGCGTTGGGCCCGATCGCCGCCGAGCGCACGACCCTGGTGCCGAACGGCCTCGATCTCGCGAGCCTGGACCGGGAGGCCGCGCTTCCGGTGGGGCGCCCTGCCCCTCCGCGGCCGGAGGGGGCCTTCCTCGTCCTCGTGCCCGCCACGCTGGCGACCCGCAAGGGGCAGGACGTGCTGCTCCGGGCGATCGACCTGCTGCGCGCCCGCTCCAGCGCGCCGCTCCACGTCTGGCTGGCGGGCGATGGACCGGCCCGGCGCTCGCTGGCGGCGCGGGCCCGCCGCCTGGGTATCGCCGGGCCGGTCCACTTCCTGGGCGTGCGGCGGGACGTCTTCGCACTGATGCGCGCTGCGGACGCCGTGGTGCTGCCCTCGCGCTGCGAGGGGCATCC
>JBFGJV010000217.1:0-5033 GCA_041577015.1 Myxococcota bacterium
CGACCGCGCCGTCTTCGCGGCGGCCGCTCCGCGCGAGGACGGCCGCCTGCGCGTGGCATCCCGGGAGCTGGGCGAGGTGGGGGAGATCGAGGTGGACGCCCCCGGGCACCGCGAGCGCGACTGGCTCGACTACGTACGGGGCGTGGTGGCCGCGTTCCGCGACGAGGGGCTCCCCACCCCGGGCCTGGATCTGGCCCTGGCGAGCGACCTCCCGCGCGAGTCCGGCCTCTCGAGCTCCGCGGCGCTGGAGCTCGCGGTGGCCACCACGCTGGCGGCCGCGGCCGGACGCGCGCCGGAGGGCGCGGAGCTGGCGCGCCTCGCGCACCGGGCGGAGTCCGAGTTCGTGGGCGTTCCGTGCGGGCGCATGGACCAGCTCGCCAGCGCCCTCGGGCGTCGCGACCACGCCCTGCGCATCGACTGCCGGGACTTCGACGTGCAACCCGTGCCGCTTCCGGGGGCGCGGCTGCGCATCCTGATCGTGGACTCGGGCGTGCGGCGCCGTCTCGCTGCGGGGGGCTATGCGCGTCGCCGTGCGGAGTGCGAGGCGGGCTTCGCGGCGGCGCGAGCGGCGGGCGCGCTCGAGCCCGGGGCGCGCGCCTGGCGCGACGTGGGGGCGGAGCGGCTCGGCGTGCTGGAGGGCGTCCTCGAGCCGGCGCTCTTCCGCCGCGCGCGCCACGTGATCACGGAGAACGGGCGCGTGGAGGCGTGCGTCCGGGCGCTCGCCGTCGGCGACCTGGCGCGGGCGGGCGCGCAGCTGCGCGCCGGCCAGGCGAGCCTGCGCGACGACTTCGAGGTGAGCGTCCCGGAGCTCGACGCGCTCTGCGAGCTGGCGGACGCCGCGCCCGGCTGCCTGGGCTCGCGGCTCACCGGGGCCGGCTTCGGCGGCTGCACCGTGCACCTGGTGGAGGCGGAGCGGGCGGACGTCGTGGCGGAGGCGGTGCGCGGTGGGTTCGCGTCGCGCTTCGGGCGCGAGCCGGCGGCGTGGTGCGTGCGCGCGGCGGACGGGGCGGGCGTCCTGCGTCCCCCGAAAGGCAATTAAGGCAAGGAACGTCCCGCCTCCCCGGGGTCGTCGGTTGCGGGGGCTGGGGTGGGGGAGGCGCCGCGTTTCATCAGCAGGTACTTGGTCTCCTCGCCGCGCCGGGTCTCGATCAGGAAGCGCGAGCGCTCCGCGACGCGGTCGATGGCCTTGCGGAAGTCCTCGAGATCGTCGACGCCGTGGCTCTCGATGCGGCGGATCACGTCGCCCGGCACCAGGCCGGCCTCGGCGGCCGGCGAGCCCCGGGCCACGAACGAGACGTAGGCGCCCGTGCGCGTGCCGAGCCGCTGGCTGCGGTAGACGTGCTCGGTGATCTCCTGGACGTGGAAGCCCACGTCGGTCTCCTCCTCGGCGGGCTCCACCTTGGGCTGCGCGCCGAGCCGCACCTCCACCTCCTTGACCTTCTTGCCGCGCAGGATGGTGAGGCGCGCCTTCTCGCCCGGCGGCACCGCCGCCACCATGCGCTGGAAGGCGCCCAGGTCCTCGTCCTTCTCCGCCTCCACGGGCACGCCGTTGAAGGCGGTGACGAAGTCGCCCGGCCTCAGGCCGGACCTCGCCGCGGGCGATTCGGGCGTGACGCTGTTCACGATCAGCCCGCTCACGTCCGGCACGCCGAAGTAGGTGGCGAGGTCCCGGTCCAGGGGCTGCATGGTCACGCCCAGGTAGCCCCGCGCGATGCCGCCGCCCTCGAGCTGGCGCATCACGTCGAGCGCGGTGTCCACCGGGATGGTGAAGCCGATGCCGCGGCCCTGCCCGCGCGAGTTGATGCCGATCACGCGCCCGTCCAGGTCCACCAGCGGCCCGCCCGAGGAGCCGCGGTCGATCATGGCGTCGGTCTGGATGAAGTCGTTCAGGAGCTGCGGGATCTCCAGGTTGCGCCCCTTGGCCGACACGATCCCGAAGGAGACCGTGCCGTCCAGGCCGTAGGGGTTTCCGACTGCCAGCACCCACTGGCCCACCTCCACGTCCTCGACGCGGCCGAAAGTGACGGCGGGGAGGGGTGTGTCGGGCTCGATGCGCAGCAGCGCGATGTCGGTCTGCTTGTCCGTGCCCACCAGGCGCGCCGGGTACTTCTTCTTGCGCCCGGGAATCGAGACGGTGACCTTCTCGGCCTTATGCACCACGTGCTGGTTGGTGAGGATGCGCCCGTCCGCGCTCGCCACCAGTCCCGACCCCGTGACCTTGTTGCGCCGGTCGTTGACCCTGACGATGGCCTCCACGTGCACCACCGAGGGCTTGACCCGCTCGGAGACCTCGATGATGCGCCGCTGCAGGGCCCCGAGCTCCTCGGGCACCTCCGCGGCTCCCGCGCTCGTGGGGAGCAGCACGAGACAGGCGAGCCAGAGGGCGATGGGTCGCACGATCGTCTCCTTCATGGGTTCGCCGTCGGGCGCCCCCGGTCCAGCGCCGCGCGCAGCGCGGCCGCCGCGGCCCCGGGGTCCGGGGCGCCCAGCACGGCACCGGTCACGGCCACGCCCGCCGCTCCCGCCGCGAGCGCCCGGCCCGCATTGGAGGCGTCGATCCCGCCCTGGGCCAGGACGTCGATCCCGGCCTCCCGGGCGGCCGCCAGGGCGCCCAGGCCCAGCGCCGGGCGTGTGGCCGGCTTCGAGAGCGGCGCATGGATCGGGGCCAGCTGCGCGTAGTCCACGCCCGCCGCGGCGGCCCGGCGCACCTCCGCCGCCGCGTGCGTCGAGACGCCCAGCAGCGCGCCGGCGGGGAGCAGCGGGCGGGCCCGCTCGGGCGGCAGGGCGTCGAAGCCCAGGTGGGCTCCGTCCGCCCCGGCCGCGAGCGAGACGTCGATGCGCCGGTTCACCAGCACCCGCACCTCCCGTCCGCGCCGTTTGGCGGCGCCGCGAGCCGCCTGGATGACGCGGTCCGTGAGGTCCAGCAGCGCCCGGCCCCCGAGATCGCGCTCCCGCACCTGCACCCAGTCCGCGCCTCCCTCCACGGCCGCCGCGACGGCCTCCTCCAGCGGGCCGCGCACGAGACGACGGTCCGTCACCACACAGAGCAGGGGAGGGGCGTCAGAAGCTCGCAAGTCCGTCCAGGGGGCTCGAGGCCGAGGCGTAGAGCCGCCGCGGAATGCGTCCCGCCTCGTAGGCCAGGCGCCCGGACTCCACGGCGAGCCGCATGGCGCGCGCCATCTTGACCGGCTCCTTGGCGCCGGCGATTCCGCTGTTCATGAGCACCGCCGCGCAGCCGAGCTCCATCACCACGGAGGCGTCGCTCGCCGTCCCCACGCCCGCGTCCACGATCACCGGCACCTCCACCGTCTCGAGGATGATGCGCAGGTTGGCGGGGTTGCGGATCCCGAGCCCCGACCCGATCGGCGCCGCCAGCGGCATCACCGCCGCGCAGCCCATCTCCGCCAGCCGCTGGCAGGCCACCGGGTCGTCGTTCACGTAGGGCAGCACGGTGAAGCCCTCGTCCACCAGGCGGCGCGCGGCCTCGAGCGTCGCCGCCACGTCCGGGAACAGCGTGCGGTCGTCTCCGATCACCTCGAGCTTGACGAGGCCGTGCCCCAGCAGCTCGCGCCCCAGGTGGGCGGTGGTGACGGCGTCCTCGACGTCGTAGCAGCCCGCCGTGTTGGGGAGCACGGTGGTGCCCTCGGGCAGGAAATCCAGCACGCCCTCGCCCTTGGGCGCCTTCAGATCCACGCGGCGCAGCGCCACCGTGACGAGCTCGGCCCCGCTGGCGGCGATCGCCTGCTGCTGCATCTCCAGCGAGGGGTACTTGCCCGTGCCCACGATGAGCCGCGAGCCGAAGCTCTTCTCGCCGAGCCGGTAGCCCTCGGACATCGCGATCATCCTCCTCCCACCGCCTCGAGCACCTCGACGCGGTCGCCCGCCGCGAGCACCCGCGTGGTGAAGGCCGAGCGCGGCACCACCTCCCGGTTCACGGCCACCGCGACGCGACCGGCGCCCACCCCGAGCCGTTCCACCAGCGTCGCCACGGTGCAACCCGGGTCGACCCGGCGCGGCTCGCCGTTCACCTGGAGAAGCAGTTCGGATTCGGACACGTTGGAGATCGGGCTCGCGCGAGGTACGGCCAAAAAGCTACCCGAGGCGCCTGGGGCGGTCAAACCGGAGAGCGGCGACGCGCGCGCGTTGGCGCGATCTCCGTCGGAGTGCGATCCTCGTTCTGGCCTGCGGGCGCGGGGTGCCGCACGCCACGATCCACCACGCCGAGGAGGCTCGCATGGCCCCCCAGAGCTCGGCGCGCCGGGTGGCGCGCGCCCTTCTCTCCGTCTCGGACAAGACCGGTCTCGTCGCATTCGCCCGCGGTCTGCACGAGCTCGGCATCGAGCTGGTGGCGTCGGGCGGAACGGCCGGAACGCTGCGCGGGGCGGGGCTCCCGGTGGTGGACGTGGCGGAGCTCACCGGCAGCCCGGAGATGCTGGGCGGGCGGGTCAAGACGCTGCACCCGCGCGTGCACGGCGGCATCCTGGCGCGGCGGGACCACGAAAACGACCAGCGCGATCTGGCGAGCCACGAGATCCGACCCATCGATCTCGTGGTGGTGAACCTCTACCCCTTCGAGGCCACCGTGGCCCGGCCCGACGTCGCATACGCCGACGTGGTGGAGAAGATCGACATCGGCGGACCGGGCATGATCCGCGCCGCCGCGAAGAACCACGCGGACGTGGCGGTGGTGGTGGATCCGGCGGACTACGCCGACGTGCTCCACGAGCTCCAGACGCACCAGGGAAGCCTCGCGCCCGAGACGCGCCGTCGCCTGGCGCTGCGCGCCTTCGCGCGCACCGCCGCCTACGATGCCGCCATCCACGCCTGGCTCGAGCGCGCGGTGGGCAGCGAGCCGACGGAGCCCTTCCCGGACCGCCTGCACGCGAGCTGGGCGCGGGCGTGCACGCTCCGCTACGGCGAGAACCCCCACCAGCGCGCCGCCCTCTACGGCCACTTCCTCGACGCGGCGGAGCCCCTGCACGGCAAGGAGCTGTCCTTCAACAACGTCGTGGACGTCCAGGCGGCGCTGGCGC
>JBFGJV010000218.1:0-5023 GCA_041577015.1 Myxococcota bacterium
GATCGAGGAGCCCGCCTCGACGGCCGTCATCGCCTGAACCGGGGGCTGGGAGAATCCCATGATCAAGGTCAGAGACGTCGCCTTCATGCGCTTCCGCGTGCCGGATCTGGACGCGATGCAGCGCTTCCTGGACGACTTCGGCCTGGTGACGGCCCACCGCGACGAGAAGGTCCTGTACTCCCGGGGCAGCGACCCCGAGCCCTGGATCCACGGCGTGGAGCGGGGTGAGGTCGGCTTCGCCGGCGTGGGCTTCGACGCCGCCAGCGCCGGGGATCTGGAGGCCGCTGCGCGCCTCGAGGGCGCCTCCGCCATCGAGCCGCTGGACGGTCCCGGAGGCGGGCGCCGGGTGCGCTTCACGGACCCCGACGGCTTCTCCGTGGAGGTGGTGCACGGCCGCGAGCCCGCCGAGACCCTGCCCACCCAGCGCGCCCTGCCCTACAACACCGGAAGCGAGCGCCGGCGCCTGAACCAGCTGCAGCGGCTGGAGAAGGGGCCGGCGCGCGTCAAGCGCCTGGGGCACTGCGTGGTACGGGTATCGGACTTCCGGAGCAGCGATGCCTGGTACCGCTCGCGCTTCGGCTTCGTACCCTCCGACGAGATCCAGCTGGGCGATTCCGAGAACGTGGCCATGGCCTTCCTGCGCTGCGACCGCGGAGACGTGCCCACGGATCACCACACGTTCCTGTGCGTGGGCCTCGGCGAGCCGGGCTTCGAGCACGCCGCCTTCGAGGTGGAGGACGTCGACGCGGTGATGCTGGGCCACGAGCACCTGGCGGCCGGGGGCTACCAGCACCACGCCGGGATCGGCCGCCACGTGCTGGGCAGCCAGGTCTTCGACTACTGGCGCGACCCGTTTGGCTTCGTCCTCGAGCACTTCACCGATGGCGACCTGCTCGATGCGAGCGTGAAGCCGGGCCGATCCGACCTCAGCGTCGTACTCGGGACCCAGTGGGGCCGCTTCGGACCCGCGACGTGACCTCGCGGGAAGGAGCGACGGTCGACGTGGCGGTCGTGGGCTTCGGGCCCACGGGCGCGACCCTGGCCAACCTGCTCGGGCGCGATGGCATCCGCACGCTCGTCGTGGAGAGGATGCCGGAGATCTATACGCTCCCCCGCGCCGTCCACTTCGACCACGAGGTGATGCGCATCTTCCAGTCCGTGGGTCTCGCCGAGCGGATTCTTCCCCACACCGGGCCCGTCCGGGCCTACGAGTTCCGCAACGCCGCCGGGAAGCTGCTGCTCTGCTTCGACCTCCGCGACACCATCACCTCCCAGGGCTGGCGCCCGGACTACATGTTCCACCAGCCCGGCCTGGAGCGGGTGCTTCGCGAGGGGGCCCGCGAGCGCGACTCGGTGGAGGTGCGGCTGGGGCAGGAGCTGGTGAAGCTCGAGGAGGACCCGGACGGCGTCACGCTCTTCCTCCGCGATGCCGCGGACGGCCGCGAGGCGACGGTCCGCACGCGCTTCCTGGTGGGCTGTGACGGCGCCTCGAGCTCGACGCGGGAGCTCGCCGGGCTCGAGGTCGAGGACCTCGCGTTCGACGAGCCCTGGCTGGTGGTGGACGCCACGGCGAAGCGTCCGCTCGAGGCGCTCGGGTTCCCGCAGGAGCCGCTCCAGCACTGCGACCCGCGGCGCCCCACCAGCGTCATCCCGGTGGTCGGCCCGTACATCCGCTGGGAATTCATGCTGCTTCCCGGCGAGGGCGTGGAGATGCAAGAGCCCGAGCGCGTGCGCGCGCTCGTGGCCGATTGGGTCGATCCGGACCAGGTCGAGGTGATCCGCTCCGCGGTCTACCGCTTCCACGCGCTGGTGGGCCGGCGGTGGCGAGCCGGGCGCATCCTCGTCGCCGGCGATGCCGCCCACCAGATGCCTCCCTTCCTGGGCCAGGGCATGTGCGCCGGCATCCGGGACGCGGCCAATCTGGCCTGGAAGCTGCGCCTGGTGCTGAAGGACCACGCCGGCGAGGGGCTCCTGGACAGCTACCAGGAGGAGCGAGCGCCGCACGTGCGCGCGGTCGTCCACACGGCCGTGGAGCTGGGCCGCCTCGTCTGCACCCAGGATCCGGAGCTGGCGCGCGCCCGCGATGCGAAGCTGCTCGAAGGCAACGGCGCGGGAGGCGGCCGTCCGACGGGCCAGCCCGAGCTCCCGGGGCTCGCATGCGGCGTGCTCGAGCCCGAGCCGCGACACCGGCTGGCGGGCGAGCTCGCCCTCCAGGCGCGGGTCGCCGACCGCGCAGGCCGCCAGGGGCTGCTGGACGATCTCGTGGGGGCGGGCTTCACCCTGCTTTGGAGGGACTCTCCGGCGCCGCTGGGCGACGCCTCGCGCGCGGTGCTGGAGCGTCTCGACGTGCGCCAGGTCTGCTTCGGTTGCGAGGGCACAGCTGCCGACGCGGACATCGTGACGCTGAAGGACACGGAGGGCGCCTACGCAGCCTGGTTCGAACGTCACGGCGCCATCGCCGTGCTCGTGCGCCCGGACCACGCGGTGTTCGGTGTGGTCAGCGACGATCGCGACCCGAACGACCTGCTCGGGGCGCTGGCTTCGGCTCTGGGCTAGCCACGGCCGCTCGGCCGAGCGCCCAGAACTCATCGCACCGCCTATCGCCGACTTTGGCCCACCGGCGTTCGCCAAGGCTCCAGCGTAAAGGGTGTCTCCGTCGCGGCGTCCAGCGGGCCAGTCGGCTCCACCTGCACCCGCGCCCGGAGCGGGCCGAACCGCTGCAGCAGCATGCGAGTCAGGGGGCCCAGGCGGGTCTCGAGCACGGCCCGCTCGCCGCGCGGCACCTCGAAGGGGATGGGACGCACGAGCGATCGGGGCCACGGCTCGGAGTCGCCGGGGGGGGTCCACTCCATCGAGAGCCAGCCGGCGCAGACCGGAGACCCGGCCCAGAAGGGACACGCCAGCGGCACCGCCACGCGGCCGCGCCGGTCGGCGCTCGCGCCCGGGGCGGCGACGTCGATGGGCACCTCGAAGGCCAGGCCGCGCTCCTGGAGCTTGGCCTCGAAGGCGCTGGGGCGGCCGGTGATGACGCCGTCGACGCCGGCGTCGAGGAGCTGGTCGTAGACGCTCTCGAGCTCGGTGTCCTCCTGTAGGAACACGATCATCGGCAGGCCCAGAGAGTGGAGGTAGTCGACGAGGCTCGGCGTGGCGAGCTCGAAGCCGTCGTAGCTCGGCGGGATCTGCATCGCCTGGACCTCGGCCGTGGGCACGCCGAAGATGATGCTGATCACACCGAGCAGGCCGGGCGTCGTGTGCACCTCCGGCGCAAGGGCCCGGAAGTGCTCGATCACGGCGTCCTCGAAGGTGGCAACCAGAACGTCGTCGCTGCGCCCGAACTCGCGCAGCAGCGCGGCCAGGCGCTCCGCCGTCTCGAGCGCGCCCGGCGCCGTGCCCTTGATCTCGATGCTCATGAGGACGTCGGGGAAGGTCTCCAGCACCTCGCGCAGGGTGGCGATCTTGAAATCGTTGGACTCGAAGCCGTCGGGCGGTGGCACGTCGCCGGTGGCGACGCCCCGGAAGGGATGGTTGCCGGGCGCCTCGTCGAGGCAGCCCTCGCCGCCGTGGGGCGTGAAGTCGTACGCCTTGTCGAGCTCCTTCAGCTCGACGAGCGTCATGGCATCGACGCGACCCGAGCCGTTGGTGACGCGATCCACCGTGGCGTCGTGGATCACCACGACCACGCCGTCGGCACTGGTGTGCACGTCGAACTCGATCATGTCCGCTCCCTTGGCCAGCGCGGTCTTCCACGCGTAGAGCGTGTTCGTCGGCGCCTCGCACTCCCCGCCGGCGTGGGCGATGTGGAGCACGCGGCGCTGCGGCCACGGGTTCCCGCCCGAGCCCTGCGCGGCGGCGGGCGGAGCCAGCGTGAGGAGCGACGCGGCCAGGAGAAGGGGGAGTCTGGGGCAGCGCTGCGGCATGGGATCCCTCCCGATCTCGGGTGTCGCATCACCGGCCCGCCGCAGGCCGACGCGAGGATGTAAGCCTACCATGCGGCGAAGCGCGCTTTGGGGGACCACGTAGTCGGGTAGATTCGCCTCAGACATGCCGACGGTGTATCAGATCGGACGAGTGGAGGACCACGCAATGCGTCGCGCCATCTTCCTCGTGGTCGGAATCGGGCTGGTCCTGGCCGCCGTCGTTACTGTGGCCCTGCGGGTGCCGTCGGTGCAGGACCGCGTGCTCCGGCGGACCCTCGACCGCCTGCTCACGTCCCGGCCGACGCAGCTCTTCGAGGCGGACGCCCTGCGCGTGCTGCTATGCGGCACCTCGGGGCCGTTTCCGCATGCGACGCGGGCCAAGCCCTGCGTGGCGGTCTTCGCCGGCGGTCGCTTCTTCGTGGTGGACGTGGGGCCCGGCTCCTGGAACCGACTGGCCCTGTGGCGTGTGGACGGGAGCCGCATCGGCGCCGTCCTGCTCACCCACTTCCACTCGGACCACATCGGAGACCTGGGTGAGTTCGCCATGCAGACCTGGGTCGCCGGTCGGCCGGGTCCGCTGCGCGTGTTCGGG
The DNA here is from genome assembly GCA_041577015.1 of Myxococcota bacterium. Taxonomy (GTDB): domain Bacteria; phylum Myxococcota_A; class UBA9160; order UBA9160; family PR03; genus JBFGJV01. The sequence continues at coordinate 4,510 of JBFGJV010000218.1, forward strand.
CCGCCGGGTGTCGAGAGGGTCGTGGCCGGCTTCGAGGAGGCCTACCGCCTCGATACGGGCTACCGGACCGCCCACCACGGCGCCGCGTTCCTGCCGCCCGAGACGGGCCGCATGGAGGCGCACCCGGTCGGGGGACCCGCCCGCGGTGGCGGTCCGAGCGTGGTGCTCGAAGAGGGCGATCTCACCATCACCGCCTTCCGGGTGACCCACGAGCCCATCGATCCGGCCTACGGCTACCGTTTCGACTACGGCGGCCGCTCCGTGGTGGTGAGCGGCGACACGGTGAAGGATGCCTCCCTGATCGAGGCGGCGCGAGGCGCCGACGTACTCGTACACGAGGCGCAGGCCAATCACGTGGTGGCGCTGATCCGCGAGACCGCGGAGAAGGGGGGGCGGCCGCGCGTGACCAAACTCATGAGCGACATCCCGGACTATCACACCACGCCGGTGGCAGCCGCCGAGGTGGCCAACGAGGCCGACGTCAAGCTGCTGGTCTTCTACCACTTGACGCCGC
>JBFGJV010000219.1:0-5016 GCA_041577015.1 Myxococcota bacterium
ATGGGGATCGTCACCGACTCGACGCCCGTGGAGGATCCGAAGGATCCCGGGACGGCGCTCTTCCAGCTCTGGAGCCTCTTCGCCAGCGAGGACGAGCGCAGCGAGATGGAGCAGCGAGCCCGGGCCGGAGGCCTCGGCTACGGCGAGGTGAAGAAGGACCTGCTGCGTCGCCTGCTGGAGCACTTCGGGCCCATGCGCGAGCGGCGTGCCGAGCTGGCCAAGCGACCGGACGAGGTGGAGGCGGTGCTGGCCGAGGGGGCGCGCCGGGCGCGCGCGCTGGGCCAGCCGGTGATGGCCGCGGCCCGGGAGGCGGCCGGGCTCGGTCCCCCGCCCCGATGAGCGGGCCGGAGCGCCGCTTCGTCACCGTGGTCTCGGGGCTGCCGCGCTCGGGCACCTCGCTGGTGATGCAGATGCTGCGCGCGGGCGGCATGCCCGCCCTGACCGACGACCTGCGCCCGCCCGACGAGGACAACCCGCGCGGCTATCTCGAATACGAGCCGGTGAAGGGCACCCGCGAGGACGCCTCCTGGGTGGAGCGGGCCATGGGGCGCGCGGTCAAGGTGGTGCATCTGCTGCTCCCGGCGCTCCCGCCGCACCGCGAGTACCGGGTACTCCTGACCCGGCGGCCGATCCGCGAGGTGATGGCCTCCCAGGAGGCGATGCTCGAGCGCCGCCGCGAGCCGGTGGGCGACACCGACGGGAGCCAGCTCGCGCACCTCTTCGAGCGCCAGATCCAGGAGACCGAGGCGTGGCTGCGCGCCACGCCCTACTGCCGCGTCCTCCCGGTGGCCTACCACGACCTGCTGCGCGACCCGAAGCAGGGAGCCGCCGCGATCGACCGCTTCCTGGGCGGCGGCCTCGACGTGGACGCCATGGCGAGCTGCGTCGAGCCGACCCTGCGCCGTCAGCGGGTCTGAGAACGCTCCGAGGTCGCGAAGACTCCGTACTGGGCGCCCAGGGGAACCCGCACCAGCCAGCGCTCCAAGGGGCGCAGGGTCCGCAGCCAGCGCGGGAAGTAGAAGTAGAAGCCCGTGAAGCACGGCTCGAGGCCCGCCGCGCGCAGCAGCCGCCGCGCCTGCGCCGGACGCACCAGGATGGCGTCGCGGTCGAAGGGGATGCGCGACATCACCAGCCGCGTTCCCGGGTTCCAGGGATTGTTCTCGAAGAGCGCCACCACGCCGCCTGGCCCTACGCCCTGGGCCAGGCCCCGGAACAGGCGCGTCCGGTCCGCGGGCGGCACGTGGTGCGCGACGCCGTTCAAGTAGATCAGGTCCGCGGGCTCGTCCGCCAGCGCGAAATCGAGCAGCGGCGCGAAGGTGACCCGCTCCGAGGCAAACTCCCGGCGGGCGCGCTCCACGCAGCGCTCCGAGGGGTCGACGCCCAGGATCCGGCTCTCGGGAAAAGCCGAGGCGAACAGCGCGCCCGTATCCCCGATCCCGCAGCCGTAGTCCACGATGCGCCGCGGCTCGGCGCGGCCGGTGCGCTCCCACCAGGCACGCAGCGCGTGAACCCGCCCCTCCGCGAAGAACGCCTTCGACTCGCCACCGGGCGCGAGCCCTTGCATGAGCTGGGCCTCGTAGTCTTCGGCGTACGAGTCGAAGGGCGCGCGCGAATCGTCTTCCTGGCTCACGGCCGGCTCTTCGCCGGGTGGATGCGGTCGGGTGGCTCCACGGGGGCACGCTCCGCCTGCTGGGCGCGGATCAGGCTCGTCATGTTGAGCAGGAAGGTGGTGATGGAGAGCACGCCCGCCAGCACCAGCAGCTGGGCGGCCAGCACCGCGCGCGACCAGTGCATGGACACCTCCCCCGTACCCACGTACTCGACGACACCGGGCCACGCCACGAGCAGGGCCCCCGCCAGCAGCAGCAGGCCGCCCAGCAGCCGGCCCCGGGGCGTGAAGAGCCGCCTCACGAGCCCGGTCACCCCCGCCGAGCGGGGTGCGCGCCGATACGCCAGCGCCGAGACGTGCTCCGCCACCACGGCCGCACAGAGGAGCAGCGCCATTCCCGTGATCAGCAGGGACGCGAGCAGGATCCGGTAGATCATCCACTCCTCGAGTCGGCCCTCGCGCAGGTAGAGTGCCGCCGGCGCCGCGCCCGCGACCCCGGCCAGCAGCCCCAGGCCTCCGGCCAGCGCCAGCAGGGGACGCGCCGGCCGGTGGCACATGGCGGCCTGCAAGATCACGCGGAAGAAGCGGAGCCCGTCGCGCACCACCGAGAGCTTCGAGCGGCCCACGCGCTCGGCGTAGGGCATCGGCACCTCCACGAGCTTGAGCTGGTCCTCGATCAGGACGCGCGCGCTCATGGCCGGTGTGAAGTGGAGGCCGTCGGGAAGCGGGTAGAGGTCCGGAAGGCGATCACGGCGCAAGACGCGCATGCCGCTGGCGGTGTCGCCCACTGCGCGCCTGCTGAGCAGCCCCAGCATCCAGGCGAAGATCGTGTTGCCGACGGCCCGAATGCGGGGCATCTCGCTCTCGGGGCCCATGCGCGAGCCGATCGCCACGTCCGCGTCCTGCTTCTCGAGGGCCTGGCACAGGTCGGCGAAGACGCGCGGATCGCAGGTGCCGTCGGCATCCAGGAAGCCCACCAGCGTGCCGCGCCCGTGCGCGAAGCCGGCCTTGATCGCGGCCCCGTAGCCGCGGTTGCGCTGGAAGGCGAGCACGCCCACTTCCTGGTAGCGGCGCGCGATCTCCTCGGTGCGGTCCGTGGATCCGTCGCTCACCACGACGATCTCCACCTCGCCGACGTGGCCCGCCTGCTGGATGTGCGGCCGCGCGGCCAGGCAGCGCTCGATCGTGCTCCCGATCGCCTCCTCTTCGTTCAGCGCCGGAATCACGATCGTGAGGCTCTGGGACGAGGCGCCCGCCACGATGGCGAGTCAGTGTAGCGGGGATCGAGAGGCCGCCTCAGGCCTTGCGGAACTCCAGGGCGTCGCCGGAGACGCGGGCATCCACCCGGACCGTCGACCCCTCCGGAAAGTCGCCCTCCAGGATGCGCACCGCCAGCGGGTCCTGGACCATGCGCTGGATCACGCGCTTGAGCGGCCGGGCGCCGTAGTGCGGATCCCAGCCCTTCTCGGCCAGCAGCTGCCTCGCCTCGTCGGTGAACTCGAGCATGATGCGTCGGTCGGCGAGCAGCTGGTGCACGCGCTCCAGCTGGATGTTCACGATGTGCTGGATGTGCTCCTTGGCGAGCTGATGGTAGAGGATCACCTCGTCCACCCGGTTCAGGAACTCGGGCTTGAAGTGTGCGCGCAGCGCGTCCATCACGCGCCGCTCCATCTCCTCGCGCTGCTCCTCGCCCAGCTCGACGATGTGCTGGCTCCCGATGTTGGAGGTCATGATGAGGACGGTGTTGCGGAAGTCCACGGTCCGCCCCTGGCCGTCGGTGAGCCGCCCGTCGTCCAGGATCTGGAGCAGCACGTTGAAGACGTCCGGGTGGGCCTTCTCGATCTCGTCGAAGAGGATCACGCTGTAGGGCCGCCGGCGCACGGCCTCGGTCAGGTGGCCGCCCTCCTCGTAGCCCACGTAGCCGGGCGGCGCGCCGATCATGCGGGCCACGGAGTGCTTCTCCATGAACTCGCTCATGTCGATGCGCACCATGGCCCGCTCGTCGTCGAACAGGAACTCGGCCAGGCTGCGCGCCGTCTCGGTCTTGCCGACGCCGGTGGGGCCCAGGAAGATGAAGGAGCCGATGGGGCGGTTCGGGTCCTGGAGGCCCGCGCGCGCCCGGCGCACGGCGTTCGACACCGCCCGCAGCGCCTCGTCCTGGCCCACCACCCGCAGCCGCAGCTGGTCCTCCATGCGCAGCAGCTTCTCCTGCTCGCCCTCGAGGAGCTTCGAGACCGGCACCCCGGTCCACTTGGAGACGATCTCGGCGATGGCGTCGGCGGTCACCTCCTCGCCGACCAGGCCGCCCTCCTGCTGCGAGGCGTCGAGCTGCTCCTGGGCCGCGGTCAGGTCCTTCTCCAGCTGGACCAGCTCGCCGTAGCGGATCTCGGCGGCGCGCTCGAGGTTGCCGGCGCGCTGCACGCGCTCCAGCTCGGCGTTGAGCTCCTCGCGCCGCTCCTTCAGCTCGCGCACCTTCCCGATGGATGCCTTCTCCGCCTCCCAGCGCGAGCGCAACGCGCCGAGCTCCTCCCGCATCGAGGCGATCTCCTTGCCGACGCTCTGGAGCCGCTGCTTGCTGGCCGCGTCGCTCTCCTTCTTGAGCGCCTCCTGCTCCACCTCGAGCTGGGTCAGCTTACGCTGGAGCTGATCCATCTCCTCGGGCATGGAGTCGATCTGCACCCGTACCCGCGCGGCTGATTCGTCCATCAGGTCGATGGCCTTGTCCGGCAGGAAGCGGTCGGTGATGTAGCGGTTCGAGAGCGTGGTCGCGGCCACCAGCGCCGAGTCCTGGATGCGCACGCCGTGGTGCACCTCGTAGCGGTCCTTCAGGCCGCGCAGGATCGAGACGGTGTCCTCCACCGAGGGCTCGCCCACGAAGACGGGCTGGAAGCGCCGCTCCAGCGCGGCGTCCTTCTCCACGTGCTTGCGGTACTCGTCGAGCGTGGTGGCGCCGATGCAGCGCAGCTCGCCGCGCGCCAGGGCGGGCTTCAGCATGTTGGCGGCGTCGGCAGCGCCCTCGGCCGCGCCCGCGCCCACGATCGTGTGCAGCTCGTCGATGAAGAGGATGATCTGGCCCTCGGCCTCGGTCACCTCGCGCAGCACCGCCTTGAAGCGGTCCTCGAACTCGCCCCGGTACTTGGTGCCGGCGATGAGCGCGCCGATGTCCAGGGCGGTGACGCGCCGGTCGCGCAGCGGCTCGGGCACGTCGCCCGCCACGATGCGCTGGGCCAGCCCCTCGGCGATGGCGGTCTTGCCCACGCCCGGCTCGCCGATCAGGACGGGGTTGTTCTTGGTGCGGCGCGAGAGCACCTGCACCACGCGCCGGATCTCCTCGTCGCGGCCCACCACCGGGTCGAGCTTGCCGCTCCGCGCCAGCTCGGTGAGGTCGCGCCCGAACTTGGCGAGTG
>JBFGJV010000220.1:0-4953 GCA_041577015.1 Myxococcota bacterium
AAGGCGGTGGATACGTCATCGCCGCCTCCCGCATCCTCCTCATCGTTCAGGCGCGTGCACTCCAGCGCCACGAACTGGGCGCTCATGCCTCCGGTCAGCACCAGCTCACCCCGCGGCACGTCCCCCTCGCGAACCTGGAAGGTGAAGTCGCCCACCGACCAGCGGAACATGCGGCGCAGACAACCCTCCACGTGTCTCCGCCGCAGCCCCTCGAGCGCGTCCGCGTCGAGCGCGCCGCGCTCGAGCACCAAAGCCTCCAGGTCCCGGCCCCGCTTGCGGGACTCGGCCACCAGCACGTCGAGGTCCGGGCCGGGCAGCACCTTCTCGCTGGCCAGCAGACCACGCAGGTCCTGGGGAGCACCCTCCAGCTGGGCCCCGCGCACGGTGCCGTTCTGGAACAGGATGCGTCCCTCGCCCTCCGCCGAACGCACGCAGAGCATGCCGGACTTCCCCGACAGGCCGACGATCTGCAGGATCTCGCCGAGGCCGAGATCCTCCAGGCTTCCGACCAGGCTCATGCGATCCTCCGCGGACGGCTTGCGAGGGGGGGGCAGCCCCTGGCAGGGGTCGTCTCCAAGGTGGAATCGGGCCGTCCGGGTGGGGACTTGACCGGCCCGGGCGCACGCGAGGGGTCAGGAGCGGGGGGCCAGGCCGCCGCCGGCACGCCCGGGGGCGGCGTCGGCGGACGCGCTCGCGCCCCGGGACAACGCAGGCTCGGGACCAACGACGAGGACCGCCGGTGCCTGGCCTCGGGAGGCGCGCTCCACCGCGGCGGGCAAACCGCTGGAGCGACCGGGCGAGGCGTGGAGACGCAGGGCCAGCCCCCGGCTCCCGCGGGCCAACGCGGCGCGCGCGCCCTCCAGGAGCGCCCGGGCCGCCGCCTCGGCGTCCAGGGCCGGGCCCACGGGCGGCAGGTCGAGCACCACCCGGTGCGCCGCGAGCCCGAGGCAGCGCACGAGAGCCTCCTCGACGGCGGCGCGGAACCCCGGGGCCGCGAGCCCCGCCCGGGTGCCGAGCCCCAGCGCCAGCAGGCGCGGCGTGCGCAGGCGCGTTCCCGCCGGCAGCAGCACGCACTCGCCCGCTTCCCCGACGATGCGTTCCCCCTCCAGCAGGTGCGAGAGCCAGCCGCACAGCCGCCAGTCCGCCAGGCCGGCTCCGCCGCGCAGCGGGCGCTCGTCCCGGAACAACCACACCACGCCGGCGTCCGCGCTGACGCGTTCGAAGGACGGCGTCTCCAGTTCGAGCTCGAGGAGGGCGCTCAAGCCGAGCCGACTCCGCGCAGCGTACGCGCCACCGCGTCCAGCACGCCGTTCACGAAGGCGGGCGAGGCGTCGCTGCCGAAGCAACGCGCCAGCTCCACCGCCTCGTCGATCACCACCTCGGTGGGCGTGTCGCTGTGCGCCAGCTCGTAGGTGGCCAGGCGCAGCACGTTGCGGTCCACGGCCCCCATGCGATCCACACGCCAGTGCGCGGAGTGGGCGGACACGAGGGCATCGAGCGCGTCCAGGTTCGCCGCCACCCCGGTCACGAGCTCCTTGGCGAAGGCGCGCGCACCCTCCGGCAGCTCGAAGTGGTCGACCGCGTCCTCGAAGGCCTCCTGCGCGGCGGTGCGCGGATCGGGCCGTGCGCGCCGACGCGCCAGGTCGATGGCGTAGAGCACCTGCAGAGCCGCCTGGCGAGAGCGATGCCGCGAGGCGCTGCGCACGCGGCTCATCCCTTCTCCTCACCCGGAGGCGCCTGCAGCGCGTCCACCAGGTGGGCCATCTCGAGCGCGGCAAGCGCCGCCTCGCGGCCCTTGTTGCCGTCGGCACCCCCTGCGCGCGCCATCGCCTGCCTGGCATCGTCCGTGGTGAGCACACCGAACGCCACCGGAACCCCCGTGTCACGAACCACGTCGCGCACGCCGTCCGTGACGGCGCGGCAGACGTAGTCGAAGTGCGGCGTTCCGCCCCGGATCACCGCACCCAGCGCGACCACCGCAGCGTAGCGTCCGCTACCCGCCAGCGCGCGGGCCGCCTGGGGGATCTCGAAGGCCCCCGGCACCCACGCCACGTGCACGTCGTCTTCGTCGGCGCCCCGTTCCACCAGCTCGGCCACGCAACCCTCCAGCAGACGCACCGAGACGGGATGGTTGAAGCGCGAGACGACGACCGCCACGCGCAGGCCGGTGGCGTCCCTCGAGGCCGGCCAGCTCTTCACGAGGCTTCTCCCCTGCGCAGACGCGCCCGAAGGTGCCAGTCCTCCCCCAGGCGGCGCCAGCGCGGCGCCTCCAGCCACGGGGCATCGCGCAGCCGGGCCACGCCGAGCGGTCCCAGCGCGGGACGCGCGTCGCCGCCGAGCAGGCGCGGCGCCAGGAACCAGTGCAGCTCGTCGGCCAGCCGGGCGCGGACCAGGGCCGCCGCCAGCACGCCACCGCCCTCGGCCAGGAGCGTGGTCAGCCCCTCGTGCGCCAGGCGTGCCAGCGCACGGCGCAGGTCGAGGCGACCACCACGGGCAGGCACCAGGAGCAGTCGCGCCCCGGTGGCTTCGATGGCGCGGCGTCGCGTCGCCCCGGCCCCTCGGCTGGTGAGCACCCAGGTGGCGCCGGGGTCGGGACCTCGGTAGAGGCGCGCCGTCCTGGGCACGCGCAGCTTCGAATCCACGAGCACGCGCACCGGGCGGTGGGTCACGCGTCCCGACCGACGCGCGGAGAGCTCCGGATCGTCGGCGAGCGCGGTGCCCGAGCCGACCAGCACGGCGTCGCTACGCGCCCGCAGCCGGTGCACCAGGGCCCGCGAGCGGGCCCCCGAGATCCAGCGTGACTCACCGTGGGCGGTGGCAATGCGTCCGTCCAGGGTGGCGGCCAGCTTGAGCGTCACGAAGGGCCGACCTCGCCGCTGGACGCAGACGAAGCCGCGGTGCTGCTCGCGACAGTCCGCCTCGAGGATGCCCTCGACGACACGGACGCCCGCGCGTCGCAGACCCCGCACCCCATACCCCGCCACGCGGGGGTTCGGATCGCGGTGGCCCACGAAGACGCGCCGGATGCCCGCGGCCAGGATCGCCTGGGTGCAGGGCCCGGTGCGGCCCCAGTGGGAGCACGGCTCGAGGGTCACCGCCAGCGAGGCACCCCGCAGCGCCCGGGCGCCGTGACGCCGCGCAGCCCGCTGGAGCGCCACGATCTCCGCATGGGAGCCTCCCGCGGCTTGCGTCCCGCCGCGTCCCAGCACGCGATCGCCCCGGAACACGACGGCTCCCACGGGCGGATTCGGGAAGGTGCGACCCAGCACGCGACGCGCCTGGCCGAGCGCGAGGCGCATGGCCGCGTCCGGGTCCATGGGCCTGCGGCTACGAGGCCCGCTCCGGCCCGGACGATCCGCGCCGGAGCTGCTCCATGGCGTCGAAGAACGCCACGTAGTCGTCGGCGCTCTCGAAGCTCTCGAACACGGAGGCGAAGCGCGCGGCCGCCATCACGTCCACGGCGGCCAGCTGTTCGAGGATCCAGCTGCCGACCAGCCGGCTGCCCAGCTCCGCCTCCCCGCTCTCCTGGAGGCGCTTCTCCAGGCGGTCCGCCATGCGCTCCAAGGCGTCGATGGAGACCGGGCGCTTGGCACAGGCCTTCTCCATGGAGACCAGCAGCTTGCGCCGATCGTACTCCTCGCGACGCTCGTCGCGCTTCACGATCTTCGGCAGCACCTCCTCCAGGCGCTCGCGGGTGGTGAAGCGGCGGCCGCACTCGAGGCACTCGCGGCGGCGGCGGATCTCGACCCCGTCACGGGCGAGTCGGGAGTCGACGACCTTGGTCTGCTCGTCGCTGCAGTAGGGACAGCGCAATTCCTAGTCCTGCTCGCTCCACCGGGAGGGGTAGAGCGGGAAGCGCCGACACAGCGCTTCCACGTCGGCGCGGGTCGCATCCAGGCGCTCCACGTCGCCTGGGCGCTCCAGCACGCGGGCGATCAGGGCGGCGACCTCGTTCATCTCCTCCTTGCCCATGCCGCGCGTGGTCACCGCCGGCGTACCGATGCGAACGCCCGAGGTCACCATGGGCTTGCGCGGGTCGAAGGGCACCATGTTCTTGTTGGCGGTGATGCCCGCCCGGTCCAGCGCGTGCTGCGCCGCCTTGCCCGTGGTGTCGCGATCCACCAGGGAGATCATGAAGAGATGGGTGTCGGTTCCCCCGGCCACGATGCGGAAGCCGCGCTCGGCGACCGCCCGCGCCAGCGCGTCGGCGTTCTCCACCACGCGCCGGCAGTAGTCGCGGAAGGAGGGCTGGGACGCCTCGTGGAAGGCCACCGCCTTGCCGGCGATCACGTGCATGAGCGGGCCGCCCTGGAGGCCCGGAAAGACGGCGCTGTTGATCCTCTTGGCCCAGTCGGCATCGCACAGGATCATGCCGCCCCGCGGGCCCCGCAGCGTCTTGTGGGTGGTGGTGGACACGATGTGCGCGTGGCCCACCGGGCTCGGATGCACGCCCGCCGCCACCAGGCCCGCGATGTGCGCGATGTCCGCGAACAGCACCGCGCCCACCTCGTCGGCGATCTCCCGGAACGCCTGGAAGTCGAGCGCGCGCGAGTAGGCCGTGGTGCCGCACTGGATCAGCTTGGGGCGGTGCTCGCGCGCCAGGCTGCGCACCTGGTCCAGATCGATCTGCTCGTCGTCCTTCCGCACGCCGTAGGGCACCACGTTGTAGAGCTGTCCCGAGAAGTTCACCGGGCTTCCGTGGGTGAGGTGCCCGCCCTGGTCGAGGTTCATCGCGAGCATCGTGTCGCCCACGTCCATGACGGCCCGATACACCGCCTCGTTCGCGGTCGAGCCCGAGTGGGGCTGCACGTTGGCGTGCTCGGCTCCGAAGAGCGCCTTGGCCCGGTCGATGGCGAGCTGCTCGACCTCGTCCACGACGTCGCAGCCGCCGTAGTAGCGCCGTCCCGGGTATCCCTCGGCGTACTTGTTGGTGAGCGTCGAGCCCACCGCCTC
>JBFGJV010000221.1:0-4941 GCA_041577015.1 Myxococcota bacterium
CTGGCGGCAGGCCGAGGCCGAGTCCGACGCCGCGGGCGTCGATTGCACGCAGACGACGGAGACCGCGGCGGCGGTGGCCGACCTGACCGTGGCGGGCGCCAACGAGCTGCGGGACGGGCTGCTGGTAGAGCGCTCGGCGCGACGCCAGCTGAACCGGGCGGCCCGGCAGTGCCAGAGCCTGCTCCTCGAGAAGGCGGGCGAGCTGAGCTCGCGTCATCGCTTCGGCGCGGCGGAGCGCGGCGCGAGCGGTCCTTCGCCCTCCGGCGCCCGGAGCGCCGCGGACTCCGACTCGGACTCCGGGTCTGACTCCGACTCGGATTCCGGGCAGGGGGCGAGCTCGCGCACCCGCAACGAGTCCGCCACGAACGGCGGGGTCGAGTCCCTCGTCCGCGCGATCGTCGAGGCGCTGACGATCTCCCCCTACGTGCCCACGGAGTGGACCCTCGTGCAGTTCGACGAGGGCCAGCAGGTGGAGTACGAGGGCCGCACCTGGGAGCCCACCTGCTGGGACGGCGCGCCGTACCGCCTCTACGTGAAGCGCGGCACGGTGAACAAGCTCCTCGTCAACTACCAGGGGGGCGGAGCCTGCTGGGACTTCTTTACCTGCAACCCCGGTCTGCCCACCTTCAAGACCGGCACCGGCGACTTCGACAATCCCGCGAACTTCCGCTCCGGCTTTGCCGATCTGGACAATCCCTCCAACCTGTTCCGCGACTGGCACCAGGTCTTCGTCCCCTACTGCACCGCGGACATCCACTGGGGCGACCAGATCGTCGTCCACAGCGCCGAGACCTCCCAGGGCGGCACCGTCTCCACCACGGTGCGGCACTACGGCTTCCACAACACCCGCATGGCCGAGAAGTACGCTCGGGAGCACTTCGTGGCGCCCGAGCAGGTCTTCGTCACCGGCTCCAGCGCCGGAGCCTACGGGGCCCTGGCCAACGCCATCTGGCTGATGGAGGAGGCCTATCCCACCACGCCCTTCGCGGTGGTGGGCGACGCGGGCAACGGTGTCGTGACCCAGGAGTTCCTGGCCAACGAGATCAGCAAGTGGGGCATCGACAGCGTGCTGCCCGACTGGATCCCGGAGCTGAACGTCCCTGTCACGGAGCTGAGCATGGCCCAGCTCTACATCAGCAGCGCGGAGACCTACCCGCGCAACCGCTTCGCCGCCTACACCACCGCCTTCGACGGCGGCACCGGAGGGCAGACCGGCTTCTTGAACATCATGCTGAACCCGGTCCGCGACATCGACGGCGACGGCACCCTGGACCTGGGCGTCATCACGCAGGTCTGGCCGCGCTGGTGGGAGGCGAGCTGCGCGTGGAACCAGGAGATGCGCGCCCTCAACCTCGTCGCGTCGGTCGCCCCGAACTACCGCTACTACGTGGGCACGGGCTCGCGGCACACCATGTGGGGGCGCGACAAGGTATACGACGACCTCACCGGCGGCGTGCCCACCATCGTGGACTGGCTCGCCGACATGCTGGACGGGAGCGACGCGGACTGGCAGAGCGTGGAGTGCCGCAACTGCGGGCTCCTGCTCCCCGACGACCCGCGGCCGAATCCGCTCGAGGCGCCCTTCACCCAGGTGGGGCCCGACGTGGTGATCGACTGCCCGGGGACGCCCTAGTCGAGACCGGCCGCGGCCCGCGCCAAGCTTGCAAGGGCAGGGACCCAGCCCCCGCGGGGATTGCCCCTTTTTGCCACCTGACGTAAACTGGCAGAGCGGTTTCGCCGAAGGGTCCCATCCGTGAAGACGGACGTGCTTTGCAACGTCGGTGCCGTGTGCGAGGCGACCGGCCTCTCGGCGCGCACCGTGCGCTACTACGAGGAGCTCGGGCTGCTGCCCGGGGTCCGCCGGCGCAACGGAGGTCGGCGCGTCTACGGGCCCGACGAGCTGGAGCGATTGCGCTTCATCCAGCGCCTGAAGGCCTTCGGACTCTCGCTGGCCGAGATTCGCGAGCTCAACGACGTCCACGCCATCGAGGGCGGCACCGGCCCCATGCTGCGGCGCCTCCAGCAGCTGCTGGGGGGCCACCTGAGCGCGCTCGACCAGCGCATCGCGCAGCTCACGAGCCTGCGCGACGAGATCCAGAGGTACCGCGCGCGCGTGAAGCGCCGCGCCGGCGTCCTGGCCGAGCGTCGCGAACGGCGGCCGTCGTGAGCACCGCCGCCCCGCTCGCCGCCGTGCCCACGCCGCGCGCTCCGGTGCGCGTGGTGACCGCCGCCTCGCTCTTCGACGGTCACGACGCCTCCATCAACATCGTGCGGCGCCTGCTCCAGGCGCAGGGCGCCGAGGTGATCCACCTGGGCCACGACCGCTCGGTGGAGGAGGTGGTGGCGGCGGCGATCCAGGAGGACGCCGACGCCGTGGCCGTCTCCTCCTACCAGGGCGGCCACATGGAGTTCTTCCGCTACCTGGTGGACCGGCTGCGCGAGGAGGGCGCCGCGGACGTGCGCGTCTACGGGGGCGGCGGGGGCACGATCGCGCCCGGCGAGATCGAGGCGCTCCACGCCCACGGCGTGGCGCGCGTGTTCAGCCCCGAGGACGGCCGGCGGCTGGGCCTCGAGGGCATGATCGCCGACATGCTGCGCGAGGCGCGCGGTCGGGCGCCCGGCCGGCCGGAGGCGGCGCTCGAGACACTGTCGGTCCAGGCGCCGGGCGCCGTGGCGCGCCTGATCTCGTGGCTCGAGGCGGAGGGGGCGGCCGACGACGCCCAGGTGGCGCGCGTGCGCCGCGGCCTGGCCGAGCGGCGCGCGAGCGCGCCCGCGCCGGTGATCGGCTTCACCGGCACCGGAGGCGCGGGCAAGTCGAGCGTCGTGGACGAGGTGGTGCGCCGGCTGCGGCGGGATCGCCCGGGGGCGAGCATCGGCTGCCTGCTGGTGGACCCCACGCGGCGCCGCACCGGCGGCGCGCTGCTGGGCGACCGCATCCGGATGAACGCCATCCACGGTCCGGGCATCTACGCGCGCTCCCTGGCCACGCGCCAGGCGCACCTGGCGCTCTCCCAGGCGGTGCGCGACGCCGTCGCCGTGCTCCAGGCGGCGGGGTTCGACCTGGTGCTGGTGGAGACCGCAGGCATCGGCCAGAGCGACTCGGAGATCGTGGAGCTCGCGGACGTCTCGGTCTACGTGATGACGCCCGAGTACGGCGCGCCCTCCCAGCTCGAGAAGATCGACATGCTGGACCTGGCCGACCTGGTGGTGCTGAACAAGTGCGACCGCCAGGGAGCCGCGGACGCCCTGCGCGACGTGCGCAAGCAGTGGCGCCGCAACCGCACGGCCTTCGAGCTGGCGGACGAGGCCGTGCCGGTGTTTCCCACCGTGGCGAGCCGCTTCGCCGATCCGGGGACCGAGCGCTTCTATCGCGCGCTGGCCCGACGTCTGGAGCCCGACCCCGGGACCGAAGCGCGCCCCGACGTCGCCGGGCTGACGTCCGTCGCGCCGCTGATCCCGCCCGCCCGCAGCCGCCACCTGGCCGAGATCGCGGAGGTGGTGCGGGCGCACCGGGCGCGTGTGGAGCGCGAGGCGGAGCAGGCGACCCGGGCCCAGAGCCTCGATCGCGCCCTGCGCGAGCTCGGCGAGGAGGAGGCCCCCGAGGCGCTGCGCGAACGCTCCCGGCAGGCCTTCGAGGCGCTCTCCGAGCCGGGACGCGGCGCCATCGAGGCCTGGCCGGCGCTTCGCGCGCGCTACGCGGCCGCGACCCAGAGCTATCGCGTGCGCGAGCGCGACATCCCGGTGGAGAACCAGCTCGAGACGCTCTCCGGCACCCGGCTGCCGCGGGTGGCGCTCCCGCGCACCGACGACTGGGGCGCGATCGTGCGCTGGAGCGGTCTGGAGAATCGTCCCGGCGCCTTTCCCTACACGGCCGGGGTCTTCCCCTTCAAGCGCACCGAGGAGGATCCGACGCGCATGTTCGCCGGGGAGGGCGCGCCCGAGCGCACGAACCGCCGCTTCCACCTGCTGGCGGGGGGGACGGGGGTGGCGCGTCTCTCCACCGCCTTCGACAGCGTGACGCTCTACGGGCGCGACCCCGACGAGCGCCCGGACGTGTGGGGCAAGGTGGGCAACTCCGGCGTCTCGGTCTGCACCGTGGACGACGCCAAGAAGCTCTACTCGGGCTTCGACCTGTGCGCGCCGAGCACCTCGGTCTCCATGACGATCAACGGGCCGGCCCCGATCGTGCTGGCCTTCTTCCTGAACGCCGCCATCGACCAGGCGGTGGAGAGGCACCTGCGCGAGACGGGACGCCTGGAGGAGGTGCGCCGGCGCGCCCGGGAGGCGGGGCTGCCCCGCTACGCGGGAGCGCTGCCGGAGAATCACTCCGGGCTGGGCCTGGGCCTGCTCGGCATCCCGGGCGACGAGGCCGTGGACGCCGAGCGCTACGCCCGCATCCGCGCCGAGGTGCTGCGCACCGTGCGCGGGACCGTCCAGGCGGACATCCTGAAGGAGGACCAGGCCCAGAACACCTGCATCTTCTCCACGGAATTCGCCCTTCGCATGATGGGGGACGTCCAGGCCTCCTTCGTCGCCAACCGGGTGCGCAACTTCTACTCGGTGTCCGTCTCCGGCTATCACATGGCCGAGGCCGGCGCCTTCCCCGTCACGCAGCTGGCGTTCACGCTCGCCAATGCCTTCACGTACGTCGAATACTACCGGGCACGCGGCATGGACGTGAACGAGTTCGCACCGAACTTCTCGTTCTTCTTCAGCAACGGTCTCGACGCCGAGTACGCCGTGATCGGCCGCGTGGCCCGGCGCATCTGGGCCATCGCCATGCGCGAACGCTACGGTGCCGACGCGCGCAGCCAGAAGCTCAAGTACCACGTGCAGACCTCCGGACGCTCGCTGCACGCCCGCGAGATGGCCTTCAACGACATCCGCACCACGCTCCAGGCGCTCACGGCCATCCAGGACCACTGCAACAGCCTGCACACC
>JBFGJV010000222.1:0-4931 GCA_041577015.1 Myxococcota bacterium
CCACTGGAACTCGAGGCCCTGCTCGCGGCACTTGGCCTCCACGGCCCCGCGGTCGGTGGTCTGGAACATCTCGTCCCAGCCCTTCAGCTGCCAGAGGTCGAAGCGGCCTCCACTCCCGGGCCCGCGGTAGTTGCGAATCACGCGAATCCCACCCTCTTCGAAGTGCTTGCGCACCCCGGGAGGGAGGTCGTTCCACACCCGCCGGAAGTCCGCGAGCGGCGTCTCCCCGCTGCCCCGCGCCGGGGGCACCAGGCAGCAGAAGAACACCCGACGCGGCGGGTGGGGCAGGAAGCTCATCTCGCAGTGCTGAGGGATCGGGTAGTAGCCGGGCAGTTCGCTGGCGGAGAAGACGTACTTCGTGAGCGCGTCGCGCGGCGAGGTGCCCAGATACTCGTTCTTGAGCTCGTCGTCCACGGCCCGGGCGACGCGCTCGAAATCCTGGGGTCCGGCCACGCGGAAGTTCCGGAACAAGAGCGCGCCGTGCTCCACGAGTGCCGCCTGTACCCAGTCCGCGTGCTGCTCGAGCCAGTCGCACAAGCGTCCCACGTCCGAGTCCTCGGTGGGCTTGACCACGAGCGGCAGGCCGCCCGGGGCTCCAGGAAGGGTCTCCAGCCGGTAGCGACCGTCGGGCGTCTGCATGGCTTCCTCCCTGACGGTCGTCCTACTCGACGACGACCGTGCCCTTGGCATCTGGGTGCTGCTCGATGCGGAAGGCGTGCGTGCCCGGCGCCTCGAAGCGGTGCGACCAGGTCTGGTCCTTCGCGAGAGGCGGGCTGCGGAACGAGCCGTCCTCGGCGACGATGGTGTGACCGCCGGGCATGGCGTCGCGGTTGTGGAACGTGACGCTCTCCCCCGCCTGGATGGTCACCGAGGCGGGCTCGACGCGGTTGTGTCCCACCTCGATCGTGGCGGTGCCCTCGGCTTCGGCGCAGGCCGGAGCAAGGAGCGCGGCGAGGGCGAGACTGGCGAGCAGGCGGTGGCGCATGGATCCTCCTCCCGTCGGCGGGCGAGGATACACGCTCCGCCACCGGGAGGCGAAGCACGGGCCCGGGACGCCCGTCAGCGCGTGGCGTGGCCGGTGCGCTTGCCCTTGCGGGACAGGGTCTTCTTCAGGCCCGCCACGGCGTCGTTGGCGACCCAGCGGAACGCCACGAAGAGCAGCGGGTCGGCCGCGCGCAGCAGGCCCTTGAGCGTCAGGTCGGCGTCGTACTCGATCTCCGTCCCGGTGCCCGCGGGCTGGAACTGGATCACGTCCACGGAGCGGACCCGGTCGGCCTCCCCCTCCAGCACGACGCGGCGCGGCGGCTCGAACTCCGTGACCACGTACTCGAGCTCCACGCGCCGCCCCAGGAACGACGAGACCACCCGGAAGCGGCTCCCCTTGCCGATCTGGCCCGGCGTCAGCGTCTCCGCCTCGACGATGCCCGGGTCCCACTCGGCGGTGTGGCTGAAGTCCGCCAGATAGTCGAACGCCGTTTGGATCGGGACCGGAACGCGGATCGTCGCCTGGTAGTGCGCCATGGTTCACCCTCCGTCGAAGAAATGGAGGGTAGCGAGCCCGACTCAGGCGGCGAAGCCGGTGAGGCGCTCGCTCGCCTCCCAGAGCCGGCGCGCGTCCTCCTCGCTCTGGGCGAAGCGCTTGGGCCACTTGGCCCGGCAATCCTGGAAGTACTGACCCGTCGCACCCTCCACCTCCGGCGAGGCGCACAGATACACCGCGGTCTCGGCGCCCTTCTCCGGCGAGCGTCCGAAGGGCCTGGCCAGCGTCATGGCCAGTCGCGCCACCGCGCCGTTGTTCTTGGCGAAGTTCGAGGCCACGAAGCCCGGATGCATGGCGTTCACCGTCACCCCGCTTCCCGCCAGCCGTCGGGCCAGCTCCCGCGTGAACAGGATGTTGCAGAGCTTCGACTTCCCGTACACGCGCATGCCCGAGAAGCGCTTCTGGCTCTGGAGGTCGTCGAGGTCGAGCGCTCCCCCCGCCCAGTGGTGGGCGTCCGACGCCACGTTGACGATGCGCGCCGGCGCGCTGGCCCGGATGCGCGGCAGCAGCAGGTTCGTGAGCAGGAAGTAGCCCAGGTGATTCACGGCAAACGTGGTCTCGAGACCGTCCACGGTCTCGAGGCGCTGCCGCATGAGCACCCCGGCGTTGTTCAGCAACACGTGGAGCGGACGCTCCGTGGCCAGGAACTCCTTGGCGAGCTGGCGGATCTGGGCCTGGACGGAGAGGTCCGCCAGCAGGAACGTCACGTCGTCGTTCCCGGTCTCCCGCCGGATCGCGTCGCGCGTGGCCTCGGCGCGAGCGGGATCTCGCGCCACCAGGACCAGGCTCGCGCCGAGCCGCGCCAGATCCCGAGCCGCGGCGCGGCCGATTCCGCTGGTGGCCCCGGTCACCATGCAGGTGCGTCCCTGGAGGTTCCAGCTGGGGAGGGGCATCGACTTCCTCCTGCGACTCAACGCGCGGCGAGCGCGCGGCAGCCCGAGCCGCGGTAATCGTCGGTCTGGAAGCGGTAGGACCAGGCGTCGAGGTCGGCCAGGAGGGCGCAGCGTGCCTCGGCCGACGGGAGCCGCGGATCGTGCCGCACGTCGGCGACCAGGCTCGCCTTGGTGACGAACTCGCCGGAGCGACGGACGCCACCGTCGGCGGGGGTGTCCAGCACCAGGAAGCCCGGCGCGCCACCGCCCTCGCGCCAGCGCAACCAGGTGGGCGAGGCGCCGTCGCGGCCGCGACCCGGGTCGCCGCTCCACGCGAACTGCGCCCAGTAGGACATCATGTGGGCGGAGAGCACCTCGCGGCCGGGCCGGTTCGCCTCGGTGAAGAGACGGTCGCTCTGGCCGCCCAGGTCGAAGTCTCCGAAGACGAAGGGAATCTCGAAGGCATGGGCCGCGCCGAGCAGGAAGGCCAGATCCGCGCCCAGCACCGTCGGCTCCTCGTCCCAGTCGAAGCGGTACACCCAGACCCCGGGCGTCTGCGTGCCGGACAGCAGCTCCGCCGGCCCGTCCGCGCCGGTGGCCTTCCATACCCGGCTCCGGTACTCCGCGGTGAGCTGATAGCGGACCCGATCGCGCACGCGCGGGAAGATCCAGAGCAAGCGCCGCACCCAGTCCGGATCGAAGAACAGCCAGAGCTTGGCCTCGTCCCGCGTGGTGCCCAGCATGGTGGGCACCGCGTGATGCCCGCCCGCACGTAGCAGCTCGAGCGGATCCTCCTCCGGCAGCACCACGCCGTCGCGGAACAGGCGTGGCATGCGCACCAGGCCCTCGTCGTCGCGCGCCCGGTAGGCTGCGAACAGCTCGTCTGGCGTTCGGGCACGCAGGTAGCGGGCCACGCTCGCCTCGCTCATGGAGGCAATGCGCGCGCGCGCCCCGGCGCGGTCCCGAGCCAGCCCCTCCCGGATCAGGAGACGCGCGAGCACCTCCTGCGCGGAGTCGGGATGGCCTCCCTCCTCCTCGAAGCCCGAGGCCTCGAGGGGACTGAAGGTCCGTGAGCCGCCGCTCTGGATGATGGCGCGGTGGAAGAGCCTCCGGCTCTCCGGGGAGACCAGCAGCATCAGGACGTTGGTCCCGCCGGCGCTCTCTCCGAACACCGTCACGTTGGCCGGATCGCCGCCCAAGGCCGCCGCGTTGCGCTGGACCCAGCGCAGCGCCGCGATCTGGTCGAGCGTTCCGAAGTTGCCCGAGCGATCCAGATCGCCCGCATCCGCTCCCGTGAGGGCCGGGTGCCGGAACCATCCGAGAGGACCGAGGCGGTAGTTGATGGTCACCACCACGACGCCGTGGCGGGCGGCCAGGCGGCTTCCGTCGTAGAAGCCTCCGTGACCGGTCAGGTTGCTGCCGCCGTGGATCCAGACCATCACCGGACGGCGGGCGCCCGGTCCCGGCACGGCGCCGCGGGAGAAGCGCGGCGCCCAGACATTCAGGTAGAGACAGTCCTCGTCGCCGCCGACGCGCCCCGCACGTCCTGCGACCCCGCCGAGATCGCTCGGATACTGGGAGCAGGCCGAGCCGATGGTGAGCGCCTCGCGGATCCCGCTCCAGGGCGCGGGCGGGTCGGGGTTGCGCCAGCGCCGCTCGCCCACGGGCGGGCTCGCATACGGCAGGCCGAGCCAGGCGTGGGAGCCCTCCTCGGTGGTGAAGCCCACGACCTGGCCGGCGTCGATCTCGCGATGCGACTCCGGATCGGGGGCACGGAGCGACGCCCGCTCGGGCTGGAGGAGCGCGCAGGCCAGCGAGGCGGCGGCGAGAACGACGAGCAGGCGGAGGGGTCGCACGACCCTCGACGGTAGCGAAGCCTTGCGGCCCGGTAGACTGGACCCGAACCGGAGGGCAGCCATGACGATCCTGGAGCGCTTCCGACTCGACGACCGGGTGGCAGTGGTCACCGGCGCGGGGCGGGGCATCGGGCGCGGCATCGCGCTCGGGCTCGCCGAGGCGGGCGCCCACGTGGTGTGCGCCGCCCGCACCGAGACGCAGATCGAGGAGGTGGCGCAGCGGATTCGCGGCCTGGGCCGACGGGCGCTGGCGGTGGTCTGCGACGTGAACCAGGCCGCTCAGCTGGAGCGTCTGTCGGAGCGCACCGTGGCGGAGCTCGGCCGGGTGGACGTGTTGGTCAACAACGCGGGCGGGACGGCGCCGACGCCGGCGCTGCAGCAGGACGACGCCGGCTTCGAGGCGGCGTTCCACTTCAACGTGACCTCGGCCTTCCACCTGACGCGGCGGCTGGTGCCGGAGATGCTGAAGACCCAGGAGGCCAGCGGGGAGGCGGGCGCCGTCGTGAATGTCTCGTCGGCGATGGGACGCCTGGTGGACTCCGGCTTCGTGGCCTATGGCACCGCCAAGGCGGCGCTCTCGCACATGACGCGGCTCCTCGCCGCCGAGTGGGCACCCCGCGTGCGCGTGAACGCGCTCGCCGTGGGGGCCACCGAGACCGATGC
>JBFGJV010000223.1:0-4925 GCA_041577015.1 Myxococcota bacterium
GAGCTCCCGCTCCGGCCCGCCGTGCAGGTAGCGGCGCACCACCGCGCCCTTCCAATGGCGGTGCTCCGCCATCCACTCCCGGCAGGACTCGCTGGCTCCGGCGCTGCGCCCGGCGCCCAGGGCCGCGACCGCGAGCAGCGCGGCCGCGAGCCGCCGTGTCGTCGTCCCCATCCTCATCGCCCGCTCCCTCCCCTGCGGTGCCCGCCCCGGGCGAAGTAGTCGAGACGGTCCAGCGACGCCGTCGCCGTGGGCGTCGCGTTGCCGCCCCCGCCGGCGGGCAGGCCGAGCGTGCGGCTCACCAGGCTGCCGAGGTCCTGCCAGTCCTGGCTCTTCCCCTCCGGCGAGAGCAGCGCCGCCAGCCCGAAGGCCTCGTTGCCGGCAAAGAGCGTGTCGAGGCGCCGCGCCAGCTGGCGCTCGATCAGCACGTCCAGCAGCCGTCGCACTGCGCGTCGCTCGGCGCGAAGCTGGTTCGTGCGCGCCTGCACCCGGGCGTAGAGGCCTTCCACCTTGCGCGCGAAGGCGATGGCGCCCTCGGGACCGAGCTCGGGGATCGGGACGTCCAGGGCGCCGTGCGAGGCCCAGCTCGCGTGCAGCACCGCGCCCGTGGTGGAGGCCTCCTCGGTGCGCTCCAGGCGTTCGGCCAGCTCGCCGGTGGCGGAGGCGATGCCCTGGAAGTGGTCCTGGAAGAAGGTCTGCCGCTCCTCGGGCGTCTCCCGATGACCCTTGGCCGTCTCCGCCACATTGATCAGCTCGCGGGCGTCGGCGCGCATGCGCACGACCGGCGACTGGATCGAGGTGAGCGCGGCGTGCTGCTCGTCGAGGCGCGCGGCATAGGCCTCGATGTAGTCCACCAGCGCCTCGGCGGCCTCCGTCTCGGTGCTGGCCTTCTCGATGGCGCGTCTCTTCGTGGTGAGCACCTTGTCGTAGCTCTCGACCACCGGGACGAGCGCGCTCTCCCGGGCCCGGATCTGCTCCTGGGACTCGAGGATCCGACCCATCAGCTCCGGGATCTGCTCGATGGCTCGCTCGCGCGCGGCGCCCGACGCCGCGAACGCGCTGCCCATCACGAGGCCGCAGAGGACGAGGCCGAGCACGGGGCGCCTCATCGGTCGTCCTCCCCCGCGGCGGCCCGGACGATCGGGTGGACGGCGTTCGGAACCCGCAGCGGCGGCGGCGGGCGGTTGCCGGCGATGGCGCCCAGAGCCACCAGCGTGTTGATGCCGGGATCCGAGCGGCGACCGCGGCTCTGGAGCCGCTCCAGGCGCGCGCTGCAGGCGCCGAGCTCCACCAGGTCGCGGGCGCGCAGCCACGCGGTGCACTCGGCCGCGCGGGCGCTGCGTTCCACGCGCGGGTCCCGGGAGCGACGCGCCTCGTCCGCGGCGTCGGCGAAGCGACGCGCGGCCAGGGTGAAGTCCCCCGCCTCGTAGAAGGCCAGCCCCGCGTCCACGTGCGCGCGCACGATGCCGGCGCCCTCGGGCCGGGGCACGCGCACCCCCGCGCAGGCCGCCAGCAGTGAGAGGGCCGCGACCGCACACACGGCCGCGGCCCGAGGCCGACGCCGGACGGCCGCTCCCGGCTCCATCCCCCCGATCGAAGTCGACCTCATCCCGTCTCCTCCTGGAGCGACCGCGGCGTCGCTCTCGCCCGGAGACGTGGGGTGGTGGGGCGGCGTCCAACACCCGGCCTAGTTGCCCCCGGCGCCGCTGTTCTCGGCGCGCTCGCCCGAGTTGGCGACCGCGTCCGGGGCGCCGGCGAGCGACGCAGCGGCCGCTCCGGGCACGGAGATGAGACCCAGCGCGAGCGCGAGCAGCAGCAGCGGGATCACGCCCTTCTTCGCGGCCTCGCGCAGCCAGCGCGCCGGTCCGGCGCGCCAGAAGCGCGCGCCCTCCACGGGGCCGGTCCACTCCGCCTGGTGCAGATAGCGGGTCAGGTCGTCCTTCATGGCGTCGTTCATGCCCTTTCGCGCCGCCGTGAGCTCCCCCAGCCAGTACTCGGCACGACGCGCGTCTTCGGCGTCGACGGCGAGCTGGGCCAGGTTCACGAACGGGAAGTAGGTGGATTGGTCCAGGATGGCAGCGCGCCGGAAGGCCTTCTCGGCGCGCTCCAGGTGGTCCGGAAGCGGGTGGCTGGAGGACGGACCACACTCCCAGAAGGTCTGGCCGCGCGCGTTCCACAGCAGCGAGCGCAGTCGCGGCGCCTCGGCCAGGGCGAGGCCCTCCTTGAGCGTCTCGTCGGACTCGCGCAGGCGCCCGTGGGCACGCAGCGCGTGTCCCTCGTTCAGGTGGAAGTAGGGCTCCTCGCCGCGGAAGACGCCCTCCACGGCGCGAAGCTCGCGCCACGCCTCGGGCGAGGCGGCGTCCCGGTTCACCAGCTCGCGCAGGCGCCGCAGGCCGTCCGGAGCCTCCCCCACCAGCAGCAGCCGGTCCTCGTGCAGCCGGTAGCCCACCTGGTAGGCCAGCTTGGCCACCTCGCTGATCCAGGTGCGCACGGTGGCGTGGTTCACGTCGTGGAGGCGCGCATAGTCCGCAGCGTTGCCCGTCGCCTCCACCTTGACCCACCAGTAGGCGTCGAGCTTGCGGCTCCACAGCTCGGCGTCGCCCTTGCGCGCAGCCTCACCCCGGATCTGCTCCCAGAGGGCACGGCCGTCGGCGCTGCGCTCGAGCTCCAGCAGCTCGCGTCTCCTCTCCTGCACGCGACGCTCCCGGTCCTCCCGGGTCGAGCCCGGAAAGGCGTGCTCCGGGGGGAGCTCGACCTGGGCCGGCCCCTCCCAGTGCATGGTGAAGATCTCCGGCCAGGCCACGCTCGGGTCTTCGCGGCTTCCGGACATGGCGAGCCCTCCCTGCTCGCTCCCACGCCCCCATGCGAGGACGCGGTGTGGCGCTCGCCCCGTCAACACATCCCGGCGGGGCGGGACCACGGGCTTCGGGTGCTTGGACCCGGCCTGCTCGGGAAGCATTCAGCGGACGGACGGTCCCGCGCGGGCTCAGGCTCCCAGGGACTGGAACCCGGCGGGCAGGGCGGAGTTGCGCCTCCAGCGGGCGCGCAGCCGCTGCAGCACGGCCGGCCCTGCCAGGACGAGGCCCAGCCAGAAGGCGACCTCCGCGCTCCCTACCAGGGCGGCGCCCACGACGGCCTTGTGCTGCAGGGAGAGCGGCAGGAAGGCCAGGGCCGGAAGCGGCGCCCACAGCAGGAAGGAGACCACCACGAGCGTGCCGCCCGCCAGCGAGCGGAGCGTGCGGGAGGAGGACGGATCGAGCGAGAGCTTCCCGGGACCGGCCACGTCGTGGTCTCCTGCTGGGGAAGAGGCCAGATAGCCCGCACGGGGGACGCGCGCAAGAGGCCGGCCTCCAGACGGGCCGGCCGAGGCTTGCGGGGGCGCGCTGCCGCTGGGCTGCCGGTTCGTGCGCATCGCCCGCGACACCCTTCCTTCGCAAAGGGGCACTCCTGGTTTCGAGAAAACCGCAGGAGCGAGCCGATGATGAGATCCAGCAAGGCTTCCAGGAACCCGAAGGCGCAGGAGAGCCCGGAGCTCGTGGACGAGGCCACCGAGGCGACCGGCGAGTCGAGCCCCCCCGCGACGCAGGACGACGTCTACGAAGCCGGCGACGCGGAGCTCGGCAAGGTCCGGGAGCTCCTGTTCGGGGCGCACATGCGCGAGACGCGCGTGGAGATCGCCCGGCTCCAGGAGAGGCTCGGCGCCGAGGCGACGCGCTTCCGCGCGGATCTCGACGAGCAGCTCGCCGGCATGGGTCGCCTGGTGCACGAGCGCAGCGAAGCCGCCATGGAGAAGATCCAGAGCGAGTCCACCGCGCGGCAGATCGGCGACGAGGCGGTGATCCGCAAGCTCGAGGAGGTGCGCGAGCACCTGGAGAGCAAGCTGGACACGATGATCGAGCGCGCCAACAAGGCCGAGCGTGAGCTGCGCGACCAGCTGCTCTCCCAGTGCAAGCTGCTGAGCTACGCCATCACGCAGAAGCACGAAGAGGCGGTGAACCTGCTCACCGATGGCATGGCCGAGATGAAGGCGACCAAGCTGGATCGCTCGTCGGTGGCCGAGCTCTTCAAGGAGCTGGCCGGACGCCTCGACTCGAGCGACGTCTAGGCGCTCGCCTCAGCCGTCCTCGCCCAGGTACGCACGCACCTTGGCCTCGATGGCGGGCTTCGTGATGCCCGCCCGGCGGCCCACCGCCAGGGCCTCGTCCACGGAGAGGCCGTGGCTTTCGACCAGGTGCGTGGCGAGCCAGCCGCCCACGCGGTTCGAGCTGGAGCAGTGGATCAGGATCGGCGCGTCCTCGTGCGCCGCCACCACCGACTCGATGCGCTCGAAGGCCTCGCGCGAGAAGGGCGCGCTCCCGGAGACGGGCACGTTGTAGTAGGCGAGGCCCAGGGCCTCGGCGGCGGCGGCCTCGTCGAAGCCCAGCTCGGCGAGCTCGGCGGGGTCACGGAGGTTGATCACGACCTCCACGCCGCGTGCCTTCGCCTCGGCGAGGGCGGCCGGGTCCGGCTGACCCGCGAACCAGAGGTGACGCAGGTGCGTCACGTTCTCGACACCACCCCAGGTGAAGGGCCCCTGCACCTGGCTCGGGGTGATGGGCTCGGGCTCGGCGGCGCAGGCGAGCGCCTGGAGCACCAGGGCGAGCAGCAGAACGCGCATGGGAATCCTCCTCGGAGGCTCAGGCCGCCCACGCCACCGCGAGCGGGCCGGCCAGGGTGGCCAGTACGCTCCCGATGGCGTAGGCGGCGGCGTAGCTCAGCGCCGCCTCGTTGCCGTCCGCGGCGCGCCGCACGGTCTGGAGCGCCGCCGAGGAGGTGAGGCCACCTGCGACACTGCCCCAGGCGTCCACCGGACGCAGGCGCAGCGCGTGACGCGCCACGAGCAGCGCCCCCACCACGGCGACCCCGTTCACGGCGGCTCCGGCGCCGAA
>JBFGJV010000224.1:0-4913 GCA_041577015.1 Myxococcota bacterium
GGTGGCGAAGAAGGGATTCGATCGCATCGCCCAGAACGCGAAGACGTAGCCCAGCACGAAGACCCCCAGCGCCGGGATCCGGAGCGCAAGCGGAAGGGTCGGCGACCAGCCGAAGCGGACCGCGTCGAGGCCCGCGACCACGAGCAGGCCCGGGTAGAGCACCACGAAGCCGAGGGTGGCCACGAGCGCATCCGCACGCTTGACGCCCGGTCCCGGAGCCGCGCGCTCCCGGATCAGATCGGCATCGACCAGCCAGAAGGAGGCGACGCCGAAGGCGGCGAACAGCGCCAGGACCGCCCAGGCCATCGGCCAGTCGGTGCGCCCCGCCGAAACGAAGAGACACAGGCCGAAGAGCACCAGAAGGGCGAGGCTCTCCAGCGTCGCGCGCCGCATCCTAGCCGGAGGGGCGCCGCGGGCGCGCCGCGTCCTGGACGCGTTGGATCGACTCCAGGTAGTCGAGAAGGACCGCGATCGTCTTGCGCTTGCTGGCCTCCGGATCCGGAGACGAGGGTCCCACGTCCTCGAAGAACACGTTGCCCCAGACGGGCATCTCTCGCGGGCCGTGCGCCGCCACGTACTCGCGGCCGTCGATGAAGCCGGCCAGGCGCGCGCGTGGAAGCGGCGTCCCGTAGCGCTCCACCAGGCGCGTGAGATCCGGAGGCGGGGTCCGGAGCGCTCCCGCCACGGGACCGTTGCCCTCGCCGCCCGTACCGTGGCAGCTGGCACAGTAGGTGAGGAAGAGCGACGCGCCCGCGGTGACGCCGGGACGGTTCCCCTCGCCCGCCACGACGCGCGCGAGCACCAGGGTCACGGCCAGTGCCATGCCGACGATTCCAAGTCGCGGCCCGATCGGCTCCATCAGGGCTCCCCGTTTGGCGAGTCTACAGCGGCTCGCATCCGCCTCCCATCCGTCCCCCGGGGCGGAGC
Organism: Myxococcota bacterium; assembly: GCA_041577015.1. GTDB lineage: Bacteria > Myxococcota_A > UBA9160 > UBA9160 > PR03 > JBFGJV01. Next base: position 928 of record JBFGJV010000224.1, read on the forward strand.
CACGAACTTCACTCGCCCGCTTCCGAAAAGCGTTGAAGCGCCCACCTTGCGGGTGATATGGGAGCGTCGGAGGCCGCGGTGCGGAGCTCCCCCCAACCCCCTCACGGTCTGTTGCCGCCCTGCCGGGCTCCTCCCGCCCCGACCTCGAGCCCGTCCGATCATCCACAACCCCTCCATCCGAAAGGAGCGACCATGTCGCTCGTCAGTGTCTTCACGGACCACGTCCGACAGGACCGCCAACGGCAGTACGAAGACTGCATCGCCGAGCTCGCCGCGTCGGCGCGCAAGAAGAAGGAGGCCTGGCACTGGGGCGCCCATCAGGTGGGATTCGGTCCGCTCTCGCGGATCTACTACGTCTCGCAGCACGACGACCATGCCGACCTCGAGAAGCACGGCGATCCGCTGGCGCTCTTCACGCGCGTGCTGGGGGAGAAGAAGGGTCAGAAGCTGCTCGAAGAAACGAGCGAGTGCCTGTGGTCGTCGGAGCGGACGTTGGGCATGCACCGGCCGGAGCTGAGCTACCCGAAGGAGCCGCCGCACGGGGTCTCGCCCCTCACCTCCCTGGTGATGGTGCGTGCGCGCCCCGGCCACCAGGAGGCGGTGGAGGAGCTGTTCCGCAACGTCGCCGAGGCGATTCCCAAGAGCGGGGAGTCCGCGCGCGTAGACACCTTCCAGGCCGTCGTGGGCGACATGCTCGGCTACTGGCTGGTGCGGCCGCTGGCGCGGCTGGCGGATCTGGACCGGCAGTCCATCGGGCGGGACCTGCTGATCAAGGGCCTCGGCCAGGACGAGGGTGCGCGCGTCTACCGCAGCGGCCTCGAGGCCGTGGCGGAGGTGCGGCGCGAGATCACAACCTACCGCGAGGATCTCTCCAACCCGCGACCGCACTGAGCCCGTCCGGAACGGGTCGCATCGCGACGGTGCGGCCCGTTCTACGGTCGGAACCAGCCGACTCCCAGTGCGATTCCCAACCCCACCAGGGCGACGCCGCTCCAGCGACCTCCCGTGCGGCCCACGGCGCCGCCTTCTCCAGCAGCACGAAGAAGGCGATCGCTGCGATCCAGAGCAGGTTCATGACGCCGCCCACGAAGAGGAGCGCCATCAGCACCCAGCAGCAGCCCAGGCAGAAGGCGCCGTGACGCACACCCATCTGGAACGCGCCGGCCCGGCCCGCGCGCCAGTGGTTCGCCAGGAAGTGCGCCGGCGCGCGGCAGTAGCGCAGGCAGGCGTCCTTCCAGGCGGTGAGCTGGTAGAGGCCCGCGGCCGCGAGCAGGCCCGCCCCCAGCACGGGGCTCGTGGCGACCATCCTGGGCGAGAGGAGCGCGAGGCGGTCGAGCCCCCACTGGGCCGCGGTCGCCGCCACGCTGAAGCCGCCCCACACCGCCAGGTAGCCCAGGGCGAAGAGACCCGTGGGCGCGAGCGTGCGGCCCTCGGTTTCCGCCTTCCGATGCACCTGCGCGTAGAGCAGGATCATGGGCGTCGCGCTCGGCAGCATCATGCCCACCATCATCACGACCCACATCAGGAGGAGCAGCGACAGGTCGAGCGCGGTCCAGGGCCGCAGCCGCATCACGTCCATGCCCGCGTCGAGATCCATGGAAGCCATCTGCCCGGCGGCCCGGAACAGGTAGACCCAGCAGAGCGCCGTCACGGCGACGATGGCGACGAGCAGCGTGGCGCGATCGCGCCTGAGCACGCTCTCCAGCCGCGTGGCGCTAGCGGACGACACCCTTGTTCGTCAGGTGCAGCTCGTTGAACTGGCCGTAGGTGTCGTTCAGCTCGATCGCGATCGCGCCGCCGGACTTCAGGAAGCCGCGCCCGATCTCCGCCATGCGGTACTCGAAGCCGTTCGGGAGGTCGATGCGCACGCGGTGCTCGGTGTCGTTGACCTCGTCACGGATCGGCTCGCCACGCGCCTCCAGGATGCCCGGAACCACGAGCCGCGCGCGCCGGGCCTCGATGTCGCAGTCGAACTCGATGGGCGCGTAGACCGGGTCGAGAACCTTGCTCATGGTGCTGTTGAAGACGTAGAAGTGCGTGGCGCCGGGCTCGGTGTCCTCGCCGTGCACGATCTTGCGCATCGCCTCGCGCTGGGCGGCGTCGCCCCGCTCGTCGATGACGGCGAGACACGTCCCGTTGCCCTCGTGGATGGGGCCGGGCCACCGGAACAGGAGCGCGTAGCGCAGCCCGTCGAGTCGCGTGTCCCCGAAGTGGCCCTCGTCCACCTGGCCCGAGGTGACGCCCTCGCAGGCGCCGTGCGTGGGCTTCGGCGCCCCGAACTGACACGGACAGCCGTAGTCGCAGTTGCAGCTCCCGAAGGCGTGTCCCTTGATCATCCATGTGGTCATGACCGCCTCCCTCCCTTCGGCGGGCCGATCAGTCGCCCGCCGTCTTGAGCTCCACCAGGATCACCTCCAGGGGCTCCTCACCGAGGTTCTCGGGCAGGTGCGTCTCCGCCTCCGCCCAGGCGACCTCGCCGGCCTCGCCCCTCCGCTCGGGAGTGGTGCCGTCCGGGAGCGTGAAGCGAGCCCTCTGGCCGCTCAGGTACACGATCACGCTGGCCGGGTGGTCGTGCATCACGGACTTCTCGCCCGGCCCGTAGCGGATGCGCAGGACCCTGACGTGGTCGTTCTCGAGCTCCACCTGGTAGTGCTGGGGATCGACCTCGACGGAGTCGCGTTCGAGATCGAGCGCGGGCTTCGGGCGGGGCGGGGGCTCGTTCTCGCTGGGCGCGTCCACCGCCACCTTCCAGGCCCCGTCCGGCTGCTTCTTCCAGACCGTCAGGTACTTGCCCGGGCGCGTCCCGTCGTCGGTGGTGAGCTCGTAGCTCCCGATCGTGTAGGCGAGGTCGCCGCACGCCGACACGTCGGCGCGCTCCGGCTCCCAGGAGAGCGCGAAGCCCGGCGCCCCGAAGAGATCCGCGGTGGAGGCGCGGATCGCCTCCACCCCCCGGGAGGGGGGCGACCCGCCCATCAGGTTGACGGCGTCCGGCGTGAAGGCGGCGACGAACGCATCCAGGTCGGGCGGCGTCTCGGACCACGCCCGGTCGGCGTCGAGGACGGCGCCGCGCTCCGCCGCGACGTCCACCTCGGGGCCCGCGGGCGCGCAGGCGATCAGGAACAGGATCGAGAGCAGCGTGGCTCGGGTGGCCATGGGCTTACCTCCCCGGTCGCGGCCCGCGCCGCGACCGCTCAGCGGGAGCGGCTCAGGTGGCCTTCGATCGCCGCCTCCCACTCCTCGGGACGGAAGAACATCGGACCGACGCCGCCCTTGTAGGTCACGCGGCCGTCGCGGCCGATCAGGTACAGGCGTTCGGGCATGGCCGCGTAGGCCCGGGCTACTGCGTCGTCCATCTCGTCCACGGCCGCCGGCATCTCGAGCGCCATCTTCATCATGCAGCTCTGCCCCACCTCGACGCGCTCCTGCATGGAGCGGTGCTGGCGCACGAGCACGGCGTCCTGCTCGTTCTCCTTCACCTGCCAGCCGTCGGTGGGGTGGATCTCCTTGATGTAGACCACGTAGAAGTCCACACGATCCCGGAAGCGGCGGTAGATGCGGTTCAGGGTCCCAGCCTGGGCCCGGAAGGGCGGTCAGGTGTAGCTGCCGAAGACGAGCGCGACCGGACGCTTGCCGAAGTGCTGGGAGAGCGTCAGTCGCTCGACTCCGCCGGGTCCCGAGCCGGCCAGCCAGGGCAGCGAGAAGTCCGGCGCCGGCTCGCCCTCCTGCACGGAACGGGCGTCGGCGTCCATGATCTCCGCAACCATGGCGGGCGCCTTCGGATGGGATATGGCGTCCAGCAGGTCGGCCACCCCCAGGCCGGCGAGCTTGCCCTCGGCCTCGTCCCGTTCGAGCTGCTCGCGCATGCCCTCGAAGAGGCGCTTCAGATCGGGCTCCATGACCGCTCCCACACGCAGTATATCACCGTTCGCCAGAGGGGGACGTTCCTTGCCTTAGTTGCCTTCCGGGGGACCCTTTGGGGAGATGAC
>JBFGJV010000225.1:0-4878 GCA_041577015.1 Myxococcota bacterium
GCACGCACGCGTCGAGCGGGCCGCGCGGACGGATCTCCAGGCGCGGCGGGAGCGCCGTCATGGTGGAAACGTTGGGCCTCCCGTGTTGACACTGCCCAGTGGGTCCGCCACACTACCGCACCGGCCCAGTTTTCGCAGCGATCCCGAAGAGTTAGGGCGGAATTCCATGCTCAAGCGACGGCTCTTCACACCGGGACCCGTCCCGGTTCCCGACCGCGTGCGTCTCGCCATGGCGCAGCCCATCGTGCACCACCGGGCCGCGGACTTCCGGCCCATCTTCGAGCGCTGCCGGCGCGGCCTGCAGCGGCTGTTCCAGACCGAGCGGCCCGTGGTGATCTTCGCCTCCACCGGAACCGGCGCCATGGAGGCCTCGGTGGCGAACTTCCTCTCCGCCGGCGACCGCGCGCTGGTGGTGCGAGGCGGCAAGTTCGGCGAGCGCTGGGCCGAGATCTGCCAGGCCTACGGCGTCGAGACCGTGTGCGTGGACGTGGAGTGGGGTCGGGCCGTGGAGCCGGCCGCGGTCGAGCGTGCCCTGCGCGACCAGCCCGACGTGAAGGCGCTCTTCGTGCAGGCGTCGGAGACCAGCACGGCCGTGCGCCATCCGGTGCGCGAGCTGGCGCAGCTCGCGCACCAGGGCGGCGAGCGGCTCATCATCGTGGACGCCATCACGACCGTCGGCGTGTACGACCTGCCCATGGACGCCTGGGAGCTCGACGTGGTGGTGTCCGGCTCCCAGAAGGCCTTCATGCTGCCGCCGGGGCTGGCCTTCCTGGGCTTCTCGGAGCGCGCCGACCGCTTTCGCAAGCAGGCCTGCCAGCGCCGCTTCTACTTCGACCTGGAGGCGGAGCTCAAGGCCCAGCCCAACGATCAGACGGCCTGGACGCCGGCCGTCTCGCTGCTGATGGGCCTGGCCGAGGCGCTCCAGATCATGCTGGAGGAGGAAGGGCTCGACGCCACCTGGAAGCGCACGGAGTCGCTCGCCCACGCCACGCGCGAGGCCATGCGCGCCATCGGTCTCGAGCTGCTGGCGCCGGACGCGCCGAGCCCGGCGTGCACGGCGGTGAAGGTGCCCACCGGGATCGACGGTCCGGCGCTTCGCAAGCACCTGCGCGAGACGCTCGGCCTCCACGTGGCGGACGGTCAGGGCGCGCTCAAGGGCAAGATCTTCCGCATCGCGCACCTCGGCTACTACGATCGCTTCGACGCCATCACCGCCGTGGCCGCGGTGGAGATGGCGCTCGCCGCCCTGGGCTGGACCGGCAAGCTCGGCGAGGGCGTGCGCACGGCGACGGAGCTCCTGCGCGACTGAGGCGCGGAGGCGATCCACGTGACGAAGGTCCTGATCAGCGATCGACTGGCGCCCGAGGGCGTCGCCATCCTGGAGCGCGCCCGGGGCATCCAGGTGGACAACGCGCCGGGGCTCTCCGAGGACGAGCTCCTCGACCGCATCGCCGAGGCGGAGGGCCTCGTGATCCGCAGCGGCACCAAGGTGACGCGCGAGGTGCTCGACGCGGCGAAGAAGCTGCGCGTGATCGGGCGCGCCGGGATCGGCGTGGACAACGTGGACCTGGCCGAGGCCACGGCCCGGGGCATCGTGGTGGTGAACACGCCCGAGGGCAACAACGTCACCACCGCCGAGCACGCCATCGCGCTGATCGTCTCCCTGGCGCGGCACGTTCCCCAGGCCACTGCCTCCATGAAGGCGGGTAAGTGGGAGAAGGGCCGCTTCGTCGGGATCGAGCTGCTGAACCGCACGCTCGGGCTGATCGGCCTCGGCAACATCGGACGCATCGTGGCCCAGCGCGCCCAGGGGCTTGGCATGCGCGTGGTGGCGTCGGACCCGCACATCTCGGCGGAGGTGGCGGCCAAGCTGGACGTGGAGCTGGTCCCGCTGGAAGAGCTGCTGCGGCGTGCGGACGTCATCACCGTGCACGTTCCGCGCACCAAGGAGACCACGGGGTTGCTGGGCCGCAAGGCCTTCGCCGCCATGAAGCCCGGCGTGCTGGTGGTGAACGCCGCGCGCGGCGGCATCGTGGACGAGACGGCGCTGCTCGAGGCGCTCGAATCGGGCCACGTGGCGGGCGCGGCGCTGGACGTCTTCGTGAAGGAGCCGCCCCCGGCCGATCACCCGCTGATCACCCACGAGCGCGTGATCTGCACCCCGCACCTGGGCGCCTCCACCGAGCAGGCCCAGGTGAACGTGGCGATCGCCGTGGCGGAGCAGGTGCGCGACTACCTGCTCGACGGCCTGATCCGCAACGGCGTGAACGTGCCCTCGGTCTCGGCCGAGGTGCTGGAGCAGGTGCGCCCGTACCTGGTGCTGGCCGAGAAGCTGGGGCGCTTCCAGGGTCAGCTCTGCCCCGGCGCCATCGAGGAGATCGAGATCGAGTACGCCGGCGACGTGGCCCAGCTCCGCGTCGCGCCCATCACGATCGCGGTGCTGAAGGGGCTGCTCGAGACCGTGAGCGACCGCGTCAACATGGTGAACGCACCGGTGATCGCCCAGGAGCGCGGCATCAAGGTGGTCGAGTCGAAGGTGAGCCGGGCCCAGGACTTCGCCAACACCATCACCACGCACGTGCGCGGCTGCGTGGACCGGCTGATCGCCGGCGCGGTCTTTCACGGCCACCAGCCGCGTGTGGTGCGTCTGGACGACTTCCTGCTCGAGGCGGTGCCCGAGGGCCCGACCCTGGTGATCCACAACCACGACCGGGCCGGCGTGGTGGGCGCCGTGGGCACCATCCTGGGCGAGGCCGGGGTCAACATCTCGCGCATGCAGCTGGGTCTCCAGCCCGAGCGCGGCGAGGCGGCGATGCTCGTGAACGTGCAGCCGGCCCCGGAGGCGCCGGTGATGGAGCAGCTGCGGTCGCTGCCCCACATCATCTCGGCCCAGTTGGTCGAGCTCTGACCATGGCGACACTGGTGGCCGTCGGCGCCCAGTGGGGCGACGAGGGCAAGGGCAAGATCGTGGACCGCCTCGCCCTCGGCGCGGACCTGGTGGTGCGTTTCCAGGGCGGCAACAACGCCGGCCACACGCTCGTGGTGAACGGCGAGCAGACCATCCTGCACGTGGTGCCGGCGGGCATCCTCCAGCCCGGCACCGTGAACCTGATCGGCCCCGGCGTGGTGGTGGACCCGCGCGTGCTGCTGGGCGAGCTCGCGGAGCTGGAGCGGCGCGGCGTGCTGCGCGACCCGGCGCGGGTGCGCGTCTCCGGGCGCGCCCACGTGATCTTGGACTGGCACGTGGCGCTGGACAAGGCGCGCGAGGAGGCGCGCCGCGAGGCCGCGATCGGCACCACCGGGCGCGGGATCGGCCCCACCTACGAGGACAAGGTGGGCCGCCGCGGGATTCGCGTGGCGGACCTGCTCGATCCCGAGAGCCTGCGCCCGGCGCTGGAGCACCTGGGCAAGCGCAAGAACTTCGAGCTCACCCAGGTCTTCGGCTGGGAGCCCATCGACGTGGATGCGCTCTTCGAGACTTGCGTCGAGTACGGACGCCGCCTCGAGCCCTACGTGGACCACACCGCGCGCATCCTGGAGCGCGCGCTGCGGGACGGGAAGAAGGTGCTCTTCGAGGGCGCGCAGGGCACCTTCCTCGACCTGGACCACGGCACCTATCCCTACGTCACCTCGTCCAACTGCGTGGCCGGCGCCGTCTGCACCGGCGCCGGCGTCGGGCCCACGCGGATCGAGCGGGTGCTCGGCATCACCAAGGCCTACACCACGCGCGTGGGCGGCGGCCCCTTCCCCACCGAGGACCACGGCGAGGCGGGCGTGCGCCTGCGCGAGGCGGGCGCCGAGTTCGGCGCCACCACGGGACGGCCGCGCCGCTGCGGCTGGCTCGACGCCGTGATGCTGCGCGAGTCCGTCACGGTGAACGGCTTCACGAGCCTGGCCGTGAACAAGCTCGACGTTCTGACCGGGCTCGACGAGATCCCCGTGGCCAAGGCCTATCGCATCGACGGCAAGCTCACCGAGGACTTCCCGATGACGCTCGGCGAGCTCTCGCGCGCGGAGCCCGTGTACGAGTGGCTCGCCGGCTGGCGCGAGGACGTCTCCCCGATGCAGCGCTTCGAGGATCTGCCCGACGCCGCGCGCCGCTACGTGGAGCGCATCGAGGCCCTGGCGGGCGTTCCGGTCGAGCTGATCTCGGTTGGCCCGGGCCGCGACCAGACCATCGTCCGCGGCGACTCCTTCCCGGGCTGAGCGGCGCTTTTGCCGCGGGGGAAGCCCGACAGCGTGCCCCGGTGGGATCCGGACGTCACGGGAATGTGATGCAGCTCACAGAATCGACACCCCCAACCGGAGTCTGCTGAAGGCGAGGCTACGATCCATTGGGATTCGTCGCGGCCGCGCCCAGGCCGTGGCGGGTTTCGGGGGTGCCCACCATGACCTGGCCCGTTCTCGCCTTTCTTCTCACGGCCGTCTTCGCGCTCGGCTTTCATCTCGGGCAGAAGCTCGCGGTTGCGGAGGCTCAGGGCTCGCCCGAGCCCGACTGGCGGACGCGCGAAGCGCTGAGGCACGAGGCTGCGCTGTTCCACCGGGAGCTGGCGCGCCGCAGCTTCTAGGCGCTTCGTTCGCCACGCTCGACAGCGACCCGCGGCGGTGGTACCCCCGCGCGCGGGCCGCTAGCTCAATGGTAGAGCAGCGGGCTTTTAACCCGTTGGTTCCGGGTTCGAGTCCCGGGCGGCCCAGTCGGGATTTCGGGGACTTAGCTTCCTCGTCGCTTTCGCCCTCAGCTTCCGGAGACGCATAGAGACGCCCGGAGCCGGATCTCGGGGTGAAGTCCGCGAACGAGAGATCCGTCTCCTCTTCCCTCATGGCATGCGCGTAGACCCGCATGGTGAGCGCCGGGTCCGCGTGGCCGAGCTGGTCCGC
>JBFGJV010000226.1:0-4761 GCA_041577015.1 Myxococcota bacterium
GCCGGGCCCCGAAAGCAGCGACGGGAGGCCTGCCGGCCTCCCGTCGCTGCCTGCGTCGACGTGGTATCCGGCCTCTAGCGCTTCGAGAACTGGAAGCGCGCGCGCGCGCCACGCTGGCCGTACTTCTTGCGCTCCTTCTTGCGGGCATCGCGCGTCAAGAAGCCAGCGCGCTTGAGGACGGGTCGCACGTTCGGATCCATCTTCTCCAACGCCCGGGAGATGCCGTGGCGCAACGCCCCTGCCTGCCCCGAAGGGCCGCCGCCGTGCACGGAGGCCGCCACGTCGTAGCGGGTGGCCGCGTTGGCCTGGTCCATGGGCTGCCGCACCAGGATGCGCAGCACCTCGCGTCCGAAGTACTCGTCGAGGGGCTTGCCGTTGACGAGCACGTTTCCGCTGCCGAGCTGCATGCGGATGCGGGCCACGGAGGTCTTGCGCTTGCCGGTGGCCTGGGCGCGATCGGGGGCGGTCTCAGCCAAGCGAGAGCTCCTGCGGCTTCTGGGCCGCGTGGGGATGGTCGGGGCCGCGGTAGACCTTGAGCTTGCGCTGGAGGCGTCGGCCCAGGGAGTTCTTGGGCAGCATGCCGTGCACCGCACGCTCCACCACACGCTCCGGATGCGCGCCCTTCAGCAGCTCGTCCGCCGTGGTCTGCTTGAGGCCGCCCATCCATCCGGAGTGGCGGTAGTAGGTCTTCTGCTCGCGCTTGCGGCCGGTGAGGCGCACCTTGTCGGCGTTTACCACGATCACGAAGTCGCCGGTGTCCTCGTGAGGGGTCCAGGCCGGGCGGTGCTTGCCGCGCAGCAAGGAGGCCACGCGCGACGCCAGCCGGCCGAGCACCTCGCCCTCGGCGTCGACCACGTGCCAGCGCCGCTCCACCTCGCCGGGGCGCGCGCTGCGGGTCGCTCGCGGGGGTCGCGCAATCATGACCCCTTCATCTAGCCGACGCCCCGCGCGTGCGCAAGTCCCCGTCGGAAACGAGGAATTCAGTAGCGCACCCGAACCAGGGTGAGGCCGCGGGCAGGGGCGGTGGGGCCGGCCCGGCTGCGGTCACGGGCGCGCAGCAGGGCACGCATGGAGGTCGCCCGGCGGCGGCCCCGGCCCACCTCGAGGAGGGTGCCGGCCAAGGTGCGCACCATGTGGCGCAGGAAGCCCGATCCCTCCACCTCCAGGCGCAGCTCGCGCCCGACCCGTCCGCGCCATTCGAGCCGCGCGAGGGTGCGCACGGTCGTGCCCACCTGGGAGCCGGTGGCCTGGAATGCCGCGAAGTCGTGGCGCCCCTCCAGCGCCCGGGCCGCGCGCCGCATCGCCTCGAGGTCGAGCTCCGCGCGCACCCAGTGGGCGCGGCGCGTCCGCAGTGGCGACGGGGACCGCCCGTTCCAGACCGTATAGCGATAGAGCTTCGAGGCGGCGTCGCGCCGGGCGTGGAAGCCCTCCGGCGCGGAAGCCAGACGCACCACGGCCACGTCCCGGGGCAGCACGGCATTCAGCGCGCGCTGCAGCTCCGCGGGCGCCAGCCGGGTCGCCAGGCCGACGCTCGCCACCTGCCCTTCGGCGTGGACGCCCGCGTCGGTGCGACCCGCGCCCACCACGCGCACGCGGGCTCCCGTCACGCGTTCGATGGCCGCCTCCAGGGCGCCCTGGACCGTGCGCCGCCCCACCTGCGCCTGCCAGCCGGCGAAGTCGGTGCCGTCGTACTCCAGGACGAGGCGGAGCTTCGGCACGTCCGCCCTAGGAGGCGCAGAAGCGCGCCTCGGCCAGGCGGACGCCGTTCGCCGCCGCGAGACGCAGGGCGTCCGCCGCGAGCCACAGGAGCAGCGTCCCGGGGTGGCCGGGCTCGCGCCGCACGCGCGACACCAGCACCACGTCGCGACCGGCGCTGGCCCGCGTCGTCACCCCGCTCTCCTCCTCGGCGAGCCGCACGCCGGGCGCCTCGCGCAGGATCGCCCGCACCGACTCCGGAGACGCCCCTCGCTCGGTCTCCACCGCCAGGGACGCGCCGTCTCCACAGAAGGTGGGCACGCGCACCGCCGTCACCGCGACCGCGAGCTTCTCGCCCAGAAGGCGACGCAGCGCGGCAACCAGGTGCTCCTCGTGGCGAGTGGCCCCCTCGGTCCCCATCTCGCCGAATGCCGTCACGCAGTCGAACGCCACCGGGTGGCCGAAGGTCTCGGGCTCGGGCAGGTCCTGCTGGTTGAAGAGCGCCACGGTCTCCGACGAGAGCGCCTCGATGCCGCGACGCCCCCCGCCCGACGCCGCCTCCAGCGTGGTGCCCACCACGCGGCGCAGGCCGAGCTCTCGGTGCAGCGGGGCCAGGGCGAGGATCCATGCCAGCGCGGGACCGGTGGGTGTCGTCACCAGCGGCTGCTCCAACGCCTCCCGCGGAGCGTGGACGCCGGCCACCAGCAGCGGCACCTCGGCGCGCTCCTGCAGCCCGCCCGAGAGGTCCAGCGTCGGCGCCTCGGCGCGCAGCGCGGCCCGTGTCCACTCCAGGCTCGCCGCCGGCGGCGCGCACAGGAACACCAGCTCCGCCCCGCGCAGCGACGTCTCCTCCCGTCGCACCGCGAGCGTCTCGTCCCGGAAGGCGATCTCCTCGCCGGCGGAGCCCTCCCCCGCCAGCGGCACCAGCTCGCGCACCGGAAAGCGACGCTCCTCCAGGACCGCGAGCACCTCGCTGCCCAGGGCCCCGGTGGCGCCCACCACCGCCACGCGCAGGCCGCGCCCGGCGCTCACGGGACCACGTCGAGTCGCGCCAGCACCCGATCTCCCATGGCGCGGCAGCCGAGCACGGGACGCTCCTCGCCGGGCAGCAGCAGGTCGGCGGTGCGGTGGCCCTCCTCGAGCACAGCGTTCACCGCCTCCCGCACCTCCCGGGCGGCGTCCGGGGCGTCCAGGGAGTGCTCGAGCAGCATGGCGGCGGAGAGGATCGCGGCCAGCGGGTTGGCCGCGTCGCGTCCGGCGATGTCGGGCGCCGAGCCGTGCACGGGCTCGTAGAGGCCGATGCCGCCCTCGCCCAGGCTCGCGGAGGGCAGCATGCCCAGCGAGCCCGTGATCATGGCCGCCTCGTCCGAGAGGATGTCGCCGAACAGGTTGCCCGTTACCAGCACGTCGAACCGCCGCGGCTCCCGCACCAGCAGCATGGCGCAAGAGTCCACCAGCTGGTGGGCGAGCTCGACGTCCGGAAACTCGCGCGCCACCTCCTCCACCACGGCCACCCAGAGCTGAGAGACCTCCAGCACGTTGGCCTTGTGCACGTGGGTCAGGTGGCCTCGCCTTCCCCGCGCCGCCTCGAAGGCCACGCGGGCGATGCGCGCGATCTCCACCTCGTCGTACACCATGGTGTTGTGCGCCGTGCGCCGGCCCTCTACGCGCGCCATGCCCCGCGGCTCGCCGAAGTAGATCCCGCCGGTGAGCTCGCGCACCACGAGCAGGTCGATGCCGGCCACGACCTCCGGGCGCAGCGTGGACGCCGCCGCCAGCGGCGCGAAGACCGTGGCCGGTCGCAGATTGGCGAAGAGCCCGAGCTCCTTGCGGATGCGCAGCAGGCCCTTCTCCGGACGCCGGTCCACCGGAAGCTCGTCCCAGCGAGGCCCCCCCACCGCGCCCAGCAGGACGGCGCGGCTCTTGCGGGCGGCGTCCACCACGTCGTCGCGCAGCGGCGTCCCGTGACGGTCGATGGAGACCCCGCCGATGTCCGCCTCCTCGAACGCCAGGGCGATCCCGGCCCGACGCCCCGCCGCCTTCAGCACGCGGCGCGCCTCGCGCGTGACCTCGGGGCCGATGCCGTCCCCGGGCAGCACCAGGATCGCGGGCACGTCAGATTCCCCGGGGCTCGGAGACCGCGTGGCGTCGCTTGTGCCACTCGAGCTTGTTCAGCGCGTGGACGTAGGCCTTGGCGCTCGCCACCAGCACGTCCGTGTGCGCGCCGTGGCCGATTACGCGGCGTCCGTCCTCCTCGAGCGTGACCGACACCTCGCCCTGGGCGTCCATGCCGCCGGTGATGGCGTTCACCTGGTAGCGGATCAGGTCGCCCTTGCTGTCCGTCAGCTCGGCGATGGCCTTGAACAGCGCCTCCACCGGTCCGACGCCGGTCGCGGTGGTCTTGCGCCAGACGTCGTCCACCTTGAGGGCCACGGTGGCGTTGGGGGTGGCGAAGCTTCCGGCCAGGACCGTGACGTCGCCCAGCTCGAAGCGCTCGTCGCTCTGCACCACCGTGTCGGCCACGATCGCCTCGAGGTCCTCGTTGTAGATGGTCTTCTTCTTGTCCGCCAGCTCCTTGAAGCGCCGGAAGGCCGCCTGGAACTCGTCGCCCTCCAGGTCGTAGCCCAGCTCCCGCAGCCGGTCCCGGAAGGCGTGGCGGCCGGAGTGCTTGCCCAGCACCAGCTCGTTCGAGGCGCGTCCGATGGACTGGGGCGTCATGATCTCGTAGGTGATGGCCGACTTGAGCACGCCGTCCTGGTGGATCCCCGCCTCGTGGGCGAAGGCGTTGTCGCCGACGATCGCCTTGTTGGGCTGCACCGGCACGCCGATGATGGACGAGAGCATGCGGCTGGTGGGGTAGATCTCGCCGGTGCGGACGCGGGTATCGAGACCGGGGAACTGGTCACGCCGCGTCTTGAGCGCCATCACCACCTCCTCCATGGCGGTGTTGCCCGCGCGCTCGCCGATGCCGTTCACCGTGCACTCCACCTGCCGCGCCCCCGCGCGGATCGCGGCCAGGCTGTTCGCCACCGCCAGACCCAGGTCGTTGTGGCAGTGGAGGCTGAA
>JBFGJV010000227.1:0-4752 GCA_041577015.1 Myxococcota bacterium
AGACGATGTTGGGATCGCCATGAGCCGCCGCGGCCACCGACGGGTCGAAGCGCGGCAGCTCGTTCTTGCGCTTCGCAAAGCGCTCGGCCCAGTCGGCGAAGAGCGCCGCCGTGCCCTGGACGTAGGAGGCGGCGGCGGCCAGGCCCGCGTCCAGGAAGGCGGCGGTGAGCGGCCGGGGCGCGCCCTCGGTGCCGAGACGCTCGATGGAGAGCCGGGCCACCTGCTCCGCTTCGCGCTCCAGGAAGGTCTGGCGCACGATCAACGAGGAGGTGTCCGGCTCCATGGAGAGCCAGTTCCCGGCCTGCCTCTCCGTGGAGAGGATCAGCTCGAAGCGGCCGTCGGGCGCAATCTCGAGCTCGCGGGCGTCCACGTAGCCCGTCTGCGCCATGCGCCCGCCGCCGCCGTAGCGCCCCGCGTAGCTGCCGAAGCCCAGGTAGTGCACGGTCCCGCGCGTTCCGAACAGGCGATAGGCGTACGCCCCGCTCACGGCCGCACTCTGGTAGTAGTTGTCGGGGTTGTCGGCGCCGATCTTCACCGTCTCGTGGGCGGGCCGGCGCAGCACCGGGAAGAGCGGGTCCGCGAACTCGAGGTACGACTCCAGGGCCACGCGGGTGAGCCGGCTCAGGTAGCGGAAGCCCTCGGCGCGATCGAAGTCGTCGTAGGGGGAGCCCTCGCGGAGCACCACGTCGCCGGCGCGCTCCAGGGCGCGACAGAAGTCCCGCCAGCTCTGGCCGGTGAGCACCCGGCGCGCGGCGTCGTCGTCGCCCATGGCGGCCGAGTATAGTCGGGCGCGTGGCGCTCGGACCTCGCGACCTCGTGCTCTGCGCCGGCACCGCCCCGCGTGCCTCCTTCCGCGAGCGGGTGGAGGCGGCGAGCGCGGCCGGCTTCCAGGCCGTCTCCCTCTTCCCCACCGACGTCGAGCGGGCGCGCGCGGAGGGCACGACGGAGGCGGCGATGCGCGCGCTGCTGGCCGATCACGCGCTCGCGGTGGCGGAGCTGGACCCGCTGCTGCGCTGGATCCCGGGTACGGAGCCCGGCGGGCTCACCGCCGAGGGCGCCGCCTTCGCGCGCTGGGAGGCGCCGGCCTTCCTGGCGCTGGCGGAGAGCCTGGGGGCACGCTCGGTCAACGCCGTCTGCGTCGCGGAGCCGAGCCCGTCCCACGGGCGCGTGGTCGAGGCCTTCGCCGCGCTCTGCGAGCGCGCCGCCGGTCACGGCCTGCTGGTGCACCTCGAGTTCCTGCCGTGGACGAACGTCCCGGATCTGGCGGCGGCGCTCGCGATCGTCGAGGAGGCGGGTGCCGCCAACGGCGGCGTCACGCTCGACGCCTGGCAGCACGCCCGTAGCCATGCGGACGCCGAGGCCCTGGCCCGGGCGCCGGGCGCCCGCATCCTCTGCGTGCAGCTCGCCGACGCGCCGCGCGAGCCGGAGCCGGACCCGGTGCAGGAAACGCTGCACCGGCGGCTCCTGCCCGGCGAGGGAGACCTGGATCTGGTGGGGATCGTGCGAACCCTGGACTCGATCGGCTCGACCGCGCCGATCGGCATCGAGGTCTTCTCGGACGTGGTGGGCGCCCTGCCCGCAAACGAGGCGGCGCGGCGCTCCGAGCGCGCCCTGCGCGGCGTCCTCTCGCGCGCCCGCCCGGCGTGAAAAAGGCTCAGGACTCCGTCGCGTCCAGCACCGCCGCGGCCACGCGCTCCTCCAGGAAGCGCTCGTCCCACCAGGCGATCTGGAGCTGCTTGGCACGCCGGAAGTAGAGCTGGATGTCGTACTCGATGGTGAAGCCGACGCCGCCCCACACCTGCTGGGCCATCGCCGTCACGTCGCGGAAGGTCCGGCACGCGAAGAGCTTCGCCATGGGTGCGAGCTGCGCGGTGGGGCGCCCGGTGGCGTCGGCCCAGGCCGCTTCGTAGACGAGCGTGCGCCCGCCGTCCACCTGGGTGGCGGCGTCGGCCAGGTAGTGGGAGATGGCCTGGAAGGCGCCGAGGGGCTTGCCGAACTGCTCGCGTTCCTTGGCGTACGCCACCGTCGTCTCGATCGCGCGGTCGGCGCCGCCGATGGCCTCGGCTGCCAGCAGGATCAGCGCCCGCGGCATCACCCGCTCCCAGGTCTCCCACCCCGAGCCGGGCGGACCGATGCGTTCCGTCACCGGCACGCGCACGTCTGCAAAGGTGACCTCGTGCTGGGCGTCGCCGGCCAGGGAGAGCTGCTGGGTCATCGACACGCCGGCGGCGCGCGGGTCCACGGCGAGGAGATCCACGTCCCGGGGCCCGGTGCCGGTGCGGGCCAGCACGAGCAGCCGCGTGGCTGCGCTCGCGAAGGGCACGTGACGCTTGGTGCCGCGGAGACGCACCGCGTCGCCGTCCGCGCGCGCCTGGAGGGCGACGCCCTCCGGGCCGAATCCACGTCCCGGCTCGAGCCAGGCCGGCGTCCAGATGGCCGTTCCGGAGACGATCTCGGGCAGGATCGCCTGCTTCTGTTCGTCGCTCCCGGCCGCGACGAGGGCACTCGCCGCGAGCACGGCGCTCGGGAAGTGCGGAGAGGGCACGAGCGCCCGCCCGAGCTCCTCGTAGACGATGGCCGCCTCGAGCGTGCCCTGGCCCGCGCCGCCGTGCTCCTCGGGCACCAGGATGCCCAGCAGGCCCAGCTCGGCGAGCTGCTTCCAGAGCTCCTCGGAGAAGCCCACGGGACCGCTCTCCAGCTCGCGCACCACGTCGAGCGGGCAGTGACGGGCGCACACGCCGCGCACGGTCTCCCGCAGCAGCTCGTGCTCTTCGCTGAAGTCCAGATCCATGGCGCTCCTCGTCAGGGCTTCCAGTCGTCGCCGCGCCGCGTCCAGGGGTTGTCGCCCTCGTGCGCCGGCAGCGCCATGCGCGCGGAGCACTCGGTCACCACCTTCTCTCCCACGCGCAGCTCCAGGGCGAGCCTCGCCCAGCAGCAGCCCGCGTCGTCGGTCTCGAGCCCCTCCACCACGCCGCGGAACTCCATGCGATCGCCCGGGAAGACCGAGTCCTTCATGCGGAACTTCATGCGGCCCAGGCGCCCGGTGGGGCCCGACCAGTCGGTGAGGTAGCGCTCGAACCAGGCCGCCTGGTTCGGCGTGTTCATGAAGACGTCCTTCACGCCGTTGCGCTGGATGGCGAAGTCCCGGTCGTGGTGCATGGGCCGCCAGTCGCGGCTGGCCAGGGCGCCGAGGATCACCGTGGTGGCGCTGACGTCCACGGCCAGCGGCGGGAGCGCCGCGCCGGGCTCGACCTTCTCCGTGGTGAGCCCCCCCGTCATCGGCGGTACCCGAAGCCCGTGTAGCTCTCGCGCCCCACGAACTCGCGGCGCTGGTTCACGTACTCCACGTCGATCACCCAGAAGCGGCCCTCGCCCAGCTTGGTCCGCTTCGGCTCGCTCACCGAGCGCAGCACCTGCCAGGTGCGGAGCCGGTCGCCGGGGCGCACCGGCTCCCCGAAGACGATCTCGTTGTCGGTCATCACCGCCTCCGGGAGATCCAGCTTCTCCTTCAGATCGAAGTGCACCTGGAGCGGCTGGCGGGGTGCGGCGCGTCCCGGCGCCCAGTGGTGGGGACGGAACCAGACCGAGAGCATGGTGGGCGGGGCGATCCATCCGCCCGTGATCTCCCGCGCCGCCTTCTCGTCCCAGAACAGCGGATTCCCGTTCTGGACCGAGGCGCAGCTGGTGAAGACGTAGCCGCGCTCCACCTCGAACTCGCCGTCCTCCTGGTAGCGGCGCTGGCCGATCCATTCGCGCACCTCCGCGGGCAGCTCGCTCATGCGGCGTCTCCGCCCACGCGAGCCTCGCGGAGCAGCGCCTCGGCGTCCCGCAACGCCTCGGTCGCGCTCTCCCCGTGCGTGCCGGCCAGCAACGGACCCACCTGCCGGAAGCGGCCCCGCTCCGGATGCTCGGCCTCCACGAACGCCCCGCGCGCGGCGAGCTGGGCGTCCGCCACCAGCTCCGGAACCGAGTGGACCGGAGCGACGCAGGTGTTCGACGGCCCCAGCTCGGCCACCCAGGCGTCTCGATCCTTGCCCGCGAAGACGCGGCGGAGAGCCTCCCGGATCTCGTCCTGGCGCTCGTCGTCCAGCTGGTGCGGGATCCAGCGTTCCAGGCCGAGCGCACGGCACAGGTTGGCCCAGAAGGCCGGCTCGATGGCGGCCAGCGCCAGCCAGCGCCCGTCGGCGGCGGCATAGACGTCGTAGCAGGCGTAGCGCCCGGTCAGGAGCGAGCTCCCCGGCCCCGGCACGGCTCCCGTCGCCAGGTGCTCGTCCACCTGCAAGGCCATCAGCTGCAGCACGCCGTCGGCCACGGCCACGTCCAGGTACCTGCCCGCTCCGGTGGCGCGGCGCCGCAGCAGCGCCGCGAGGATGGCGATCGCCGCGTGCATGCCGCCCGCGGCCGCGTCCGCGATCGTCGCGCCCGGGAGCGCCGGCCCGCCGTCGCCGCGGCGGCCGCCGCAGTGCAGGAAGCCGGCCACCGCCAGGTAGTCCAGGTCGTGACCCGCCCAGGATGCGCGCGGCCCCGCCTGGCCGTAGCCGCTGGTCGAGCAGTAGACGATGCCGTCGTTGACGCGGCGGACGTCCTCGTAGCCGACGCCCAGGCGCGCGGCGACGCCCGGGCGGAAGCTCTCGATCACCACGTCGGCCCTGGCGGCGAGGCGCAGGAAGGCGTCGCGCCCCTCCCGGGCCTTGAGATCGATCCTCGCCCGCTGCATCCAGCGCGCGCCGGAGTAGGCGTGGTAGGCGGGCT
>JBFGJV010000228.1:0-4736 GCA_041577015.1 Myxococcota bacterium
GCAGCTTCACCCTCCGCCGCCGCCGCCGAGGTGCCGACCGAGACCGGTGCGAGGCTCGCGGTGAGCGTGCGCGGGCGCGCTGCCAGCCACCAGGCCCGGGCGGAGCCCGGCGCCGGCGCGGCAACTACGGACGCCACGGGAAGCGCCCGAAGTCGGGCGCACGCTTCTCGACGAACGCGTCGCGGCCCTCCTGCGCCTCTTCGGTCATGTAGAAGAGCTGCGTGGCGTGACCGGCCAGCTCCTGGATCCCGGCCTGGCCGTCGCAGTCGGCGTTGAACGCGGCCTTCAGGCAGCGGATCGCCATGGGGCTGTGCTGGAGGATGCGCTGCGCCATGCGCACGCCCTCCGCCTCGAGCTCTTCGAGGGGGACGACGCGGTTCACGAGGCCCATGGCGAGCGCCTCGCGGGCTCCGTACTGCTCGCACAGGTACCAGATCTCGCGCGCCCTCTTCTGGCCTACGACCCGCGCCAGGTAGGAGGCGCCGAAGCCCGCGTCGAAGCTGCCCACGCGCGGCCCCGTCTGCCCGAAGCGGGCGTTCTCGGCGGCGATGGTGAGATCGCACATCAGGTGCAGCACGTGTCCGCCCCCGATGGCGTAGCCGGCCACCATGGCGATCACGGGCTTGGGGAGCGTCCGGATCACGCGCTGGAGATCCAGCGCGTTGAGGCGCGCCACCCCGCGCCGGTCCACGTAGCCCGCGTCCCCGCGCACGCGCTGGTCGCCGCCGGAGCAGAAGGCGTCCGGGCCCTCGCCCGTGAACAGCACCACGCCCACCTCCGGCTCCTCGCGCGCCCAGGCGAAGGCGTCCAGCAGCTCGAAGAGCGTCTGGGGGCGGAACGCGTTGCGCACCTCGGGGCGCGCGATGGTGATCTTGGCGATCCCCTCCGCGTGCTCCAGGCGGATGTCCTCGTAGGCTCGGACCGACTTCCAGTCAGGGCTGCTCACGGATCGGCTCTCCTTGCTGGTGGGGGACGGGCGGCCTGCGCCGTCCGCCCGTGCGCTCGCGCACCGCCCGCTCCGGATCGACCAGGAATCCGGTAGCGAGCTCCAGGAAACGTTCGGGGCACTCCCGATGCGCGGCGTGGCCCGCGCCGGGGACCAGAGCGGTCCGCGCCCGGGGCAGCCGCGCGGCGAGGTCGGCGGCGAGGGCGCGGAACTTCGCGTCCCGTTCGCCCGCCACCAGCAGGACGGGACGATCCAGCGCGGCCAGCCGTCCGTGAAGGGGCCGTTGCGCGCCGGTGCCGAGCCCCTCCAGGCTCCGGGCCAGACCCTCGGGGCGGTTCGCCAGACGCTCTGCGCGCAGGCGTGACGCGTGGGCGCTGCCGCGAGCGTGCTCGCTGGCGAAGAGGGGCTGCGCGGTCCAGCGCTCCACGAAGGCGGCGAGGCCGTCGCGGCGCAGCAGCTCCGCCCAGGTCGCATCCGCGTGTCGTCGCTCCGCACGCGCGGTGGCGTCCGCCAGGCCCGCGGACGCGCCCACCAGGATCAGGGACGTGACCCGCTCGGGATGCGACACCGCGAGCTGGAGCGCGATGCGTCCGCCCATGGAGTAGCCGAGCACGTGTGCACGACCCCCCGCAGCGAGCTCGAGCACGCGTACCAGGTCGCGGACGCAGCGCTCCATGCTCCAGGCCGCCGGGTCGTCGGGCGCGTCGGAGCGGCCGTGCCCCAGCAGGTCCACGGCGACGGTCCGGTGTCGCTCCCGGAGCCGCCCGAGGATCGCGTCGAAGCTGTGCGCCGAGCCGGTGAAGCCGTGCAGCAGCAGCAGCGGGGGCCCCGTGCCGTCCACCTCCACGTGGAGGGCATGGCCTCCCACGTCCACGCGACCGCTCCACCCGGCGTCGAGACGCGCGCTCACGAGACGCGCGCCTGGGTGTGCAATGCCTCGCCCACGCGCCTCCAGAGCGCGCGGTGCTCGGCGACGCTCGCCTCGCGCTCCACCGGTACCTCGAGCAGCGTGCTGCGCGGGGCGCCCAGGGCGGAGGTGAGCGCCGGGCGCAGCTCCGCGACCGTACGCGCGCGCTCGTAGCCCAATCCGAACAGCTGGGCCGCCGAGCGGAGTGCCAGGCCGTGGGGCGTGATGAACTGCTCGGTGAAGGCGACGCGCGCACCCAGGCGCGCCGCCGGCAGGTAGGAGAAGATGCCGCCTCCGTCGTTGTTCACGACCACGAACGTCACGCGCAGGTCGTGGCGGCGGGCGGCGAGCAGTCCGCCGAGATCGTGCAGCAGCGCCAGGTCACCGATCAGGCACACCATCGGACCCGCGATCCCGGCGCTGGCGCCCAGGGCGGCGGAGACGATGCCGTCGATGCCGTTCACGCCACGTTGTCCCAGCACGCGGAGGCGCCGCGTGGAGACCGGCAGGAAGCTCTCCACGTCGCGCACGGGCATGCTGTTCGAGACGTAGAGGGTTGCGCCGTCGGGGAGTGCGCCGGCGATCTCCCGCACCAGGCGTGGCTCCAGGAGCGGCTCCGTCTCGCTTCCCGGGCTCTCGAAGATCGCCCGCGCGGCCCGCTCCCCATCGAGGAACGCGCGCTGCCAGGAGGGCTCGCCGCGGGGCCCGGAGCGCTCCAGGGCCTCGGCCAGCGCTCGCGCCAGCGTCGTGGGATCGGCGCCGACCACGTCCGTCGCCAGGTGGCTCGGATCCACCCCGCTGCCCTCGGGATCCACCACCACCAGCCGGGCCTCGGGATGGCGCTCCAGCCACAGGCGCCACGCCTTGCTGGTGGGGGGTTCGCCGAAGCGCATCACCAGGTCGGGCGCGTGCCCGGCGGCGAAGCGCTCGTCCCGCAGCAGTGCGTCGAAGCGGGTGACGAGGGGCGCCTCCTTGGTGTGAGGACCGCCGCGCAGGCCCGAGAGCGCATCGGCGAAGAGCGGCCAGCCGGCCGCCCGCGCCAGGCGCACCGCCGCCTCTGCGAAGGCGGGCTCCGCGTCGAGGGGCCCGCATGCGACCACCCCGCGCCGTGCGGCCCGCACGGGCTCGAGCAGCCGCTCCATGCACGCGGAATCCGGCTCCGGAGGTGCGCCCGCGAGATGGACGATGGGGACCGTCTGGCGCTCGCGCAGCTCGGTTCCCTCCCGTCGGGTCGTCGGCTCGTGCGTCGGGGCCGGCTCCAGCGGCTCGCGGAAGGGGAGGTTCAGGTGCACCGGCCCGGCCGGTCGGCCTCGGGCTACCGCCACGGCGCGGCTCGACAGGGCCCGCGCGTAGCGCGCACCCGGAGTCGCGCCCTCGGGCGGCGGGGCCTCGGCAAACCAGCGCACGTGGGATCCGAACAGCTTGAGCTGATCGAGCGTCTGCCCGGCGCCCCAGCCCCGCAGCTCCGGCGGGCGATCCGCGGTGAGCACGACGAGGGGGACGCGCGCGTGCCACGCCTCCGCCACGGCGGGCAGGAAGTTCGCAGCCGCAGTGCCCGAGGTGCAGAGGAGGGCCACCGGCGCGCGTCGCGCCTTGGCCAGACCCAACGCGAAGTACGCGGCGGCCCGCTCGTCCAGGTGCGACCAGAGGCGCAGCCCGGCGGCGCTCACCGCCGCGGCCACCACGGGCGTGGAGCGCGATCCGGGGCACAGGCACAGGTCGGAAACGCCGCCCCCCACGAGACCCTCCACGAGCGCCTCGGCGAAGATCTGGTTGGCGTGCGGCGTCGTAGTCGTCACGGGGTGTCCCCCCCGAGCGCATCCCGGACGGTTCGCAGCTTGAGATCGGTCTCCTCCAGCTCCGCCTCGGGCTCCGAGCCGGCGACGATCCCGGCGCCCGCGTAGAGCCACGCGGCGCCCCGGCGCAGCAGAGCCGAGCGCAGCGCCACGGCCAGGTCGCCCTCGCCACGCCCGTCGAGCCAGCCCACCAGGCCCGCGTACCAGCCGCGCTCGATGCCCTCGTGGCGGCGAAGCCAGGTGAGGGCCGCCTCGCGCGGCGCCCCGGCCACGGCCGGCGTCGGGTGGACGCGTGCGGCGAGCTCGAGGACGGCGAAGGGACGCGGCGCGCGCAGGCGACCGCGGATCGGCGTGTGCAGGTGCTGGATCGTGGCCAGACGGCGCACCCGCGGCGCCTCGGGCAGGCACAGCGCGTGGCACGCGGGGGCCAGCGCCTCCCGCAGCGCGCGCACCACGACCGCGTGCTCCTCCTGCTCCTTCTTGCTCTCCCGGAGCTTCCGGGCCAGCTGCGCGTCTCGAGCTTGGTCGGCGCCGCGCGCCGCCGTGCCCGCCAGCGCGTCCGCCCACACCTCGTCACCCCGCACCGACACCAGCCGCTCGGGGCTGCTGCCCAGGAAGACGCCGTCGCCGCAGCACACCGCGAACGCCCGACAGCCGGGGTGGCTTCGGCCGAGCCGGGCCAGGATCGCCGCCGCGGGGAGGTCGGCGGTGAGCGGGACGCGCAGCTCTCGCGCCACCACGAGCTTCTCCAGCCGTCCCTCCCGCACCGCGCGCTGGGCGCTCGCCACCCGCTCGTGGAACGCGGCGCGGCCAGGATCGGCACGCCGGCCGGCGTGCGGGTCGCAGGCCACCGCGGGTTCGAGGCGCGTCGCGTCCGCGTCCTCGAGCAGGGCGTGGAGCCGCGCCTCCAGCCGGTCGATCCAGCGCGCGGGGTCGCGACCCTCGGTTCGGATCGCCACGACCGCCCAGGTGCGCCCGCCGCGTCGCACCAGCAGCGCCTCCGGCACCCACCAGCGCGCCGGCCCGAAGCCCCGCCAGGGCTCGCGCCGGCAGCCCTCGTCGTCGAAGGCGAAGCCGCCCACCCAGA
>JBFGJV010000229.1:0-4691 GCA_041577015.1 Myxococcota bacterium
CTCGTGGCGGACGAGGTGAGGCCCCGAGGGCTGGCCCGGCGCGTGGTCCACGCCACGATCCGGGCGCCGCTCGTGGCGCTCACCTACGTCCTCACCCAGCAGACGACCCATGCCCTGCGGGACCTGCCCGGGAAGCTGGCGGAGGCGGGTCTCCCGCTCGAGTCCGTCTGGTTCCGCGCGCTGGGAAGCTTCGGCGTCTTCGTGGCTCGCAAGCCGGGAGGGGCGAGGCCGTGACGCGGCTCGCCGGGCTCTGGGTGGAGGTCGTGCAGACCCTGCTGCGGCTGCTCCCCTTTCCCTGCCGGACCGGGCTGGTGCGGATTGGGAGCCCGGGCCGGGACGCGCCCGTCCTCCTGACGGGCAACTTCCGGCTCACCGTCGAGCGCGTGAAGCGTGCGCTGCGGGGCATCGACGCCTACCTGCTGGTGGCCAACAGCCGCGGCGTCAACGTCTGGTGCGCCGCGACGGGCGGCCTGCTCACCAATCACGACGTGGTCTCCGTGCTCAAGACCAGCGGCATCGACCGCCACGTGGACCACCACCGGGTCATCCTCCCGCAGCTGGCGGCGACGGGCATCGAGGGCACCGTCGTCCACAAGAAGACGGGCTGGCAGGTGGTGTGGGGACCGGTGGAGGCGAGCGCGATCCCGGCCTTCCTGCGTCGCGGGTGTGAGACCACGCGCGCCATGCGCACGGTGAGCTTCCCGTGGCGGCGCCGGCTCGAGATGGCCGTGGCCTGGGCGTTCCCGATCTCGCTGCTCACATTGATCGTGCTGCCCTTTTGGAAGGACGGCGTCCTCCCGCTGGCGGGTCTCACCTGGGGCCTCGCGCTGCTGATCTTCCTGGCCTTCCCGCTCTACGAGGGGCGCCTGCACACGACCGGCAAGGACCCCGGCTTCGTGCTGTTCGACTTCGGCCAGCGAGGGCTTCCGCTCCTGCTCTGGCTCGGGGTGATGGCCCTGGGTCTCGGGTACGCGGCGCTCGTGGGGGAGCTCTCGTGGGGGCTGGCCCTGCGCTGGGGGCTGGGCTCGCTCGTGCTGCTGCTCCTCCTGGCGCTCGACCTGACGGGCAGCACGCCCGTCTACAAGAGCGGCCTGCACGAGGATCGTCTCCTGGCCATCGCGCTCGACGAAGAGCGCTGCAAGGGTGCGGGCTTCTGCGAGCGGGTGTGTCCGAAGGAGGTCTTCCAGGTGGATGCGGAGCGGCGGCTGGCGACGCTCGTCCAGCCCGCCGCGTGCGTCCAGTGCGGCGCCTGCATCGTCCAGTGTCCCTTCGACGCGCTGCACTTCCGGGGCCCCGAGGGCGCCATCGTGACGCCCGAGGTCGTGAGGCGCTTCAAGCTCAACCTGCTCGGAACGCGAACCGTCGGGGTCCGAGCGGAGGCCGCGCCCGCGCGAGAAGCCACCCCGTGACCCCGCTGCTGAGCGCCATCTTCTTCGTCTCCGGCGCGGCCGGTCTCGTCTTCGAGACCCTGTGGTTCCGACGCATGGGCCTGGTGCTCGGAAACGGTGTCTGGGCGTCGAGCATCGTGCTGTCGGCGTTCATGCTCGGTCTCGCCTTCGGCAACCTGCTGGCGGCGCGCTACGGGGCACGGGTGCGCCGACCTCTGGTGGCCTACGCGCTGCTGGAAGCGTGCATCGCGGCGTCCGGAGTCGCCATCGTCTGGGGAGCACCCGCGGCCTCGAGCGCGCTCGCGCCGCTTCTCGGCGCGTGGCTCGAGACGCCGCTGATCCTGAACGGGCTGCGGCTGACGATCGCCTTCACGGCGCTGCTCGTGCCGTCGATCGCCATGGGCGCCACGTTGCCGCTGTTCGTCGGCGCGCTGTTCCAGCGGGATCGACGCTTCGGCAGCGTGCTGGGCTGGCTCTACGGATGGAACACCCTGGGCGCCGTCGTCGGCGCCGTCTCGGGCGAGGCCTTCCTGATCGGGGAGGTGGGCGTACGCGGCACGGCGCTGGTGGCGGGTGCCGCCGACCTGCTCGCCGGGGCCGTGGCCCTGGCACTCGCCCGCGGTGGGGCGACCAACGTGCCCGGGGCGTGGACGCAGCCGGGATCGGATCCGCCCGCGTCCTCGAAGGCCCTCGCCCTGGGCGCCGCCGCCTTTGGGTGCGGCTTCGTCCTGCTCGCCCTCGAGGTGGTGTGGTTCCGGTTCCTGTTCCTCTTTGCTCGCCCCGATCCTCTCGTCTTCGCGGTGATGCTCGGGGTGGTTCTCTCGGGCCTCGGCCTCGGGGGGCTGCTGGCATCCGCGTGGCTGCGCCGCGGCGGCTCGTGGCCCACGACTGGTCTGGCCTTCGCGGCGGGATGCGTCGTCGTGGTCGTCTACTTCCTGTTCGACTACGCCGCGACACCCCTCGGGAACCGCTGGTTGGGCACGCGGGGGGCGCTTGCGCTCGCCGCGTTTCTCACCCTTCCGAACGCGCTGCTCTCCGGCTTCCTGTTCACGTTCGTCGGCGCGGCCATGCAGCGGGAGCTCGGCGGCGCAACCCGTGCCACGGGCTGGCTCACCTTCTCGAACACCACCGGTGGCGCGGTCGGCTCCCTCGTGGCCGGCTTTGCGCTCTTGCCGGGGCTCGGCATCGAGCGGTCGTTCTTCGTGCTGGCGCTGGGCTACGGCGTGGTCGGCGTGATCCTCTGGATGGCGACGCGCCGCGAGCAGCCCCGACGCTTCGCGCTGCGCGTACAGTGGATTCCCGCCGCAGCCCTGGCGGGGCTCCTGCTGCTCTTCCCGCACGGCCTGATGCGGCACTACCTGATGATTCCGGTGGAACGGAGCCGCCAATCCGCCGACTTCTTGGTCAAGACCATTCGCGAAGGGCGGACCGAGACGAGCATCCTGCTGGAGAGGCGGGTGCGCGGCGAGATCGTCGACCATCAGCTCATCACGGACGGCTTCAGCATGGCCGGAACCACGGTCAGCTCCCGTCGCTACATGAAGCTCTACGCCTGGTGGCCCGTCGCCCTGGCGTCCGAGCCGAAGCAGGCCCTCCTGATCAGCTTCGGCACCGGCTCGACGGCGAATGCTCTCACCGCCACGCAGAGCCTGGAGCGGATCGACATCGTCGACATTTCACGCGACGTGCTGGCGCTCGCCGACGTCGTCTACCCCGACCCCCGTCGTCATCCCTTGCGCGATCCTCGGGTCCGGGTCCACGTGGAAGACGGCCGCTTCTTCCTGCACGCCACGGAGCGTCGCTACGATCTCATCACCGGCGAGCCTCCCCCGCCCAAGCTGGCGGGCGTCGTCAACCTGTACACGCGCGAGTACTTCCGCATCACCTATGAACGTCTCGCCCCCGGTGGAATCCACACCTACTGGCTTCCGGTGCACAACCTGACCGTGGAGGACGCGAAGGCGATCCTGCGCGCCTACTGCGAGGTCTTCTCCGACTGCTCGCTCTGGGTGGGCGCCGGCCTCGACTGGATGATGGTGGGATCGCGGGGCGCCCGCTTCCCCCGCTCGGACGAGCACTTTCGAAGCCAGTGGGAGGATCCCGTCGTCGGAGCCGAGCTGCGGGACGTGGCCCTCGAGCTACCGGAGCAGCTCGGAGCCTCGTTCCTGGCCGACGCGGAGACCCTGGCCAGCTGGACGCGCGACGCCTCTCCCGTGACCGACGACTTCCCGCATCGGATCTCCTACCGCGACCACGACGTCGCCCGGGATCGTGCGACGTTCGACGCCTGGTGGGACGCCGAGGCGGCGGCGGCTCGCTTCGAGCGAAGCGCCTTCGTGCGCCGCGCGTGGCCGCCGGAGCTCCGGGAGCGGACGCTCGACTACTTCCCGATCCAGGCCATCCTGAACGCCATCAGCACGCGCACCGGCGGGAGGACGCTTCCGGTCGCCCAACGCTTGGAGGCGCTTCGCACCGTGCTGTCGGAGACGCCGCTCCAGACGCTGCCCATGTGGCAGGTCGGCATGACCCGGGAGGTGCTTCGGATCCTTCGGCGCGGGCGTGGGGCCCCACGGTCCGCGGACGCGTGGCTCGCCACGGGTACGGAGCACCTCGTCGCGCGCCGCTACCTGGCGGCCGCAGAGGCCTATCGGCGCGCCTTGCTGGCGAGGCCGTCCGATGTGCAGGCACTTCACCTCCAGCTCTTCACCCTCTGCATGGCCGGTCGCCGCGAGGAATCTCTCGACCTCGCCCGGCGTCAGGGGCTCGACCGGTCCGCTTCCGCCGACGAGACCGAACTCTGGAGCTGGCTGGGACGGACGTGCGACGCCCCGGCCCCGGGGAGCTGAGGGCAGCTTCCGTTCTTCGAGGCGCAGCCGAACCCGCGAGGTCTGGGTCGCGAACCACGTCTCCGAGAGGCTGCCGTCGGAGCTCCCTGAGGGCCCGAAGGCTGGCTCTCGGCGGCGAGCCTGCCCTCAGGCGGCTTCTGGCGCGTTCTCCCGTGCACGGGTCTCCGGGATCACCGCGCCAGTGCACCGGAAGCGTGTCACCCAGGCCGCGCGAAGTGCTCGGCCGGCTCGCCCGGGGGGAGGGGCACTTCCCAGGCTGGTCTAACTCGTGCAGACTTTGGCACACGAGCAGGTGCCTGCTCGGGGGTGCGCCCATGGCCCTCTACGGGTTGATTCCGCGCTGGCCGCGACCATGACTCGTCGGGGAGCCGTGCGTCTCGGCTCCCACCGCGGCCTTCACGCCACGTGAACGATTCTACCTCGCACCGTCGGCCCGGGCGTGCTCTCGCCCGGTCGC
>JBFGJV010000230.1:0-4676 GCA_041577015.1 Myxococcota bacterium
TCTACGACCCCCGCGCCCTGGTGCGACACCGCCATCGGCGCGAGGACGCGGCGCTCGCCGCGCAGCTCGAGAGCTGGGGCACGGGCATGTATGCCTACGTGGCACGCTCCGTGCGGGCCCACCCGGAGCAGCGGCTGCTGTTCCTGCGGCTCGCGCTCTGGAACCTGGGCTATCGGTTCACCCGGAGGCTCCTGACCTCGAGCGTGCACCGCCGCTATCCGCCCGGACTGAACCTGCACGAGCTGCGGGGAGCCTTGAAGGGATCCTCACGCTACGCACGCGCGCGGGCCACGGCCGCGGAGATCGCCGCCCGCTTCGGCCCCGAGCTCCCGGTGCCCCCCGACGAAGCGAGCCCGCAGGAGACGCCGGTGCCGCGCTCGAGGAGGAGCGCCCGACGCAGCATCGACCTGAGTAGGCCCCTCGAGCCGCTCACGGACGTCGGCGACTTCGCGAGCGTCCGCCTCTCCCTCACGTGGAAGGGAGAGCCCCTGGGCAGCGCCCGGATCCGCAACCTGTATCGGCCCGTGGGCCTGCTGCGCCTGCGCGACGCGATCGCCGCGCGCCTCCCGCTCGGGCGCCTGGGCGTCGACCGAAACGACGTCCGCGAGCGGATCCGACGCCGCATGCTGGCCCGTGCGGCCTCGCCCGGGTGAGCCGTCGGTGCCCTACGCCATCCACGAGATCGAGCTGACGAAGCCCCTCCCGACCCTGGCGGTGCCGGAGGGGCACGGCGGGATGGCGCTGATCGTGCGGCGCAAGGACCGCCCGTTGGGCTTCGTGATGCAGGCGCTCCCCGAGAAGAGCGTGCTGGCCCCGGACGAGCTGGCCGGCTGGATCAGCCGCGAGCTGGCGCCGGGGCTGCTTCGCGAGAGCCTCCTCGAGGAGCTGGCGCCCCGGGCGCCCGGCTCCCCACTTCCCTCTCTCACGGTGGCGATCTGCACCCGCGATCGCGCCGAGCGTCTGGCCCGCTGCCTCGGCGCGCTGCTCGACCTGCGGCGGCCGGAGGGAGGCGAGGAGGCACCGTTCGAGGTGCTGGTCGTGGACAACGCGCCCTCGGACGAGCGGACGCGGGAGGTGGTGACGTCGCAGCCGGGCGTTCGTTACGTGCGGGAGCCGCGACCCGGCCTGAACTTCGCGCGCAACCGGGCGCTGCGCGAGGCGAGCGGGGAGCTCCTCGCCTACCTGGACGACGACGTGGTCGTGGACCGCGGCTGGCTCGACGGCCTGCGAGAGGCGGTGGCGGCCCACCCCGACGCGGCCGCCTTCACGGGCCAGGTCCTCCCCTACGAGCTGGCCACCGAGGCCCAGATCGTGCACGAGCGGCGAGGCGGCTTCCGGCGCGGCTTCGAGACGATCCGGTACGGGAGCTCCGCACCCGACGCGTCGAAGCTCTATCCCTGCGTCACCGGGATCTTCGGCGTCGGCTGCAACATGGCCTTCCAGCGCGACCGGCTCCGGGAGCTGGGGGGCTTCGACGAGGCGCTCGACGTGGGACGCCTTCCGGGCGGCGGCGACCACGACATCCTCTACCGCGTGATCCGGGCCGGATGGCCGCTGGTGTACGAGCCGCGCTGCCTGGTCTTCCACGAGCATCGCGCCACGCGTGCCGAGCTGCGGCACCAGTACTGGACCTGGGGCCTGAGCCTGATGGCCTTCGTGTTCAAGGCCTATCGGAGCGACCCGCCCGAGCGCGCCCGCTGGCGCCTGCTCGTGCTCTCGTGGTTCGCGCATCAGCTTCGCCAGTGCGCCAAGGCCTTGCGAGGCCGGCACGCCCTGCCGGCCGGTCTGCTGGCGACGGAGCTCTGGGGCGGGGTCGTGGGGCTCCTCGGCGAGTACCCGCGCTCGCAGCGGCGCAGCGCGCGCATCCGCAGGGAGCACCCGTGAGCGCCGACGCACCCTGGCGGATCGTCGAGGTCGAGCTCCCGGAAGGCCTGCGCACCCTGGAGGCGGCTCCCGGCTGCGCCGGCCTCTACGTCGTCTTCTGGAGCCAAGGGATTCCGCTCGGGCACCGGGAGATCCCGGCCAGCGAGCTGCCGCTCTCCGCCGCGCGCCTGGCCGCGCTGGCCGTGGAGAGCGTCGCTCCGGCGCTGGGTGCCTGCCTCTTCGAGCGGGGCTTCGACGCCCCGCTGCCGGACCTCCCGGAGCCGCGCTCCGAGGGTCCCGAGCTGCGCGACCTCCTGGCTCTCGACGCCCCCCTGGCCCGGCTGCCGAGGCCCCCGGCTCCGCGCGTAGACCGCTCGCTCTCCGTCGTCATCTGCACGCGCGACAAGACCGCGCAGCTCGAGACCTGCCTGCGCTCGCTCCATGAGCTCTCCCGCCCCGCGGACGAGATCCTGGTCGTGGACAACGCCCCGCAAACGGACGCGACCCGCCGGCTCGTCGCCGGGATGCCCGGCGTCCGCTACGTGGAGGAGCCCCGGCCCGGCCTCGACGTGGCGCGCAACACGGGCGTGCGCTCGAGCAAGGGCGAGGTCGTGGCCTTCACGGACGACGACGTCCGCGTGCACCCGGACTGGACCGAGGGCCTGCTGCGGGGCTTCGACGCGCCGGGCGCCGTGGCCGTGACGGGGCTCGTCCTCCCCGCGGCCCTCGAGACCGAGGCGCAGGTGATCTTCGAGCGCGAATGGAGCTTCAACCGCGGCTACCGGGCCCGGACCTTCGACGCCGCGTACTTCGAGCGGGTGAGGTCGCGGGGCGTCCCCGTCTGGCGCATCGGGGCCGGTGCCAATATGGCGTTCCGGCGCGAGATCTTCGACCGCGTGGGAGGCTTCGACGAGCGCCTGGACGTGGGCGCCGCCGGATGCAACGGAGACTCCGAGTTCTGGTACCGCGTGCTCGCGCACGGCGGAAGCTGCCGCTACGAGCCGACGGCGGTGGTCTACCACCATCACCGCGCGGAGGCGGCGCACCTGCGGCAGCAGATCCGCGCCTACATGCGGGGCTACGTGGCCGCCCTCCTGGTGCAGTTCGCCCGCCACCGGCACGCGGGCAACCTGCGCCGCCTCTTCCTGCAGCTTCCCCGCTACTACGCGCGCCTGATCCTGGCCGAGCTGGTGGGGCCCCGCACGCCGCGGCGCCACACGCTGCGCACCGAGCTGGCGGGCTGCCTCTCCGGGGCGTCCTTCTACCTGCGCAACCGCAAGGGCTGACGACGCCTCAGTGCACCGCGCCGCGGTACTGGAGGCGGTACATGCGGGCGAAGAGCCCGTCCGCCTCGAGCAGCCGCCGGAAATCCCCTTCCTCACGCACGCGCCCGTGCTCCATCACGACGATGTGGTCGGCGCGCTCGATGGTGGAGAGGCGGTGGGCGATCACGATCACCGTGCGGTCCTGGGAGAGCGTGTCCAGCGCCTCGTGGATCACGTGCTCGGAGATGCTGTCGAGGGCGTTGGTGGCCTCGTCCAGCACCAGGACGTGGGGGTTGCGCACGATGGCGCGGGCCAGGGCGATCCGCTGCGCCTGACCTCCCGAGAGGCGAACGCCCCGGTCCCCCACCACGGTGTCGTAGCCCTGGGGCAGCTGCATGATGAAGTCGTGGGCGTCGGCCTGGGCGGCGGCCGCGGCGATCTCCTCCGCGGTGGCCTCCAGGCGCCCGTAGGCGATGTTCTCGCGCACCGTGGCATTGAACAGATCCACGCCCTGACCCACCACGGCGATGCGCGCCCGCCAGGACGGGAGGTCGAGCGCGCGCAGCGGCTCGCCGTCCACGGTGATCTCGCCCTCGCCGGGCTCGTAGAGGCGCAGGAGCAGGTTGATGAGGGTCGACTTGCCCGAGCCGGAGGGGCCCACCAGCGCCGTGGTCCGGCCCGCCGGGATCTCGATGCTGACGTTCCGAAGCGCCGCCGGCGCGGAGTCGTCGTAGCGAAACGTGACGTCCTCGAAGCGGATCGCCTCGCGCAGACCTCGGAAGGGGAGACCCTTCGCGTCCTCCTCGCGCGCCCCGCCCGCCTGGAGCAGCGAGGTGACCTCGTTCACCGCCCCCTGGAGCGAGGCCAGGGCCACCCGATGCGCGTCGAGCGCCTTCACGGCCGGCTGGAGCCGGTAGAGCACGAAGATGAACACCAGCAGGAGCGGCAGGTTCTCCGCGGCGGGAAGCGGGCTCAGCAGCACGGTGACCAGCAGGGCCGCCGCCAGGAGCTCGTAGGTGGGGACCACGACGCCGGAAGTCAGGTGCACCTTCAGGAAGATCCGGCTCACCCGCTCGGAGATGGCGTCGAGACGCCCCTGCTCGTAGAGCTCGCGGCCGAAGGCACGGATCACCTTCATGCCGCTCACGCCTTCGACCATCCGGTGGTGGAGGTCGGAGCTGGCCCGCGTGGCCTCGCGCCCCAGCCGGCCCGCCCGAGCGGTGAGCAGCCTCACGGTCTGCGAGATCAGCAGCATGGCGACGGCGACCAGCAGAGTCAGCTGCCAGGAGACGAGCAGCAGTAGCACGACGTAGACCCCGAGGGTGCAGGCCGCGACGATCACCCCGAGCAGCGACGAGAGCGCGTCGCTCGTGCGCCAGACCTCCGTCGTCAAGGCATTGAGGAAGCGGCCGCTCTTGTCGCGCTCCACCAGGCGATAGCGCATGGTCAGCAGGCGCCGGTAGAGGCTCGATCGCAGCCGGTGGATCGCGCGCGCGTTCAGCCAGGCAAAGAGCGCGGTGTTGCCGTAGGCCAGGGCCGCCCGGAGCA
>JBFGJV010000231.1:0-4663 GCA_041577015.1 Myxococcota bacterium
CGACCGGCGTTCGCTCCTACGCGCTCGACCCGGACGCGGCGAAGCGGCTCTGGTCGGCCTCGGAGGAGATGGTAGGCCAGAGCTTCCCGCTCTGAGCCTGGGGACGTAGCGTGCTGCGGATCCTCGTCATCGCGCTCGTCGTCGTCGCCTGCCTTCCGGTCGTGGTCTGGCTCTGGTTCGAGTACGTCGCCAACCCGCGCGTGGCCCGGGAGCTCAGGACCGATCCCGACGGGGAGCGCGCCGGGAAGGTCATGCTTCTCACCCTTCCCAGTGGCCGGGAGATCCCCGTCAACTATCTCCGCCAGGGCGACCGGGTGTACGCCGGCGCGGACGGGCGCTGGTGGAGGGAGCTGGTCGGCGACGGCGCCCACGTGCGGGTCTTCGTTCGCGGGCGGGAGCTGGCCGGGCGGGCCCGCGCCGTGGTGGACGACCCGGAGTACACCGAGCGCATCTTCCGCGAGCTGCGCCCGAAGGCCGTGAAGGGCTTCGGAACGCTGATCGAGATCCGGCTGGAGGAGGGTGCCCCTCGAGCGCTCGGCGGTGTTCCCGGGGGCCGCACTCCCGTGCCGGGCCAGGACTCCCTAACCGGCTGAGATTCGGCGGGTTTCCGCTACGACGCGGGAAAGCCCACAAGGCCCGCTCCCCGGCATACAATGGGGGCCGGCCGCCCAGGGGGACTCCCCGTGAGTTTCCTGGACACGATTCGGCGCGCGAAGGATTTTCTTCAGGAGCAAGGCCGCGTCTCGCTGCGAGCCCTGGAGCGCGAGTTCGATCTCGACGCAGGTTCCCTGGACGAGCTGGTCGAGGAGCTCGTCGACGTCCAGCGGGTCGCGGCTCGCGAAGGCAAAGTCCTGTCGTGGATTGGTCGGACGGAGGAGCGTGACGCTCGCTCCGCCGCTGCCCGCGAGGAACCGACACCTGCCCTCGAGGCGGAGCGCCGCCAGCTCACGGTGCTCTTCTGCGATCTCGTGGGCTCCGCCCGCCTTGCGGCCGGCCTCGACCCCGAAGACTGGCGGGACGTGGTGCGCGGCTATCAGGAGGCCGCCGCGGCGGTGGTCGAGCGCTTCGAGGGGCACGTCGCGCAGTATCTCGGCGACGGGCTCCTGGTCTATTTCGGCTGGCCGCGCGCCCACGAGGACGACGCCGAGCGCGCCGTACGCGTGGGGCTCGGGATCGTGGATGCGATCGCTGCCGGGGACGCGGGCCTCGCCGTGCGGATCGGCATCCACACCGGACCGGTCGTCGTCGGCGAGATGGGCGGCGGCGCGAGCCGCGAGACCCTGGCGATGGGCGACACCACGAACGTCGCGGCGCGCCTCCAGTCGGAGGCGGAGCCCGGTAGCGTGGTGCTCTCGGCGGCGACGCTGCGCCTCGTTCCCGGCGTCTTCCTCACCGAGGCCCTGGGAGAGCTGACGCTCAAGGGCATCGGGCGCCCGGTCACGGCCCACCGCGCCCTGCGGGCCAGCGGGGTGCGCAGCCGGCTCGACGTCGCGGCCGCCGGTGCGCTCACGCCGCTGGTGGGCCGCGAGGGGGAGCTCGATTTGCTCGAGGACCGCTTCGAGCAGGTGCGGGAGGGCATGGGCCAGGCGGTGGTGGTCTCGGGGGAGGCGGGGATCGGGAAGTCGCGCATCATCCAGGCCTTTCGCGAGCGGCTTGCCGAGACGCCCCACACCTGGATCGAGTGCCGCTGCTCGGCCTATACCCAGGACAGCGCTCTCCTTCCGGTGATCGACCTGCTGCATCAGGCGCTCTCGATCCGCCCCGACGCGAGCGCCGAAGAGAAGCTCGCCTCGCTCGAGAACGCGCTCGGCTTCGTGGGCTTCGACGTGGCGGAGTCGCTGCCCCTCGTGACCGACCTGCTCTCGCTGCCGCTGCGGGAGGACGCCGCAGCGCCCGCTTCGACACCCGAGGCGCGCCGCCGCCGGACCCTCTCGCTGCTGGCCGAGTGGCTGCTGCGTCTGGGACGCCAGCAGCCGGTGGTGCTCCTGGCCGAGGACCTCCACTGGGTGGATCCCTCCACCCGCGAGCTCCTGGGCCAGATTCTGGAGCAGGTACCGACGGCGAGCGTGCTCGCCCTCTACACCTACCGGCCCGACTTCGAATCGCCCTGGGCGGGGCGCTCGCACGTCACGCCGATCCTGCTGCCGAGGCTGACGCGCGGCCAGGTTCGGCAGATGGTGCGTGGCGCGGCGCGCGGGCGGGAGATCCCCGAGGCCTGGGTGAAGGAGATCATGCGCCGGACCGACGGCGTTCCGCTCTTCGTGGAGGAGCTCACGCGCACGCTCCTCGAGTCCGAGGCGCTCGACCACCAGGGAGACGTGGAGGACGTGCTCGTTGCGGTCTCGATCCCCGAAACGCT
This sequence comes from Myxococcota bacterium, assembly GCA_041577015.1. Classification (GTDB taxonomy): domain Bacteria; phylum Myxococcota_A; class UBA9160; order UBA9160; family PR03; genus JBFGJV01. Next base: position 2,360 of record JBFGJV010000231.1, read on the forward strand.
CCAGGATTCGCTCACCGCGCGGCTCGACCAGCTCGGCCCGGTGAAGGAGGTGGCTCAGCTCGCTGCCTGCCTGGGGCGAGAGTTCAGCTTCGAGCTGCTGCTGGCGGTGAGCCCGCTTGTGGAGGGCGAGCTCGGCGAGGCGTTGTCGAAGGCGGTGGACGCGGAGGTCTTCTACCAGCGCGGCTCACCCCCCGAGGCCACCTACCTGTTCAAGCACGCCCTCATCCAGGAGGCGGCCTACGCGTCGTTGCTGCGGGCGACCCGCCAGCGCCACCACCGGCGTATCGCCGAGACGCTCGCGAAGCGCTTCCCCGAGGTGGTGGAGACGCGGCCCGAGTGGGTGGCGCATCACCTTGCCGAAGGCGGCGCCATCGAGCCAGCCGTCGAGCACTTCCACCGCGCCGGCCAGCGAGCCATCGCGCGCTCGGCCCAGGCCGAGGCCGTGCGCCACCTGCGCCGGGCCCTCGACCTGCTAGGCAGCCTGCCCGAGGGCCGCGCGCGCGACGCGCGCGAGCTCGGGATCCAGACGCTCCTGGGCCTGAGCCTCGTGGCGACCGAGGGCTACGGCTCCGCGGCGGTGGAGTGCAGCTTCGAGCGCGCCGAGGCCATCTGCGGCGAGCTGGGCGAGAACGAAGCGCTCTTCCCGATCCTGTTCGGCCACTGGGCGTTCCACATGATGCGGGCCGATGCAGAGGTGGAGTTCGAGAGCGCCGAGCGAATGCTGGCCATGGCGGAGCATTCCAGCAACACGGACCTGGAGATCTTCGGTCACATCGTCATGGGAGTCACGCGCTACTGGCGGGGCGAGTTCGCGCCGGCCCGCGAGCACTTCGAGCAGCTACTCGCGCTGCACGACCCCGCGCGTCACGCGGGCCTCGCCCTGGCCTACGGACAGGATCCGGCCGTCTACGCGGCTGGCGTCCTCGGCCTGCTGCTCTGGGTCGTCGGTCTGCCCGATCGCGCCCGCGCGATGGACGAGCGAGCCATCGAGCTGGCCGAGTGGGCGGACCATCCCTTCACCGAGGCGGGGGTGCTCGGGAGCTTCTGCACGGCCACCGCGGCCCAATGCGGAGATTTCTCGCGGCTGCACCAGCTCTCCGAGCGCGCCCATGCCATCGCGGAGGAGAATGGATTCCCGATGTTCCGCGCCATCAGCGAGTTCTACCGTGCTCAGGCGCTGGGCGCTCGCGGCGAAGGAGAGGCGCTGCAGCGCATGGAGGACGCGATCGCTGCGCTGCGATCGACGGGCGCACTTCGGGCCACGTCGCTCTTCGCCTGCTGGTTTGCCGAGGAATGCCAGCGGGTCGGGCAGCCGGCGGCGGGCCTGGCGGCCCTCGAGGGTGCGGGCACGTTCGTGGAGAAGCACAACGAGCGCTACTGGGAGGCCGAGGTCCACCGCGTGCGCGGGGAGCTGCTGCTCCTCGAAGGCGCCCGCGACGCATCGGCCGAGGCTTCGTTCGAGAAGGCCCTCGAGGTTGCGCGAGTCCAAGGCGCGCGCTCCTTCGAGCTCCGCGCCGCAACCTCGCTCGCCCGCCTCTGGCAGCGCCAGGGCAGGCGCACCGAGGCCCGCACCCAGCTCCAGTCCGTCTACGACGGGTTCACCGAGGGATTCGACACGCGCGACCTGAAGGATGCGAAGGCTCTGCTCGAGGAGCTCGCGTAGCTGCGATCACGCCCCGGGGGTCTGGGCCGTCTGAGCGTCGGCCCGGGCCGGAGCCACGAGGCTATCCTCGCTACGTGTCAGTTCTCCGCGTCCTCGTCGCCGCTCTCCTGAGCGTCTTGCCCGCCGCTCCGGGCTGGGGCAGCACGGTCGGTGCTCGGGAGATCGCCCCGGGCGTGCTCTTCGAGAAGAACGTCCGCATCCCCACGAGCGACGACGCCTTCGTGATGGCAAACGTCTTTCGTCCCGATGCGGAGGGACGTTTCCCCGTGCTGATGTCGATGTCCATCTACGGCAAGGACATCCACACGCGCGACTTCAACCCGGACGTGTGGGAGGAAATGCTGGAGCACGTCCCGGGGCTGTGCGAGAGATCGAGCTGCGAGTACCACACCTGGGAGACGCCGGACCCCGAGGTGTGGGTGCCCGACGGCTACGTGGTGATTCGCATCGACTCGCGCGGTGCCGGGAAGACTCCCGGCGTGCTCGATCCCTTCTCGCCCCGGGAGATCCGCGACTACTACGACGCGATCGAGTGGGCCGCCGACCAGCCCTGGAGCAACGGCAAGGTGGGGCTGGCGGGGATCTCCTACTACGCGATCACGCAGTGGCAGGTTGCGGCACTGCAGCCACCGCATCTGGCG
>JBFGJV010000232.1:0-4614 GCA_041577015.1 Myxococcota bacterium
ATCGCCCCGCGGGCCTTCGGCCCGCGGGGCTTTTTGCTCGGCGGCTCGCAAGACGGCGGCAGTGCTCGCGCAACGGCATCGCCAGGAGCGCGTGCCAGGTAGCGTCCCGGGCTCCGTGTGCACCGTCACCACCGCCACCTCCGAGGCTTCCGAAGCGGAGAGGTCCGGGCCGGGCCGGGCCAGCCACGTGAGGGTGGGAGATGGCGCACCACGGGCGATGCCTGGCGCGCCGGCGTACCGCTGGCCTCTGCGCCGCGGCGCTCGTCTCGCTGACGCTCCTCGCGGCCCCGGCTTCCGGGGACGTCGCCTGCCCGGTCGACTGGGAGCGGCGCGTCGTCGAGCTCGTGAACGAGGAGCGCGCGAGGGCGGGCGCCGGCCCGCTCGAGATCGACGTGCGCCTGGTCGCGGCGGCGCGTGGGCACAGCGAGGACATGGCGGAGGGGCGCTTCCTGAGTCACACGGGCTCGGACGGCTCCACGCCGTCGCGGCGCATGCTCGACGCGGGCTACCCGACGCCCGGAGGGGAGACCGCGGGCGCCGGGCAATGGTCCCCGGAGATGATCGTCGCGGGCTGGATGAACTCCCCGGGGCATCGGAGCATCCTGTTGGACGGCCGCTACGTCCACGTGGGCGTGGGCTACGCCGCGAACCCCGACCTCGTCGCCTCGATGTGGTCGCATCTCTGGACGGCCAACTTCGGCCGCTCCAGCGAGCCCGCCCACAGCGAGGAGCGCTTCTGTGGTCCGGGCGTACCGCCGGCGATCTGCAGCGACGGGCTCGACAACGACGGCGACGGCCTGGTGGACCATCCTGCGGATCCCGGCTGCCTGACGTCCGACCAGGGTTCGGAGGACGATACCCGCTGCGGACTCGGTCTCGAGCTGCCCCTGCTGCTCCCGGCGCTCATGGTCTGGCGGGCGCGGCGCCGGGGAGGCTCCTGACGTAGAGGGCGGACCGTTGCCGCTATGCTGTGGCCACGGCCGTTGCCGGGCACGACCCGGGCGTGCGATCGTCCCGCAACGGGAGGGATCCACGTGAATTCCATGACCCGCTTCGCCCAGTACGCCGCCGCCTTCGAGAAGGCCTACGCCCGTGACGACTGGTCGCTGCTCGAGCCCTACTTCACCGAGGACGCCGTCTACGAGGTGATGGCCCCACCGCCCCTGGGCGGGCGGGCGCAGGGCCGGGCGGACGTGCTGGCCTTCTTCAAACGGTCGGTGGACCGCTTCGACCGTCGTTTCGACGCACGCGCCGTCGAGCTGCGAGCCGGACCCGAGGAGCGGGAGGGCGGGATCTGGCTGCGCTGGCGGGGGATCTACCGCCGCGCCGGACTTCCCGACCTGACCGTGGACGGCGAGGAGACCGCTCGGTTCGAGGGCGACCGCATCCGGCATCTCGAGGATCGCATTCCCGACGCCGACCAGGCCGGTACGTACTTCGAGGAGCACGGGGAGAAGCTGCGGCCGGAGGGCGGCTGAGCCGGGCGTTCGCGCCGGATGCTCCAGGAGGGGGCTCGACCGTCGTGCGGACCCTGACCCACCGGGAGGCGCGCGCCTTCTACGACCGCCTCGGCTCGCGCCAGGACAGCCAGGGCTTCTACGAAGATGCCGCCACCGCGAAGCTGGTGCGTCACGCCGGCTTCGAGCGGGCGGCGCGTGTGCTCGAGTTCGGCTGCGGCACGGGTCGCTTCGCCGAGACCCTGCTGGCGGAGCGCCTGGGCCCCGAGGCCACCTGGACCGGGCTGGACGTGAGCCCGACGATGGTGAGCCTGACCCGGGACCGGCTGCGCCGCTTCGGGGCGCGGGTCGAGGTGCGTCTCACCGAAGGAGCCGCGGAGCTCCCGTTCGGAGCCGGCTCCTTCGACCGCGTCGTCTCCAACTACGTGATGGACCTGCTCTCCCCGGAGGACATCCGCACCTTCGTAGGCGAGGCCCATCGCGTGCTGGTTCCCGGCGGTCGGCTCGGCCTGGTGAGCCTCACCCACGGCGCCGGCCCCGGCTCGCGCCTGGTGGAGGGCGTCTGGCGCCGTCTGCACGGCTGGCGCCCGCAGCTGGTGGGTGGCTGCCGACCGATCGAGCTGTTGGACTACCTGGAGGACTCCCGCTGGCAGCTGCTGCATCACGGGTTCGTGCAGCGCTTCGGCATCCGTTCCGAGATCGTGGTCGCCGAGCGGCGCGCCTGAGCTCAGGACTCGGTCTCGTCCAGGCGCGCGGCCAGCACGCGCTCCAGGCGCCGGGGATCACGACGCAGGCGCACCACGCGTCCGCCGCGCACGTGCACGAGACCCGGCTTGGCACCCTTCGGCTTGCGCACGTCCTTGATGGGTGCGACCAGGACGTCCATGCGGCCGGCCTTGCGATGCGGCGAGAAGTGGACGGCCAGCTCGCAGGCCTCCAGGACGGCCTCGCCCGGAGGATCCGGACGCCCCTCGGTGCGCAGCACGACGTGGCTGCCGGGCGAGGCGTCGAGATGGAAGAAGAGGTCCTGGCCGCGCGCCAGCCGCGTGGTGAGCAGGTCGTTGCCCTCGTCGCTGCGGCCCACCCAGATCTCGAGGCCGTCGCGGCTGCGGTAGCGGCGAGGAAGCAGGCGCCGGGGCACCTCGCGCCCCGCCAGGCGCACGGTGGCGCGGGGCTTCTCGGTGCGGCGGGGCGCCGCGGGAGCGTGGCGCGCCAGCAGCCGCGCCATCTCCGGCCGCTCCGCGAAGGCCCCGAGCGCGGCCTCGGCGTCCGGAGCCATGGCTCGCTCGTCCAGCTCGGCCCGCAGCGCGGCGAGTGCCTCGCGCCGCTCGGCGAGGACGCCGCGCTCCTTCTCCGCGCGCAGAGCTCGCCGCTCCGCCTTGCGCGCGCGCCGGAACAGCGCGTCCAGGTTGCCGGCGGCGGAGAGGCTCGGGTCCAGCGGAATGCGCACGCTCTCCCCCGTGGCGGGATCCCGCGCCTCCACCTCCGACGCGCGCGGCCGTACCTCGCCGAGGACGTTCTTCAGCAGCTCGCCGTGCCGACGGGCCAGCTCGGCGTCCTGCGCTGCCCCGGCGTCGCGGTCGAGGGCGCGCGCCTTGCGGTCCAGGGCGTCTGCCGCGCGGCGCAGGGCGCGCTCGAGGCGGCCGAGCAGCGCGCTGCGGCTGCGCTCCGCCTCCTGCTCCGCGTAGCTCGTCTCGATGGCGGCGAAGAACTCCCTGTCGGAGACCGCCGCAAAGCGGTCCTCGCCGGTGTGCGGTGGTCGACCCGCCGGGCTGCGCCACGCCGCACCCGGCGCGAGCTCGGAACGCGTCCGGGCCAGGGGACGCAGCGCGCCCACCAGACGGTCCTGATCGTCGAGGAGGTAGAGATTGCTGCGCGGGCCGAGGATCGAGAGCAGCAGCACGAAGGCGCCTTCGGGGGTCTCGAAGCGCAGCGCGGCCTGGCGGTCGTCGTCGCGGATCTCCGCACCGGAGAGACGCCCGCCCCGCAGCCGGGCGCGCAGCAGCTGGGCGAAGGCGGGGGGCGTGGGCGGTGCCGGCGGCTTCGCCGTCAGGAGGCCGAGGCGCGCCGTCTCCGGATGCGCCGACAGCAGCAGCGGAGTCGCGCCCTGGCCGGCCCGGTGCAGCACCAGCACGACGCGCTCGCGATCGGGCTGGATCACGCGCTCCAGGCGTGCGCCGGCGCACGCCTCATCCAAGAGGCGGACCGCCCGGCGCAGCTCGGCGAGGCTCAACATCCCGCCCTCCTCAGCTCTGACAGCGTGGACAGTAGTGGGCGCTGCGCTGTCCGATCACGACGCGTCGGATGCGGGCGCCGCAGACCCGGCATGGCTCGCCGTGGCGCGCGTAGACGCGGCGTTCGTCCTGGTAGGTGCCGTCGCGCCCGTCCGGCGCCACGAAGTCGCTGATGCTCGACCCGCCGCTCTCGATCGAGCGCTGGAGCACCCGGCGCAGCTCCTTCACGATGCGATCGCACTCCCGTCGCGTCACGCGGCCGGCGCGCCGCGTGGGCCTCACACCGGCGCCGAACAGCGCCTCGTCGGCGTAGATGTTCCCGACGCCCGCGATCACCGCCTGGTCGAGCAGGAGGTTCTTGATGGCCACGCGCCGGCCACGGCTCGCCGCATGCAGCTCGCCGCCGCGTACGGCGAGGGCGTCGGGTCCGAGCCGCTCGAGACGCTCGGAGGATGCGCCGGGGGCGAGCCAGAGCGCCTTGCCGAACTTGCGCGCGTCGCGTAGCCAAACCTCGGGCCCGGCGTCCTGGAAGCGCAGCCGCAGGTGCGTGTGCTCGTCGGGGCGAAAGCCGCGCTGCGCCTCGGGCGCAAGCGCCGCCCGGGCGGCGGCCTTCAGCAGACGCACGCTCGAGGTCCCGCTCGCGAACAGCTGGCCGGTCATGCCCAGATGGAGCACGAAGCGGCTGTCGTCGTCCAGACGCGCCGCCAGGTACTTCCCCACCCGGTCGAGGGCGACGACGCTGCGTCCGGCCAGCGCCCGTCGCAGGCGCGCCGGGGGCGTGAGAAAGAAGTAGCTGGGTCGCGTCGTGGTGACGCCAGCGATCGTGCGCCCCACCAGGAGCGGCGCGATCCGCCGCCGCGTCACCTCGACCTCGGGCAGCTCGGGCACGGGGACGTTCCTTGCCTTTTGCCTTCCGGGGGACC
>JBFGJV010000233.1:0-4531 GCA_041577015.1 Myxococcota bacterium
GTGATGGGGAGCGGGTCTCGGGGAGTCGCGGGAGCGGATGCGGTACTACCTGCTGAACTTCTTCTTCGGTCGCGCGGCCGCCGCGATTGTCCTGGATCTCGTGGCCTACGCCCTTGCGGTGACGCTCACCTGGGTCTGGCTACGTCCGCCCTTCCCGGCGCTCCACTACGCGCTCGGCGCCGCCATGGCCGGCTTCGTCGCCTTCGTCCTGCTCTACTACACCGACGCCTACCGGCTCGCGACGCTCGGCCGCGTGCGCGCCACGCTGGCCAGCCTGATCGCGGCCTACGGTGCCGCCGCGACGTTGCTGCTGGGACTGCATCTCCTCGTCGAGCTGCCGCCGAGCGCGCTCGAGACGGCCGCGCCCGTGGCGGGCCTCTATCTGCCGCTCCTGTTGGGATCGCGCGTGGTCTTCCGGCTGCTCTCCGCGCAGCCGCGGCTCACGACGCGGGTCCTCGTGATCGGCACCAGCGACCTCGCCCGGGCCATCGCGAGCTCGGTGCGCGAGCACGAGCACCTGGGCGCCGAGATCGTCGGCTTCCTCTCCGACGACCCCAACGACCACGGCGACTGGATCGAGGGCTATCCCGTGATCGGCTGGGTGCACGAGTTCGAGAAGGTGCTGGAACGGCAGCGCGTGGACCGCGTGGTCGTGGCGTCCAAGCGGCGCGAGGAGCGCTTCCCCGCCGACGAGCTCCTGGCCGCCAAGGTGGAGGGCCTTCCGGTGGAGTCCGGCGTCTCCTTCTTCGAGCGCCTCACCGGCCGGCTCTACCTGCGCGAGCTGCGCGCGAGCTACCTGATCTTCACCGGAGGCTTCCGGACCGGAAGTCTGGCGACGGCCGCCAAGCGGGTGGTGGACTTCTCGCTCGCCGCCGTCGGGCTGCTGCTGGCCTCCCCGCTGCTGCTGGGCTCGATGCTGGCGGTGCGCCTCGACTCGCCGGGGCCGATCTTCTACTCGCAAGTCCGCGTGGGACGGCGCGGCCGACCCTTCCGCCTGCACAAGCTGCGCTCCATGCGCACCGACGCGGAGGAGGACACCGGGGCGGTCTGGACCGGCGACCAGGACCCGCGCATCACGAAGGCGGGGCGGCTGCTGCGCAAGGCGCGCCTGGACGAGCTGCCGCAGCTCTGGAACATCCTGCGCGGCGACATGAGCCTGGTGGGCCCGCGTCCGGAGCGGCCGGAGTTCATGGACGAGCTGAAGGAGAAATACCCGTACTTCAAGCTGCGTACGGCGGTGCGGCCCGGCCTCACGGGCTGGGCGCAGATCCGCCAGGGCTACGTGGCCGACGTCACCGCCTGGGAAGACAAGCTCGCGCTCGACCTCTACTACATGAAGTACCGCTCCTTCACGATGGATCTGCTGATCCTCTGGAACACGGTCAAGACCCTGGTCCTGCTGCGCGGACACTGAGCGTGGCCGCGGTCCCGCGCAACGCGCTGAGCGTCGATCTCGAAGAGTACTTCCAGGTCTCGAACTTCGAGCGGGTGATCGACCGCGAGCGCTGGGACGCCCTGCCCTCCCGCGTGGGCGACGCCACCGCGCGGCTCCTCGACCTCTTCGACGCCACCGGGAGCCGCGCCACCTTCTTCGTGCTGGGCTGGGTGGCGGAGCGCCAGGGCGGCCTGCTGCGCGAGATCGCGCGCCGGGGCCACGAGATCGCCTGCCACGGCCAGGACCACGCGCTCGTCTACGACCTCGGCCCGGAGCGCTTCCGCGAGGACCTGCGCCGCGCCCGCGCCGCCGTGGAGGAGGCCACGGGCGAGAAGGTCTGTGGCTACCGGGCGCCGAGCTACTCGATCACGCGCCGCTCGCTCTGGGCGCTCCCGATCCTGGCCGAGGAGGGCTTCGCCTACGACTCCTCGATCTTCCCGATCCGCCACCCGCGCTACGGGATCCCGGGCTTCGCGCCGGAGCCCGTGCGGCTCGACCTCGGCGACGGGCGGGCGCTGCGCGAGTTCCCGATGACGACGCTCGAGCTCGGGCCGCTGACGCTCCCCCTGGCCGGCGGCGCCTACCTGCGCTTCCTCCCGGGCGCGCTCTTCCGCTGGGGCTTCGGGCGCCTGGTGCGCGCAGGGCGGCCCACCGTGCTCTACCTGCACCCCTGGGAGCTGGACCCGGAGCAGCCCCGCCAGCGCGTGGGCCTGCGCGTGCGCGTGAACCACTACTTCAACCTCGGCCGCACCGAGGGGCGCCTGCGCCGGCTCCTGCAGGCGCATCGCTTCGCGCCCCTTGGGGACGTGCTGGAGGGCCTCGAGGCCGAGGGTGCCCTTCCCGTGCGGAGGCTCGACGACGTGCTGCCTCCGGGATAGTTCGCACTCTTTCGTCACCTTTCGGGCCTGCGCGGGTACACTCCAGCGGGCCCGGGATCCAAACCGCGGTTCAGCCCCGGACGTTCACAGGCGGAGAATCCCCGATGCAACAGAACGCTCCCTCGCAGGGATCCGGCTTCGAGATCGACGACATCCTCGAGGTTCTGGAGCGGCGCGCGTGGTGGATTGCCAGCGGCGCGGCCGCCGGGCTGCTGCTCGGGCTCGTGCTCTACCTGGTGCTGCCGCCGGTCTACACCGCGAGCACCACGATCCTGGTGGAGCCCCAGGAGGTTCCCGACGCCTTCGTTCGCAGCACCGTCACGCTGGCCGCCGAGGAGCGCCTGCACACGCTCTACGAGCGCGTCACCAGCTACGCGAACCTGAACCAGCTCATCGACGGGATCGGCCCGGAACGCCTGGATCCGAGCGGCAAGAAGTCGCGCGAGGCGCTCATGAGGCTGATCCAGCGCGGGCTCGACGTGGAGGTCACCTCGCGGCGCTCGCGGAACTCGCCGGTCTCGGTCTTCGAGCTCACCTTCGACTCCCACGATCCCCAGGTCGCCGCCGACATGGCGAGCGAGATCACCGCGCTCTTCGTCGCCGAGAACGTGAAGGACCGCGCCCAGCAGGCCAAGGCCACCGCCGAGTTCCTGGACCGGGAGCTCGAGCGGCTGCGCAAGGAGGTGAGCAAGCGGGAGGGGGAGATCCAGGAGTTCAAGCAGGCCCAGATGGGCGCGCTCCCGGGCCAGCTGGAGACCAACCTGCGCGCCCTCGACCGCCTGAACTTCGAGCTGGCCGCCAACCTCGAGGCCCAGGAGAGCACGGCCCAGCGCATCGCGCTCCTGCGCCGCCAGGGGGCGGGCGGTGTTGCGGGCCAGAGCCCGCTGGGCATGGCGCTCGAGGACGCGCGGAGGCGGCTGATCGAAGCCGAGGCCATCTACACCGACGAGCATCCGAACGTGCGCCTGCTACGCGCGGAGGTGGCGCGGCTCGAGGAGAAGTTCGCCTCGGGTGCCGGCGCCCGCCCCGTCACGAATCCCACGCTGCAGGCCGACATCCAGCAGGCGCAGCTCCTGCTCGGCAACCGGCAGCGCGAGGAGAAGCGCCTGCGCGGGGAGATCGCGAAGCTCCAGGAGCGGGTGGAGACCACGCCCGAGGTGGAGCAACGGTACATCGATCTGAGCCGCGACTACGAGAACATGATCGCGAGCTACCAGGACCTGCTCAAGAAGAAGCTCGAGGCCTCGCTGGCGCGCAACCTCGAGGCCGCCCAGAAGGGGGAGCGCTTCAAGGTGCTGCGCCCCGCGCGCCCGCCGAAGAATCCCTCCTGGCCGAATCTGATGCTGCTGCTGCCGGGCGGGCTCGGGCTCGGGCTCGGCGTGGTGGGCCTCCTCATCCTGACGGGCGAGTTCCGCAACCCCTCCTTCCGCTCCGTGAAGCGCCTCTCCCGCACGCTGGGCCTCCCGGTGGTGGCCTCGATCCCGCGCATCGACGACGACCGCATCTTCGACGCCCCGCCGCCCAAGGGCGTGGACCGGCGCATCGTGATCCATACCGCCCCCGAGTCGGCCCCCGCCGAGCAGTACCGGGGCTTCATCCCGATGTTCCTCGAGCGCGAGGACCGGCGCGTGATCCTGGTGACGAGCGCCGCCCGCGGCGACGGGAAGTCGCTCACCTGCCTGAACCTGGCGGCGAGCGTGGCCAGCGACTGCAACCGGAGCGTGCTCGTGATCGACGCCGACCTGCGGCGCCCCAGCACCCATCGCCTGCTCGGGAAGTCGCGCAAGCGGGGCCTCTCGGACGTGCTGCGCCAGGCGGGCTCCCTCGAGGAGTGCGTGCTCAGGACGGAGATCCCGAACCTGTCGCTGCTCCCGGCCGGCCCCTCGGCCCGCAACCCGCTGGCACTCCTCACGGACGAGTCCTTCTTCAAGCTGGTGGACCACGCGCGGCGCAGCTACGACGCCGTCTTCATCGACGCGCCGCCGCTCCTCCCGGTGGTGGACGCCCGCATCCTGAAGCGCATGGCGGACATGATCCTGTTCGTAGTGCGTGCGGACGCCACGCCCCGCGACGCGGTGGTTCGCGTGCTGCACGAGCTCCGCGACGCGGCCGGGGTGGTCTTCAACGAGGTGAGCCCCGGCTCCTACCGCCGCTACTACTACGACGACGCCTACTCCCGCTACGCCTACGGCGAGCCCGCCAGCGACGAGGAGCCGGA
>JBFGJV010000234.1:0-4514 GCA_041577015.1 Myxococcota bacterium
AAGAAGGGGCGGGACGAGGATCCTGGCTTCGTTCCCATCGGCTGGGACGAGGCCATGGAACTCGTGGCGGAAAAGATGATGGCGCTGCGGCGCGACGCAGAGCCCCACAAGTTCGTGATCTTCCGCGGGCGCTACACCTACCTGCGCGACGTCATCTACTCCGCCCTGCCCAAGGTGTTCGGCTCTCCCAACGGCATCAGCCATTCGGCGATCTGCGCGGAGGCGGAGAAGTTCGGCTCCTACTACACCGAAGGGTTCTGGGGCTACCGGGACTACGACCTCGAGCACACCCGCTACGTGCTCTGCTGGGGCGCCGACCCGCTGGCCTCGAACCGGCAGGTGCCCCACGCCATCAGCATCTGGAGCTACGTGCGAGATCACGCGCACATCGCCGTGGTCGATCCGCGCCTGTCGAGCACGGCGGCCAAGGCCGACGAGTGGCTGCCGGTGCTGCCCGGCGAGGATGCGGCGCTGGCTGTGGCGATGGCCCACGTGATCCTGGTGGAGGGTCTCTGGAGCCGCGCGTTCGTGGGAGACTTCGCGGACGGCATCAATCGCTTCCGGGCCGGGCAGACGGTCGACGAGGAGACGTTCCGGGAGATCCACACCCACGGCCTGGTGAAGTGGTGGAACCTGGAGCTCCGGCACCGGACCCCCCGATGGGCCGAGAAACACTGCGCCATTCCGTCGGAGCAGATCCGACGCGTGGCGACCGGCTTCGCCAGGGCGGCGCCGGCGGCCATCAGCTGGGTGTCTCCGGGAGCCAGCATGCAGGCGCGGGGCGCGTACGCCGCGCTGGCGGCGCACGCCCTCAACGGCCTGGTGGGCTCGGTGGACAACATGGGCGGCACCGTGCAGAAGACCAAGGTGCCCGCCGACGACCTGCCGGACTTCGGGCCCTACCAGGACGAGCTGGCGAAGAAGCACTCCAAGTACCCGAAGATGGATCGTCGGGGCACGCTCGCCCTGCCGGCCCTCAAGGAAGGCAAGAGCGGTGGCGGCGTGGTCACCAACAACGCGGCGGACGCGATCCTCGAGGCCGACCCCTACGACATCCGGGTGGCCATTGCCTACTGGTCCAACTTCCCGTTCTCCTGCTCGGACGCCAGCCGCTGGGAGGCGGCGCTGTCGAAGCTCCCCTTCCTGGTCCACATCACCACCAATGCCTCCGAGATGACGCACTTCGCCGACGTGGTGCTGCCGGCGGCGCACCAGATGTTCGAGAAGTGGGGCTTCCTCAAGGCGAAGCAGAACCTGTTCGGCTACGCCAGTCTCAACCAGCCCATGCTCGAGCCGCTCTGGGACGTGCGCCAGGACGAGACCGAGATCCCCTGGATGCTGGCCGAGAAGCTGGCGGAGAAGGGCTTCGACAACCTGCAGCGCTACTTCCGCGAGGCCTTCGTGGATCCCGAATCCGGACGCGCGCCGACGAACGGGCAGGAGTTCACCGTGGCCGCGCTGAAGCTCCTGACCCGACCCTGCTGGGATTCCAGCCACGCGAGCTACGGCAAGTACGGAGACGCCCTGTCCGGGTGGAAGGACTTCCTGGCCAAGGGCGTCTGGAACTCGCACCGGTATGCCTACCGGAAGAAGTGGGACGCCTTCGCCACGAAGACGCAGAAGTTCGAGTTCTACAGCGAGACGCTCAAGGCAGCGCTCACCGGCCACGCGGAGAAGCACGGCGCCACCGTGGACGAGGTGCTCGCGGCCAGCAACTACGAGGCCCGAGGCGAGCTCGCCTTCGTGCCCCACTTCGAGCCCGCGCTGCGCTGGGGCGACGAGGCGGAGTATCCCCTGATCTTCTTCGAGCACCGCAGCCGCTTGAATCGGGAGGGCCGCGCCGCCAACTGCACCTGGTACCAGGCTCACAAGAACGCGGATCCCGGCGACGAGAACTGGGACGACGTGCTGAAGATGAACCCCGCGGACGCCGAGCGCCTCGGCCTGAGCGACCGCGAGATGGTGCGGGTCGTCTCCCCGGTGGGGGAGATCACGGTCCGGCTCAAGCTCTGGGAAGGCGTGCGCCCCGGTACGGTGGCCAAGTGCTTCGGGCAGGGCCACTGGGCCTACGGACGCGTGGCCGCGCTGGACTTCCAGGCGCGCGTGCCGCGCGGCGGCAACAACAACCTGATCCTGCCGGCGGAGTACGAGCGGCTGAGCGGATCCACGGCCCGCCACGGGGGCGTCACCCGGGTGCGGGTGGTGCGGGCCTGAAGAAGGAGGGCGCGACTTGGCCGGGAAGAGCTACGCGATGGTGATCGACCTGCACCGCTGCGTGGGATGCGCTGCCTGCGACATCGCCTGCAAGAGCGAGAACAACCTGCCGGACGACTTCCATTGGTCGAACCACATCATCGAGACCCGCGGCGTGTTTCCGAACGTGCGCTACCGCTACATCCCCACCCTCTGCAACCACTGCGAGAACGCGCCGTGCGTCACCAACTGTCCCACCAAGTCCATGTACAAGTCGGAAGACGGGCTGACGCTGCACGATCCGAAGCTCTGCATCGGGTGCCGGGCCTGTCAGGTGAGCTGCCCCTACGGCGTGATCTACTTCAACGAGGAGGAGCCCCACGGCCGCTACCGCGAGGACGGGGCTCCGGCGATCCGCGAGTGCACGGCCACCGGAGCGGAGGTCTCGCGGAAGACCGACGCGCCGATTCCCCACTACAACCCGGCGCGCGCGGAGACCTACGAGGGCGTCCGGGGCCGCGGCATCGTCGAGAAGTGCACCTTCTGCGACCACCGGCTGGCGAAGAACGAGCTCCCCTGGTGCGTGGAAGCCTGCCCCGCCGGCGCGCGCATCTTCGGCGACCTGAACGACCCCGAGAGTCCGGTGAGCCGCGCGCTGGCCAAGCACACGCCCCGCGTGCTGGAGAAGGAGCAGGGGACCCGGCCCAAGGTGTTCTACATCCGTGACTTCTGAGCCCGCGACCCACGAGATGCTCTTGGAGCCGGAGGAACCGGGCCCCGCGGTCTGGCGCGCGAATGCCTATCACGTGCTGGCCCGGGCGTTCCGGACGCCGGCGGAGTGGACGCCCGCGCTGCCCGAGACGCTTCGCGAGCGATTCGTGCCGCCGGATCATCCGCTCCGCGAGCTGGCGACGAAGACGGCGGACGCCTGGGAGGACGCCCTGCGCGACCCCGAGCAGACGGCGGTGGCGCACGCGCGGCTGTTCCTCGGGCCCTTCGAGATCCAGGCCCCGCCCTACGCCTCCCTCTACCTGGATCCCCGGAGACGGCTGATGGGAGCGGTCAGCGAGGAGGCGGCTCGCGCCTACGCCGAGGCGGGCCTGGGGCCGGGTCCCGGACCCCGGGAGGCGCCCGACCACATCGCGTGCGAGCTCGAGTTCATGTACTTCCTGGCGTTCCAGCAAGCCACCACGGCGGATCGGGAGTGGGCCGACCGCCAGCAGCGCTTCTGGCAGGGTCACCTGGGCCGCTGGCTTCCCGAGCTCGCCGCAAACATGGCCGCGGCGGAGTCGCATCCCTTCTACGACGCCCTCGCCCGACTGCTGCGGGGATTCGCCGCGTGTGAGGCGAAGCTCCTCTCCGGCTCCGAGCACTTCGCCGATGGGGGGTGAGGGAGCGGCCCGTGCCCCAGGCGCTCGAAGCCGGCAAGCACTGAGTTCGGCGCAGACGCCGGACGTGCGTCAGAGCGGACGCGGCCTCGCCGCGGTGGAGTTCGAGCGCCGGCCGCGCCCGCTCCTGCGACGGCGACTCGAGGCGCCGCTGCCGGAACGTCGCCGCGCGCGGGGTCGACGTTCCCGCTCCGGGCCGGCCGCGGGCTGCTCCCGGCGAGCCGGCTCGAGCAGGGTCGGCGGCTCGAGCTTCTGGATCTTGCGCCGCGTGAGACGCTCGATCGAGGCGAGCTGTTCCCGCTCGTCGGCGCCACAGAGCGATAGAGCCGTTCCGCTGGCCCCGGCGCGGCCGGTTCGCCCCACGCGGTGCACGTAGGTCTCCGGCTCGTTGGGGATGTCGAAGTTGATGACCGTGTCGATGTCCTCGACGTGGATGCCGCGCGCGGCAACGTCGGTGGCGACCAGCACGCGCGTGCGCCCGCGCTTGAAGCCCTCGAGGGTGCGGACCCGGGTGCTCTGCGACTTGTCTCCGTGGATGGCCGCGGCCCGGACCCCCTCGCGGTCGAGGCTGCGCGCGAGCCGGTCTGCCCGGCGCTTGGTCCGGGTGAAGACGAGCGCCCTCGCGATCTCGTCGCTTCCGAGGAGCGTGAGGAGCAGGCGCAGCTTGCGCGGCCCGTCCACGAAGTAGACCGACTGGGAAATCGGCTCCACGGTCGAGGAGACCGGATCGACGGCCACCTCCACCGGCTCGTACAGGAGCCGACTGGCGAGCTCGCGGATCTCGGGCGGCTGGGTGGCCGAGAACAGCAGCGGCTGGCGCTTGCGCGGCAGCGCCTTCGTGAAGCGGCGTACGTCGGGAATGAAGCCCATGTCGAGCATGCGGTCGGCCTCGTCGAGGACGAACATCTCCACTCGGGAGAGGTCCACCTCGCC
>JBFGJV010000235.1:0-4501 GCA_041577015.1 Myxococcota bacterium
CGACGACATCGACAACCTGTTCTCGGACTGACATCCATGTCGTTCATCAACTACTCGTCGCGCGAGATCAACTGCAAGATCGTCTACTACGGCCCGGGCCTGTGCGGGAAGACGACGAATCTGCAGTTCATCTACAACAAGACGAACCCCGACCTGAAGGGGAAGATGATCTCGCTGGCGACCGAGACGGAGCGCACGCTCTTCTTCGACTTCCTCCCGCTGGCCCTGGGCCAGATCCGGGGCTTCAAGACGCGCTTCCACCTGTACACGGTGCCGGGCCAGGTGTTCTACGACGCCAGCCGCAAGCTGATCCTGAAGGGCGTGGACGGGGTCGTCTTCGTGGCGGACAGCCAGGTCGAGCGCATGGAGGCGAACATCGAGAGCCTGGACAACCTGCGCGTGAACCTGCGCGAGCAGGGCTACGACCTGGACAAGATCCCGTGCGTGATCCAGTACAACAAGCGCGACCTGCCCAACGCGGCGCCCCTGGAGGAGATGCGGAAGCTGCTGAATCCGCGCGGCATGCCCGACTTCGAGGCGAGCGCCACGGTCGGCACCGGCGTCTTCGAGACGCTCAAGGCCATCGCCAAGTTCGTCCTCTCCGACCTGCGCCGCATGGCCGGCTGACCCGCAAGCGCGGCGAAGCCGCGCGCGCAGCGAGCCACAGGCGAGCGAAGTCCTCCAAGACCGGCCCCAGGCGCTACGATGATCCCGTGCCGCACGCCCGGGTCCGCGGACATCGCGCCTACTACGAGAGCCACGGTGACTTCGCGCCGCCGCCGCTCTTGCTGGTCATGGGGATGGGCGGCTCGTGCCGTGGCTGGCATGCGCTGCAGGTGCCCGAGTTCTCCAAGCACCGCCGCACCATCCTCTTCGACAATCGCGGTGTGGGCGAGAGCGAGGACCCGGGCGGCCGCTTCACCACCGCAGATCTGGCCGACGACACCGCGGCGCTGCTGGAGGCGTTGGACGTGGAGCGCGCCGACGTGCTCGGCGCCTTCATGGGCGGCATGATCGCCCAGCAGCTGGCGCTGCGGCACCCGAAGCGGGTGGATCGACTGGTGCTGGTGGGCACCTGGGCGCGTCCGGACGCCCGGCGCCGCCTCCTGCTGGAGAAGTGGCGCGACATGATGCGCGCCGGCTTGCCCTTCGAGATCCAGCTGCAGGAGCGACTGCTGTGGACGCTCGCGGATGCCACGCTGGAGCAGACCGACCTGATCGAGGCCATGGTGCGCTTCCATCTGAAGGAGCGCGAGCAGGGTGCGCCCGTGCCCGACGACGTCTTCGTGCGTCAGTGCGAGGCGTGCCTGGCCCACGACACCCTGGACCGGCTGCGCGAGATTCCGCATCGGACGCTCGTGATCTGCGGCCAGCAGGATCAGCTGACGCCTCCCGCCCTGCACCGGGAGCTGGTGGCGAACCTTCCCAACGCCCACGGCGTCACGGTTCCCAATGCCGCCCACCTCGTGATGGCCGAGGCCGCCCAGCGCTTCAACCAGTCCGTCCTGCAGTTCCTCGCCGAGGACCGCTGACGGAGCGTCCCCGGAAGCGGAGCTTCGGGAGCGTTGCCGCGAGGCGCGGCTCGGCGGCAACGGCGCGGCGCAGGCGCCGTGCGTCCAGGCGGGGCCCCGCGACCAGCACGCGGTTGTCGTAGTCCTCGATCTGTATCTCCAGCAGCGAAGCTGCGAGTGGGACGAGCGCGCGCCGCGAACGCGCCGCGTCGTCCAGGGTGTTGACGACGAGGATCCCGTCGCGCGCCAGGCGTCGCGCCGCCAGGGCGAGGCCCGGCTCCGGCAACCAGTCGGGCTTGCGCACCGAGCGTCCAGAGCCCACGAAGACGTCCTCGACCACGAGGTCGTAGCGGCGTCGATCCCGAGACAGGAAGCGGCGCGCGTCCGCACGGACCACCTCGATGCCGAGCGCGTCCAGGGCGAACCAGCGTCGCGCCGCCCGCACCACCTCGGCGTCGATCTCCACGCCCACGATGCGCGCCCGGGGGGCCAGGGCGCGCGCGATGCGGGCCACGCTGGCGCCTCCCAGGCCCAGCAGCAGGATCGCACGGCGTCGCGACGCCGGCTGCAGCAGGAGGGGCGCCGCCAGGGCGTCCCAGACCGAGCCGGTCGCGACCTGCCCGGGCGTCCAGGCCGACGCGAAGGTCCCGTCGATCTCGAGGCGGTGGCGGCGACGCCCGCGCCGCACCACCACGCGCGATCGGCCACGCCCCCGGTACACTGCGCCCATGCCCGCGGCTCCCGCGGCGGCCTCCCACGGGGTGGTGGAGGTCGCCCTGCCCGTTCCGGTGCACGCCCTGTTCGACTACCGCGTGCCGCTCGCACTCGCGGCCGACGCGGAGCCCGGACGACGCGTGCGCGTGCCCTTCGGAACGCGCCGCCTGGTGGGCGTCATCGTCTCGCGACGTAGCGAACCGGGTCGGGAGCGCTCGCTCCGCACCCTGGAGCGCGTGCTGGATCCCGAGCCGGTGCTCTCCGCCTCGATGATGCGCATCCTACGCGACGCGGCGGAGGACGTCCTGTGCCCGCCCGGTCTCGCCCTCGCCGCCGCCACCCCGCCCGGCTCGGTGCCCCGCGCCCGTGCCGGGCTGGCGCTGACGCCCCTCGGCCGCGAGGCGCTGGCGCGGGGCGCCGCGGAGCCGCGCAGCCGCCGCGTGCTCGAGGCCCTGGCCGACGGCCCGAGGTCCCGTCACGCCCTGCGTCGCCTGGGCCCGCAGGCGACCCGGGCACTCCGCACGCTGGAGCGAGAGCGGCTGGTGGCCACGGTCACCCTGGAGGACCAGCCGCGCACCCGCGCGCCTTCCGTGCGCGTCGTGGTGCCCGCCGCGCGTCCGGCGCTCCAGGCCGCCCTCGCCGGACCGCTGGCCCGGGCCCCGCGCCAGGCGGAGCTCGTGCGCCATCTCGCGGACGCGGGCGAGACCCCGCTCCCCGCGCTCCGGGAGCGCTTCCCGGGCGCCACGGCTCGGGTCCGCGCCCTCGCCGAGCGCGGCCTGCTGCGCGTGGAGGAGCGCGCGCCCGCTCGCCCCCCCGTGGCACCCGCGGAGGCCGAGCCGCGCCTCACCCCCGAGCAGGAAGCGGCGCTCGCCGCCGTGCTGGAGGTGGCCGAGCAGCGGCGCTTCGAGGCGCTGCTGCTCCACGGCGTCACGGGCAGCGGGAAGACCGAGGTCTACCTGCGCGCCCTGGCCCGCGTCCTCGAGCAGGGCCGCCAGGCCTTGGTGCTGGTGCCGGAGATCGGGCTCACCCACCAGCTGGTGGCCCGGCTGCGCGCGCGCTTCGGCGACCGGCTCGCGGTGCTCCACAGCGGGCTACGGCCCGGCGAACGCCTGGCGGAGTGGAGACGGCTGCGGGCGGGCGAGGCGCCCATCGCGGTGGGGGCGCGCTCGGCGCTCTTCGCGCCGCTCGAGAACCTCGGGCTGGTGGTGATGGACGAGGAGCACGACGCCTCCTACAAGAACCAGGAGGGCTTCCGCTACCACGCGCGGGACCTGGCCGCGCGTCGGGCCCGGGCGGCCGGCTGCCCCCTCGTCATGGGCACCGCCACCCCCTCGCTCGAGACGCGCTTCGCCGCGGAGCGCGGCGCCATGCGGCGCCTCGTCCTCCCGCACCGGATCGGCGGGCGTCCGCTGCCCGCCGTGGAGATCGTGGACCTCGCCGCGGAGCGCGCGCTGCTCCCGCGCGGCCGCAAGCTCGTGCTCTCGCGCGCGCTGCGGGTCGCGCTCGGCGCGACGCTGGCGGAAGGGGGCCAGGCCATCCTGTTCCTGAACCGTCGCGGCTTCTCCACGCGCATCTTCTGCTTCGACTGCGGTCATGCCGAGCGCTGCAAGCACTGCGACATCTCGCTGGTGTTCCACGCCACGGAGCAGGAGCTCCGCTGCCACTACTGCGATTTCACGGTGCCGCCTCCGGAGCTCTGCTCGGGCTGTGGCGCCGGACCCACCGCGTTGCTCGGGATCGGGACCGAGCGCCTCGAGGAGGAGGTCCGCACCCTGTTTCCCGAGGCGCGCATCGCGCGCCTGGACCGCGACACCGCGTCGCGTCGCGGCCGGGCGGAGCGCACGCTCGCCGACCTGGCCGCCGGGCGCCTGGACGTGCTGGTGGGGACCCAGATGGTGGCGCTGGGACACGACTTCCCGGGCGTGCGTCTGGTGGGGGTCGTGGCCGCGGACCTGGGCCTCCACCTGCCCGACTTCCGGGCGGCCGAGCGGACCTTCCAGCTCCTGACCCAGGCTGCGGGGCGCGCCGGTCGCGGCCACGCGCCCGGACGCGTGATCGTGCAGACCTTCGTTCCCGATCACTACGCGATCCGCACCGTGCGCGAGCACGACTACGAGACCTTCTATCGCGAAGAGATGGCCCAGCGCGGGGCGTTGGGGTATCCGCCGCTGGGAACGCTGGTGCACGTGCTGATCAGCGGACCCGACGTGGAGCGGACCGAGTCCGTGGCGCGTCGCCTGGCGGACCAGGCCCGGCGCGTTCTCGAGCCCGAGGCA
>JBFGJV010000236.1:0-4491 GCA_041577015.1 Myxococcota bacterium
ACGACCAGATCGTGCGACGGACCGTGCAGGTTCACCTGACCCGCGATCACCTCGAACGACGCGTCTTCTTCGAGGACCCGCCCACCGGGAAGCTCGGTTCCCGCCGCCGCCACGACCTGGTCCTTCCAGACCACCGAGGATGTGATGTAGGCGATGCCGAGGATCGCGATCGAGACGCGCACCAGCGTGACGACGGACCTGCTCATCGGGCTGGTCGGCGCTCCCGGAGGCCGTGGGAGCGCGGACCATAGCGCGGGAGGGCGTCAACATGAGGCTGGGATCACGCGCGCTCGTGCCGGCGCTCGCTGGGTGCGCCAACAACTTTCCCCGGGGGATTCGACGTAACTCCGACCTACCCCTCGATGCCTGCCTCGAGCCCGGCCACCCGGTCGCAGCCGGCCCGGCAGATGGACGCGGTGGTCCGCCCGGAGGCGGGGCTCCCGGCGCGCCCGGGTGTCCGCTACCGTGGGCACGGGAGGGAGTGGCGTGACGAAACCGAAGTTGCGCTCGCCCGAGCCGACCACCGCGGCCTGGGAGCCGCCCGAGCTCGAGGTGATTCCCCTCGACTGCGAGATCAGCGCCTACGCCCCTGCCGAAGAAGACCCGCTCTTCTGAGGCGCCGCCGTTGTCCTCCAAGGGCCTGTTCGCCCAGCTCCGGGAGGCCGCGCGCCGCTACTTCGTCGCGGGCATCCTCACGTTGGCACCGCTCCTGATCACCGCCTGGGCGGTGGCCTGGGTGATCCAGCGCCTGGACAACCTGCTGCTGCCGCACGTGCTGGCGGTGCTCTTCCCGGGCGTGGAGGACCCGCCGCGCCTGCCCCTGGTGGGCGCCATCTTCACCGTGCTCGTGATCCTGCTGGTGGGCGTGGTCGTCCGGCACTTCTTCGGGCTCGAGATGGTGCGCGCCGTGGAGCGTCTGCTGGCGCGGGTGCCCGTGGCCCGCAGCATCTACGCCGGCGTGAAGCAGCTCGCCGAGGCGATCTTCCTGGCCGATACCAGCAGCCGCTTCAACCGCGTGATCCTGATCGAGTACCCGCGCAAGGGACTCTACGCCATCGCCTTCACCACGGGCGACGCCCGCGGCATCGTCCAGAAGGCCACGCCCGGCCACATGGTGAACTGCTTCGTGCCCACCACACCCAACCCCACCTCCGGCTTCTACCTGCTGGTCCAGCAGGAGGAGATCATCGAGGTGAACCTCACCGTGGAGGAGGCCTTCAAGCTCGTGATGTCGGCCGGGCTGGTGGCGCCGGGCACGGCCCCGAACGCGGCAGCCGGAGCGCCGGCGGCCGTTCCGGCGGGCGCCGCCCAGCCGGCCGGAGCCGGGAGCGAGCAGTGAGCGAGCTGGCGGCGCGCGAATGCAAGCCCTGCCGCGGCGACACGCCGCGCCTCACGGGCGACGCCCTGCCCGCCCTGCGCGCCCAGCTGGATCCGGCCTGGGAGGTGATCGACGAGCACCACCTGGCGCGCAGCTTCGCGTTCCGAAACTTCCGCGAGGCGCTCGCCTTCACCAACCGCGTGGGCGAGCTGGCGGAGGCCCAGAACCACCACCCGGACCTCCACCTGGCCTGGGGCAAGGTGCGCCTCGAGCTCTGGACCCACGCCATCGACGGGCTCTCCGAGAGCGACTTCGTCTTCGCGGCGAAGCTGGATCGCCTCCCCAGGCCCTAGCCGGCCGCGGCCCCATGAGCTTGCGAGGAACCGGACAGGGGGGCGCGCTGCGGCGGGTGGCCGAGAGCTTCCAGGTGCTCGGCGACGCGGGCTTCCTGAACCCTCGCTTCGTGGCGAGCCTCGGGCGCGCCACGCGAAAGTTCGGCTCCACGGTGGCCACCGGCATCCACGCGGCGGCGTTGCGGAATCCCGGCGGCACGGCCCTGATCGACGAACTCGGGCAGCTGACGTTCCGAGAGCTGGACCGCTCCACCAACGCCATTGCGCGCGGGCTCGCGGCCGCCGGCGTGAAGGCCGGAGACGGCGTGGGGCTCTTCGCGCGCAACCACCGCGGCTTCGTGCAGGCGCAGGCAGCGCTGGAGAAGCTCGGCGCCAACACGCTGCTCCTCAACACGGGCTTCGCCGCGCCCCAGCTCCGGGAGATCTGTGCGCGCGAGGGAACCCGGATCGTCCTCTACGACGAGGAATTCCAACCCATCGTCGAGGGGGGAGCGGGCGAGCTCGCGCGTTTCGTCACCTGGGCGGAGTCCGCATGCCCCGACCGGACGCTGGCCGAGCTGGCCGCATCCCACGACGACGGCGACCTGGAGCCCCCGCCCCGGCAGGGACGCGTGACCATCCTGACCTCGGGCACGACGGGCACGCCCAAAGGTGCGCAGCGCACCATGCACCGCCAGGGCCTCGATACCTACGTCGGGCTCTTCGGGCGCATGCCGCTGCGCCGGGACACCCGGAGCCTGATCGTGGCGCCCACCTTCCACTCCTGGGGAGGCTTCCACCTGCTGATCGCGGCGCAGCTCGGCTGCACCATCTGTCTGCGCCGGCGCTTCGACCCGGAGGGAACCCTGGCCGCGATCCAGGAGCTGCGCCCCCAGGTGCTCGCGGTGGTGCCGGTGATGATGCAGCGGATCCTCGATCTCGGGCCGGAGCGCATCCGTCGCTACGACACCTCGTCGCTCGAGATGGTCTGCGCCAGCGGCTCGAGCCTGCCGGGCGAGCTGGCGCTGCGCTGGATGGATACCTTCGGCGACAACATCTACAACTTCTACGGCTCCACCGAAGTCGCTCAGGCCGCAATCGCCATGCCGGACGAGCTGCGCGCCGCGCCGGGCACCGCGGGCCGACCGCCGCGCGGCGTCCGGGTGCGCATCCTCGACGACACGGGGCGCGAGGTCCCGGCCGGGATCACCGGCCGGATCTTCGTCGCCAACGAGAACCAGTTCGAGGGCTACACGGGCGGCGGCAACAAGGAAGTCATCGACGGCTTCATGTCCAGCGGCGACGTGGGCCACTTCGACGAGAACGGCCTGCTCTTCGTGGACGGCCGCGACGACGACATGATCATCTCCGGCGGGGAGAACGTGTTTCCCCGCGAGGTGGAGGATTTACTCGCCGACCACGATGACGTCGTGGAGGCCGCCGTGATCGGCGTACCCGACGAGCAGTTCGGGCAGCGCCTCCAGGGCTTCGTGGTGCTCAAGGAGGGTGCGAGCGCCGACGAGTCCGCTCTCAAGGCCTACGTGAGGAGCAACCTGGCCCGCTACAAGGTGCCACGCGAGATCGTCTTCCTGGACGCCCTGCCCCGCAATCCCACCGGCAAGGTGCTCAAGCGGGAGCTGGCCCGGGGCTAGACCGCGGCGTCGATCCCGAGCCGCATGCGCTCACCACCCTGTCGCAACGAGCTCGCGGTCGAAGCGCCAGGGGCCGCGGCGGGTGGGGAGTGCCGTCAGCTCGCGAAGGACGGCGTGGAAGCGGGCTGCCGGCCAGTCCGAGGCGCCGAGCCGGGCCACGTGCTCGCTCCACATCTGGCAGTCGAAGAGGGAGATCTTCCAGGCGTCGAGCTGACGCACCAGGTGGACGAGGGCCACCTTGGAGGCGTCCGGCGCCTCCGTGAACATCGACTCGCCGCTGAAGGCGTCGCCGATGCAGACGCCGTAGACGCCCCCCACCAGCCGCTCGCCGAGCCAGGATTCGGCCGAGTGGGCGTAGCCCAGGCGATGCAAGCTCCGGTAGGCGGCGATCATGTCGGCCGTGATCCAGGTGCCCTCCTGGCCCGGACGCGGGACCGTGGCGCAGCGCTCGATCACCTGGTCGAAGGCCGTGTCGAGCGTGACGCGGTAGGTCTGCCGGCGAAGCCGTCGGCGCAGCGAACGGTCGATGCGGAGCTCCGCGGTGAGCAGCACGGTGCGGGGGTCGGGGGCGTGCCAGAGCACCGGCAGTCCCTCCGCGTACCAGGGGAAGATCCCCTGGCGGTAGGCCTCCAGCAGACGCTCGGGCCGCAGGTCGCCGCCCACCGCGACGATGCCGTCCGCGTTCGCCGACTCGGGCGGGGGGAGGGGCGTGGTGGGACCCAGGGTGCGCACCTCTCTCACGGTACCGCGCCCGATGGTGCTAGCCTCGCCTCGGGGAGCCGGTCCGGAGCGCGGGGAGCGCCATGCGGGAGATCGCGGACTACGCCCTGCTCGGGGATTGCCACTCCGCGGCGCTGGTGGCGGGGGACGGGTCGATCGACTGGGCGTGCTTTCCCCGCTTCGACTCCCCCAGCGTCTTCGCGCGCATCCTGGACGCGCGCCGGGGCGGCTCCTTCGACGTGGCGCCGGTGGACGGGCGCCCCCTGGCGCGCCGCTACCTGGACGACACCAACGTGCTCGAGACGCGCTTCCTCGCGGCGCGCGGCGAGCTCTCGCTGACCGACGCCATGCCCGTAGCGGAGGCCGCGGGGACGCCGGGCCACCCGCGCGCCCGCCACGGGATCCTGCGTCGGCTGCGCTGCACGGCGGGCGAGGTGGACGTCCGCGTCACCCTCGCGCCGCGCTTCGA
>JBFGJV010000237.1:0-4478 GCA_041577015.1 Myxococcota bacterium
CGCCCACGCGCCGAGGAGATCGCGCGCGCCCTCTCGGTCCCGGTGCTCTACGACCTCGACGGTCCCCCCGAGCCGCTGCGCTTCGAGCGCTTCGCCTTCGACCAGCCCCTCTACGTGCTCTACTCCTCCGGCACGACGGGCCGGCCCAAGTGCATCGTGCACGGTGCGGGTGGGACGCTGCTCCAGCACGCCAAGGAGCATCGCCTCCACGCCGACCTGCGTCCGGGCGAGCGCTTCTTCTACTACACCACCACGGGCTGGATGATGTGGAACTGGCTGGCCTCCGGGCTCGCCGCGGGCGCCACACTGATCCTCTACGACGGCTCGCCCTTCCACCCCTCGCCGGGAGCGCTCTTCGACCTGATCGACGCGGAGCGCATCACGGTGTTCGGCACCTCGGCCAAGTTCCTGGACGCCGTCCGCAAGGAGGGCCTCCGCCCGCGCGAGAGCCACGACCTCGCCTCCGTGCGAGCCATCCTCTCCACCGGCTCGCCGCTCGCGGCCGAGGGCTTCGACTATGTCTACGAGCACGTGAAGCCCGACGTGCAGCTCTCCTCCATCGCGGGCGGCACCGATCTCATCTCCTGCTTCGTGGGCGGGAACCCCGCCGCCCCGGTGTGGCGCGGCGAGATCCAGTGCCTGGGCCTCGGGATGGACGTGGACGTCTTCGACGCGCGGGGCCGCTCGCTCCGGGGCGAGCCGGGCGAGCTGGTGTGCAAGCGGGCCTTTCCGTCCATGCCGGTGGGCTTCTGGAACGACCCGGACGGAAGCCGCTACCGGGCCGCCTACTTCGAGCGCTTCCCGGGCGTCTGGCACCACGGCGACTGGGTGACGCTGACCCAGCACGGCGGCATGGTGATGCACGGCCGCTCGGACGCGACGCTCAACCCGGGAGGCGTGCGCATCGGGACCGCCGAGATCTACCGGCAGGTGGAGGAGCTCGACGAGGTGCTCGAGGCGCTCGCCATCGGTCAGGCCTGGGAGGGCGACGTGCGCGTGGTGCTCTTCGTGAAGCTTCGCGACGGGGTCGCGCTCGACGACGCGCTGCGCGACCGCATCGAGCGGCGCATCCGGGAGAACGCGAGCCCGCGCCACGTGCCGGCGCGCATCGTGCAGGTCGCCGACATCCCGCGCACCAAGAGCGGCAAGATCACCGAGCTGGCCGTGCGCGACGTGGTGCACGGCCGCCCGGTCGAGAACCGCGAGGCGCTGGCCAACCCGGAGGCGCTCGACCTCTATCGGGACCTGCCCGAGCTTCGCTCCTGAAGCCGCTCGATGAGCGCCGTGCTGGAGTGGTCCTTGGGGTCTCCCGCGATCACCACCCGTCCGCCGTAGGCCAGCACCACGTCGCGCTCCGGCACGGTCTCCGCGGTCCAGTCGGTGCCCTTCACGTGCAGGTCGGGCCGGACCGCGTCGAGGAGCGGCCCCGCGGTGGGCTCGCCGAAGCTCGTCACGTAGTCGACGCCGCGCAGCGCGTCCACCAGCTCCATGCGCTCGGCCAGGGGCACGAGGGGCCGCTCGGGGCCCTTGTTGCGCCGGGTCGAGCCGTCGTCGTTCAGGGCCACCACCAGCAGGTCGCCGAGCTCTGCGGCCTCGCGGATCAGCCGCACGTGTCCCACGTGGAGGACGTCGAAGCAGCCGTTCGTGAGCGCCACGCGCTTGCCGGCACGCTCCTCCGCCAGCCGCCGCGCCAACTCCCGGTAGTCGGCCACGATCAAGCCAGCAGCTCCTCGGCCGCCACCACCGCCCGTTCCGGGGCGAGCCGCGTCATGCAGCGGTGGTCGATGGGGCAGGTCTCCAGGTGGCAGGGCGCGCAGGGCACCTCCTCGCGCAGCACCCGCTGTCGCTCCAGGTGATGGGCCGTGTGGCGCGGGTCCGTGGGGCCCATCAGCACCACCGCCGGGACGCCGAGCGCCACGGCCACGTGACGCGGTCCGGTGTCGTTGGTGAGCACCAGCGTCGCCCTCGCGATCAGCTCCACCAGCCCGGCCAGGGGCACGTCCACGACCTCCGCCTTCTCCTTCATGCGTGCCACCACGTCGCGGGCGATGGGCAGCTCCGAGGGTGCGGGCGCCAGCACGACGCGCAGGCCGCGGCGCCCCGCGATGGCGTCGCAGGCCCGGGCGAAGTGCTCGGGCGGCCAGAGCTTGCTCGAGCCGAAGGAGGCCCCGGGCGTCACCACCAGCAGCGGCTCCGGCGGCTTCCGCTCCACGCCGAGCTCCAGCTCGGTCCCGGCGTCCGGGCAGCCCAGCTGCCGGGTGAGGCGCAGATAGCGCTCGATCATGGAGAGCGGCGTCTTCGAGCGGGAGAGCGCCTCCGTGAGCAGCAGCCGCCGCAGCCCGTCCCGGGCGTAGCCCACCCGGCGCGGGATGCGCGCCAGGAAGGGGCCGAGCGCGGCCCGCACCGAGTCCGGTAGCAGCAGCGCGAGGTCGAAGCGCTCCGCCCGCAGCCGCCGCGCCCGGGCCCAGGTGCGCGGCTCCAGCGGCAGGAAGTCGTAGGGCAGCCCGCGCAGCAGGCCTTCGAGGAGCGGCCTCCCCTCCACCGCGATGCGCGCACCGGGGTGGGCACGGCGCAGCGCACGCAGGGCGGGCGTCGCCATCACCACGTCGCCGACCCAGTTGGGCAGCCGCACCAGGATGCGGCCGGGGTCAGAGGAAGAAGTCGTGACGCTCGTCTCCGACCGCGAGATCGCCCTGGGGATCCTCGATCATCTTCTCGAGCCACCAGTTGACCTGGTTGTAGAGGCAGGTCACCTCGCGGCACTCGTGGCTCGCGTCGAAGCGATCCATCAGATCCACCAGCTCGCGCCTCGGGAGCGCGACCTCCTTGTCGGCGATGCGGGCCTTCTGCACCCCGCGGTGGGCGGGGCAGTTGTAGAGCCCGATCGGCGTCAGCACCTGGCGCAGCGCCTGCATGTGGCAGGTGCGCGGCTGGCGGGTGTACTCGTGCCAGTTTCCCTCCTCGAGGACCCGCAGGTTCGTGCTCACGTAGACGTCGAAGCTCGCGTCCGCGAGGGCGAGGGCCTTGTCCACCTCGGTACGGATCTTCGCCACCTTGGCGTGGCTCCCGTCCATCACCTCGGCGCCCTCCGCGGTACGCTCGAGGATGGGCTTCAGCGCGATGTAGTCGAAGCCCGCGGCCTTGGCGCGCTCGGTGGCCATCACGATCTCGTGGATGTTCTCGTGGATGGGAACCTCGTCGCGCGCCGCGCCGCTCCAGACGATGATGTAGGAGAAGCCCAGCCGGAAGCGGGGGTTCCGCGCCTTGATCTTCGGGATCCAGGAGCAGATCTCGTCCAGCGTCAGCGACTTCCTCACCGGCTTGTGCATGGCGCGGAAGAGCTCGTTGCTGCCGGAGTCGAGCGAGAGCCGCACCCAGTCCCGCTCTTCCAGCACGTCGGCGATCTCGAGCAGCCGATCGCCACGGCTCCCGTTGGAGACCACGGCCGCGTCCAGCCCGAGGTCCTTCAGGAAGCGCACGAAGTCCGGAAAGCCGGGATACAGCGTCGGCTCGCCCCCGCCGATCAGGATCACCGAGCGGAGGCCGCGCTGCGCCATCGTCTCCACCGAGCTGCGCAGCACGGTGTCGTTGTGGCGGTGCTTGGTGTTCAGGATGTCCCAGTCGATGCAGTGATCGCAGCGGAAGTTGCAGGCCGTCGTGAGGTCCAGGTTGATGGAGATGGGAGCCTGGCCCGGGGGCTCCGGGTCCGGCCGTCCCTCCGCCCGCGCACGGGCCAGCTCGCGCCGCCACGCCACGTAGGCGCGAACCTGGGGCAGCACGGAGGGCTGACGCAGCTTGGCGCTGAAATCGTGGATGGCGTGGGTCATCTCGCCTCTCGGTCCCAGACTCGGACGATGTCCGCCAGGAGCCTGATCCGGTGTCGGATCTCCTGCCGGCGGATGCTGTTCGGGGGGGCCTCGGGCGCAGCGAGGGCTCGTACGAAATCCGCGACCAGCAGCCCCAGGGGGTCGATCAGCGGCCGGGTGCGCCCGTCCTCGGCGCGAAACCATAGCCGGTATCCCGGCTCCGTCACCTCCCGCTGCACCCAGCTGCCGTCCAGGGCGTAGGCGGCGCGGCGGGGCAGCTCCTGGGAGCTCCGCAGCTCCACGTCCACGCGGGTCTCGCCGTACCGGAACGCCACGGCGATCCGCTCGCCGCCCCCGCTGAAGCACACCCCGGTCACCTTCTGCTCGCCCGCCACCGCCTGGAGCAGGCTCAGGACGTGAGGCAGGCAGTCGCCGAGCATCTTGCGTCCGCTGGCGAGCGGCTGGAGACGCATGGCAAAGCTCCCGGGCGGCTCGAGCAGCGCCTCCGGGTGGAGCTCGCCGTAGGCTCCCAGGGTGTAGGGCCAGACGCAGTTCTCGAACAGCACGAGCCGGCGGGCCTCGAAGCCGTCGATCAGCGCGTCCGCGTCGAGCGACCCGTTCCACACGAGCGGCTTCTCGCAGAGCACGTGGAGCCCCGCCTCGAGCGCGGCC
>JBFGJV010000238.1:0-4449 GCA_041577015.1 Myxococcota bacterium
CCGTGGATGGCCGCGGCCAAGACCCCCTCGCGGTCGAGGCTGCGTGCGAGCCGGTCTGCCCGGCGCTTGGTCCGGGTGAAGACGAGCGCCCTCGCGATCTCGTCGCTTCCGAGGAGCGTGAGGAGCAGGAGCAGCTTGCGCGGCCCGTCCACGAAGTAGACCGACTGGGAAATCGGCTCCACGATCGAGGAGACCGGATCGACCGCCACCTCTACCGGCTCGTGGAGCAGACGACTCGCGAGCTCGCGGATCTCGCGGGGCTGCGTGGCCGAGAACAGCAGCGTCTGGCGCTTGCGCGGCAGCGCCTTCGTGATGCGGCGTACGTCGGGAATGAAGCCCATGTCGAGCATGCGGTCGGCCTCGTCGAGGACGAACATCTCCACTCGGGAGAGGTCCACCTCGCCATCGCCCATCAAGTCGAGGAGCCTTCCGGGCGTGGCCACCAGGACATCGGTGCCGCGGCGCAGCGCCATGACCTGGGGCCGCTTGCCGACGCCTCCGAAGACCACCTGGCAGCGGATGCGGCCCCCGGGCGTGTAGCTCCGGAAGCTCTCGGCGATCTGTGCGGCGAGCTCGCGCGTCGGAGCCAGCACCAGGGCGCGGATCGGCCGCCGGCGACCATCGGGCTCGATGCGCAGCAGCTCGTCGAGGATGGGGAGAGCAAACGCCGCCGTCTTCCCGGTGCCGGTCTGGGCACAGGCGAGCAGATCGCGGGCTTCGAGGGCGTGCGGGATGGCGTCGCGCTGAATCGGGGTCGGCTCGGTGTAGCCGAGGGTCTGGAGGACGGCGATCAGCTCGGGATCGAGGTCCAAGGCCTCGAAGCCGGGCGCGGCGGGGCGCCGGCGGGTCGCACGGTTCGTTGCAGAAGTAGACAAAGGATTTCCTATCGTTGGCGCGTGCGGCAGGCGAGTGGTGCCTGCGCTTCGCGCTGGGGTCGGCGGGTTCTCTACGCGAGCGCCGTGCTCACGCGGGCAGCTTCGAAACCAACACCGGGCCGACTTGCAGACTGAGACGAGGCTCGGAAGGAAAGGCGGGCAGCGCCCGTTTTGAGGCTGCTGGCAACGTAACGGATCTCGGCAGAACGCGCCCGAGGCCTTAGCGCGGGCGGTGGCTCCGGGCTCAGCCCTGGGGGCGCTTGCAGCTCTCGGGCACCTCCAGCGGCTTCGAGTTCCGGAGCACCTGACTCATCTGGCTCTCCAAGATGTCCCGGGTCCAGCTGTACATCGCGTCGCTGGGCTTGGCGCCTTCGGGCTTGGTGCACATCAGCTCGCGCCGGCCCCAGAGCAGGAGATAGGGCTTCTCCTCCTCCTGGGCGATCCGCAGCTCCGCGGCCACGCGAGGCGAAGCATTCGTGTGCTCGCTGCAGATCACGACCACCTCGTCCGCGGCGCGGATTCGGGTGCGGGAGGTCGCGGTCCACGCTTCGGTCATGGCTCCGCCCTGGGAGCGCGCCGAGAACTCGAATGCCGAGTCCGGCCTCGTGGATTCGGCGTGGAGCAGATCGTGGAGATCGGCGTCGTGATCGCCGTCGAAGCTGACGAAGATGCGGATGCGTGACATGGCCTCAGGAACCGGAGGGGGTTAGTAGCGGTACCCGTTGCCGAAGCCGCTACGTCCACCGCCGGCCTGACGCTCGTGGGCCTCGTTCACCCGGATGGTTCGACCGCCCAGATCAGTGCCATCCAGCGCGCGGATCGCATCCGATGCGGCGCTCGGCTCGCTCATCTCCACGAAGGCGAAGCCGCGCGGGCGGCCGGTATCGCGATCCATGATCACGTTGACCGACTCCACGCAGCCGTGGCGCCCGAACACGCCGCGGAGGTCCTCCTCCGTGGAGGAGAAGGGAAGGTTTCCGACATAAAGCTTCTTGCTCAACTTGATTTCCCCGTCGCGCCCCTCGAATCGAGGCCGCGGCCGGCTTCGGGCTCCAGCCCGGCATGTCCGGACGCTGGATTCCCGTCGCGATGGAACGCCTGCTTGCCGCTCTCCATGAGCGAATCACGGGCGTGAAAGGTGTTTCGATGGGAGACAGGGTGGGCCGTCAAGGCCGGAAGCTGCGAACCGATCGGAAGCGCCTCTCGAAGAGGACGATAGCACAGGGCGGAGGCTCTGCCCGTGGACGGTGACCGCCCGGTCTTTGTGGGCGCTCGAGAGCTCCTCTAGAATGGGCGCCCTGGATCTGCGACCGGACGATGCCCTAGCCGCGGAACGCCGATCCAACGAAGTCGGTGTTGGTTTGCCGAGGAATGCGCAAACGATCGATCGGAACGCGTACAACAACTCGAGTCGAGAAGTGAAGCGTTGACTCGGCTCCCGTGTGCCCTCCTGGCCCTGCTGCTGCTCGGGCCGGCTCTGCGGCCCGCTCCAGCACATGCCTCCTCGACCCTCGCGCGCTGCCTCGAAGAGAAGGGGCTGGTGCGCGTTGCGCGGGTCTTGGGCCGAGACGGCAAGCCGTCCCACGCCCGGGTGGTCGCCCACGGAGAGGGCGTGCCAACCGCGGTCGTCCCCGTCCCCCACGGCGGGACCGACCTCGCGGCCGTCCTCGAGCGGGCGGCCGAGGCCCGAGACGACGCTCCGCGCTGGCGGATCGAGGCCTCCGAGCGGGCCGCGCGCATCTGCGCCCCGCTCCGCGTCCCGCAGCAGACGATCGACGCGGAGACCCGTGTCGTGGTAGCGGCCGGGCTCAACTACGCGGCCCACGCCGAGGAGGCCGGGGGCGGCGACGTGTTCCTCTTCCCCAAGCCCGTGGAGCCCGGCCCGCCCTACGGCGCGGTGGCCGCACCCGCCGGCGTGACGCTCCTCGACTACGAGGTGGAGCTCGCCTTCGTGCTGCTGGCCGACGTCGACCTGCGCGCGCTGCCGACGCCGGACGAGCTCCTGGCGCAGAGCGCCTTCTTCGTCGCCAACGACGTCACCGATCGCGAGCCGATCATCCGCAACGCCACCTTCTTTGGCCCCGGCACGGGCTTCGTCGAGGCGAAGGGACAGCCGGGCTTCCTGCCCGCCGGCCCGTGGCTGGTGCGCGGCCGCGAGCTCTTCGCGGCGCTCGCCGCGTGTGGCGCGGAGGGGCTGGGACTGGGGCTCGAGGTGGACGAGGGTGCAGGCTTCCAGACCCGGCAGGACGCGACGACGGCCGCCATGATCCTCGACCCGTCGGCCCTGCTGGCGCGGATCGCCGACGAGGTGACGGAGCGAGGCGCGCGGAGCCCGATGCCGGTGCGCCGCGCCGGAGGCGTGCGCCACTACCCGCTGGCGGTGGAGGGCGCGGACGGGACGCTCCGGCTCCCGGCGGGCAGCGTGGTGCTCACGGGGACGCCCGGGGGCGTCGCGCTCCAGGCGCCCTCGCCAATGGCCGTGCTCGCGCGCGGTCTGCTGCGCCTGCGTGGGCCCTTCGAGCAGTTCCGTCGGGAGGAGCTGGCGCGCGCCGCCGCCGGCGCGCCCGGAGGCTACCTGGCACCGGGTGATCGCGTGCGGGCGCGCATCGACGGGCTCGGCGCGCAGATCGTCCGCATCGCGGAGCCCGGCACCCCCCTTCCCCGCGATCCGTGCGAAGATGCCACGGAGGTCCGGCAGCCATGAGCCACGACGCACGCATCCTCGCGGTCAAGATCGCCTTGACCGTCACCGCGCTCGAGTTCTTCGGACCGATCGTGCGGGACTTCCATCCGAGCCACGCGCTCAACCCCGACTGGGTCGGGCACGCGCGCGTGCACCTGGTCTGGCTGCTGGGCTTCATGGGGCTCTCGGGGCTGGCCAACCTCTACCTGGTCTGGCTGCGGCGGCCCTTCCAGGTCCGCAACCTCTGGCTCTCCGCCGCCTGGCAGAGCTGCAACCTGGGCGGCTTCTGGATCGCCTACCTGCTGACGCCGGTCTACGACGGCCTGATCACCGTGCCGGGGATCCACACCGAGATCCTCGGCTACGACGAGAACGTGTTCGTCTTTGCCGTGCTGTCCCTCGTGATGCTCGGCGTCGTGGGCGTGTTGCGCTTCGGCCTCCAGGAGGGGGGCGGCCGTGCGGCTGCCTGAGGAGGTCCCGGTCCTGGTGGTGGGTGCCGGGCCGTCGGGTGCCATGGCCTCGCTGCTGCTCGAGCAGCTGGGGATCGAGACCTGTGTGGTGGAGCGGCGAGCCGGGCCGAAGCCGGCCCCGGCCGCCCACGCCGTCAACGCGCGCACGCTCGAGATCTGCCGCGCCGCGGGCGTGGACAGGGAGGCCCTCGCCGCCGCGGCGGTGGACCCGAAGGAAGCCGGCCAGGTCTACTGGGTGACGCGGCTCGGCGGGCGCGTGCTCGGGCGCCTCCCCTACGAGCGGCAGGGCGACGACCAGCTCGCCGTGACGCCGACCCCGCTGCGCAACATCTCGCAGAATCGCTTCGAGCCCATCCTGCTGGAGGCGCTGGAGCGCGTGGCGGGGTGCACGCCCGCCTGGCGGCAGCAGTGGGAGTCGTCC
>JBFGJV010000239.1:0-4413 GCA_041577015.1 Myxococcota bacterium
AGGTACTTGTCGCGCAGATCGTCGGCGCGACCGGGGCGAGCGGCCGCGGCCGCCCCGGACCCGGAGACGGAGGCCAGCTCCTCGCCGGCGCGCGGATCGGCGAGGCCTCGCTCCCGACCCTGCCAGCCCCCGATCTTCGAGGACCAGGGATCATCGGCCGCGGGCGGTTCGAAGTAGCGGTAGAGCGTGGCGGGCGTCCCCGCCATGGGGAGCGACGCCGGCGTCACGCATCCGGCCACGAGAGCCGCACACAACGCCACCACGCCGATCGCCGGCCTTTGCGAAGCTCCAGGCACGCCCGGCCTCCCCGAGAGGAGGATCGGCCGTCCCGGCCCGTCAATTGAGCGTAACCACTCGTCTTCAAAAGAGAAATCGGATCGGGGCGAGATTCCCGGTGCGTCCCGGGCGGGTGCACCGGCGTCTGCGCGCGCGCGAGGCGGAAACCCGTGTGCAGTCCGGAAAGGGGGTCAGGCCGGCAGGCCGCAGACCTTCACGCCGACGGCGAAGAGCAGCACGAAGAAGGCAACCATGGCGGGGATGCCACCCACCACGTAGAGGACCGACACCAGGTCGGAGCGTCCGCGTGACTCGTCCACCAGGACCTCCTTGCGCGGGATGGCGCAGCCCACCGAAGCCTTCTCTCGCGGCGCGTGGCACGGCCCGGCAGCGCCCGCCCGCGCGAGGTGGCGCAGGCTAGCGGTCCCGGCGGCGAACGTCGAACGCGGGCGCGCCTTGCCCGCGCGCCCGGCGCCCCGCAGCATGGGGACGTGGTCGAGCCGGACACCGAGCCTCGAGACCCCACGCCGCCCCGCGATCCGACGCCCGAGCGGACGCCCGGCCTCGTGGTGGCGCGAGTGGGGGCCGCCCTGGCGCTCCTGGTGGGCGCGCTCGCGGTGCTGCGGCCCTTCCTCGTCCCGCTGGTGTGGGGGGCCATCGTCGCCTACGTGACGTGGCCCCTGTACCGGCGCGTGCGCGAACGGGTGCGCCATCCGCGGCTGGCGGCCGCCATCTTCACCGCGATCGTCGCCGTGGTCGCGGGCCTGCCCGTGGCCTGGTTCCTGATCGCCCTGGCCCGGGAGGCGACCCAGCTGGTGGAGGCCGGGCGCGCCTGGCTCGAGCAGGGTGCGCCGCTCCCCGACTGGGTGTCCGCACGTCCCTGGCTGGCACGCCCCGTGGAGCTGGCGCGCGCCGCGATCCCCGATCCCCTCCCCCTCGGCGAATGGCTGGTGCGCTACGGCGCCCGGGTCTCCACCAATCTGGTGGACGTCGCGAGCGGCATCGCCCGCAACGTGTTGAACTTCGTGATCACCTTCGTGGCGCTCTACGTGCTCTACCTGGATGGGGAGCGCGTCGTGGACACGGGGCGTCGCCTGGCGGTGGCACTCTTCCCGTACGCGCCGGCGCGCTTCGTGGACCGCATCGGCTCCACCATCCGCGCCGTGGTGTTCGGGCTGCTGGGCACGGGGCTCGCCCAGGGCATCCTCGCGGGCACGGCGTTCGCCCTGGCGGGCGTCCCCTCGCCCGTGGCCCTGGGAGCGCTCACCGCGCTGCTCTCGCTGGTGCCGGCCGGTCCGACCGTGGTGGGAATCGGCGCCGCCGCGTGGCTGGTGCTCGAGCAGCGCATCGCCGCGGGCGTGATCGTGGGCGCCTGGGTGCTGCTGGTGGTGGCGTCGATGGACAACATCCTACGTCCGCTGCTGATCAGCGGACCGACGCGCATCCCCTTCGTGCTGGTGTTCTTCGGCGTGCTGGGCGGGCTCGCCACGTTCGGCGTGCTCGGCGTCTTCGTGGGTCCCGTGCTGTTGTCGGTGGCGTTCACCCTGCTGGTGGAGTTCGCGGGCGACCGGCCCGAGGCGAGCTCCTAGGGCGCGGGAGCTTGCGGCGCCGGGACCGCCGGCGCGGACGGCTCCCGGGCAGGCGGGGCTGCCGGCGCGGGCGCCGAGGGCTCCTCGCGCCAGTCCTTCGGGACGCCCGCCAGCTCCGCCTCGATCTCGAGCTCGCGCAGGCGGGTCTGCGCGCGCTCCACCTCCGCCCGATGGCGCTTGATCTCCTGATGCAGGCGGTAGCTGAGGGGCGCCTCGGAGCTGTCGGTGACCCCTGGGGGAGCCAGGAGCCACGCCTCGGAC
Source organism: Myxococcota bacterium (assembly GCA_041577015.1). GTDB lineage: Bacteria > Myxococcota_A > UBA9160 > UBA9160 > PR03 > JBFGJV01. The sequence continues at coordinate 2,127 of JBFGJV010000239.1, forward strand.
TCCACCGCGACGCCTTCGAGCTCACGCTGGGACCGCTCGAGGGACGCCCGGGCCTGGCTCAGCTCCTGGCGGCCCTCCCGGAAGCGCGTGCGCCACTCGCCACGCGTGGCTCCGCCGCGCCGCTCGACGTCGTAGTCCAGGTCGTTCGGCAGCCGGAGCAGCCGCTCCAGATCGGGAGGCTGCTGCGCTGCCGGCCGGGGCTCCCCCGGCTCCTCGGCGCTCAGCGGCCCCGCCGCCACCACGGCCAGGCCGAGGGCCGCACCCTGGATCAGGAAACGCACGCGGGGCGGGTACTTGGGCATCGGGACCATCCGTGGAGACGGGAGGATAGCCGAGCGCCCTCGACCGGCATCCGGGTCAAGGGTCGCCCGGGTTCGCCGATAACGAGGTCCAGGCGAGCCGCTCGTCGCGGCCGCCCATGGAGGACGCACGGCCGATGGACCGGGAGAAGTTCCACCGACTCCTGCGCCTGGGCCTGGAGAAGGGAGCTTCCGACATCCACTTCCAGGTGGGGTGTCTCCCCCTCTACCGCTTCCACGGCGAGCTGGTGGAGCTCCGCTACAAGATCCTCGAGCCCCAGGACACCGAGGCCATGACCCGGATGCTCCTGGAGGCCGAGCCGCGCCAGCCGGACCTCGATTTCAACGAGTTCGATCTGGCCTTCGAGCTTCCGGGCGAGGGACGCTTCCGCGTCAACATCTCCCGGCAGCGGCGCCACTACAACATCGTGCTGCGGGTGATCCCGCTTCAGGTGGGAAGCTTCGAGGAGCTGAACCTGCCCTCCGTGTTGCGCGACATCGCCCAGCTGCGTCGCGGCCAGATCCTCGTCACGGGCGCCACCGGCATGGGCAAGTCGACCACGCTGGCCACGATGATCAACGAGATCAACCGCACCCGGAAGGTGAAGATCGTCACGATCGAGGACCCGATCGAGTTCGTCTTCGGCCACGAGAAGAGCATCGTGACCCAGCGCGAGATCGGGACCGACACCGCCTCGTTCCCCGAGGCCCTGCGCGCGGCCCTGCGCCAGGACCCCGACGTGATCATGGTGGGCGAGATGCGTGACCTCGAGACCGTCGACACCGCCTTGAAGGCCGCCGAGACCGGCCACCTCGTGCTCTCCTCGATCCACACCAACGACGTGGTCTCCACCGTGAATCGGCTGCTGTCCTTCTTCCCCACCGAGGAGCAGCCCCAGGTCCGGGCGCGGCTGGCGGAGAACCTGAAGGCCGTGGTCTCGCTTCGGCTCCTGATGAACAAGAAGCGCACGGCTCGCGCACCCGCGGTGGAGGTGATGCGCAGCACCCGGACCATCCAGGAGTGCATGAAGGACCCGGCGCGCACGGGCGAGATCACCGAGTTCCTGGGGCGGGGCCGCTCGGAAGGGATGCAGACCTTCGACCAGCACCTCTTCGACCTGGTGCGCGCCAACAAGATCTCGGTGGAGACGGCCATGGGCGCGGCCACGAACCCGACCGACTTCCAGACCAAGCTGGCCCTGGAGGGGGCCGACCCCGACGAAACCTCGGTTGCCGAACAACCGCTCGAGAGGCTCGAAGTCGAGCCCGACGAGCGCTTCTAGCCGGGAGGACCCGGCCGGTGGCCGACCCCGTGTTGCGAGAGCCGAACGCGGCCGGGACCGCCCCTTCGGACCTTCCGGGGGCGCTGCGGCGGGCGGCGGGCCGCGCCGCCGAGTGGTCGGGCGGCGCCGTGCTGCTGTTCGGACGCGACGCGGGCGGAACGGAGGCACGGCTGCGGGCGGCCGCGGGGGTGCCGTCCCCCGAGGCGGCGCGAGATGCCGCGACGGCGCTCGGGAGCGCCGTGCACACCGCCATCTCGCAGGGCACGGGCGCGGCGCTCGCGCCCCTCGAGGCGTTCGGCATCCGCGGGCGCTCCGGCACTCTGGTGCTCCCCGCCATCCTGGACGGCCGCGTGCTGGGAGCCCTGGTCGTGGGCCTCCCCGAGCCGGCGCACGAGGGGCTGCTGCGAACCCTGGAAGCGTTGGCCGAGGAGGTGGCCCTGCGCATCGACCACGCCGCGCTCGCCAGCGAACGAGCCGGCGGGACCCGCGAGGCCCCCGCCCCGGCCCACGCCGGCACCGGCGGCGACGATCTCCTGCGCCTCTCCGAGCAGCTGTTCGCACAGGACATCGAGCTCATGCGGCACAAGGAGAAGCTCGGCCAGGTCGAACGCCTCAAGAACGACTTCATCGAGAAGATGTCCCGGGAGCTTCGCACGCCACTCAACTCGATCATCGAATCGATCATCGGGGTGCTCGCCAACGAGA
>JBFGJV010000240.1:0-4412 GCA_041577015.1 Myxococcota bacterium
GCGTTGTCCACGCCCTCCTTCACGGTGGTGAGCAGCGCCTTGCTCGGGTTGTCGAAGCCCAGCAGGTGGCGGTTCTTGGCGAAGAACTCCGAGACGGAGATGTCGCGCTGCTTGCGGGCCAGCTCCGACGCCGTGGAGCGCGCCCGGGAGCGGGCCTCCCGCTTGCCCGCGCGGGGCGGCCGGCTGCGGCGCGCGCGACCCTCACCGCCCTTGGGCGCGGCGAAGGCGAGCTCCTCCTGATCGGCCATGGCCCTTCACCCCCCGGTGAACGGGAGGATGATCCTCCCGCAGGCGCGCGCGGTCAAGGAGCGTCCTGGAGGGGCTAGCGAAGGCGGAGGGTCGAGCCGCGGAAGTTGCCGCAGAGGCGCACGCGTCCGCTCTCGAGCAGGGAGGCAATGGTCGCCACGACCTCGTGCTCGTCGTCGGTGATCTCGTGGATGGCCCACACGAGCTCGAGCAGCGTGGTCTCCACGCACTCGGATTCGGCGAGCTCGGCTCGAATCCCCTTCAGGGCAGGAGATGCCATGGTTTCACGACCTCCGACCCAGCAGACGAAGCAGGAAGCGTGCCATTCATGCGATGCCGGCGGGGATCGCCCGTGACCCAACAAAAACGGGGGGTTGAGGCCTCCCGGACGGGGGCTCCGGCTCCGCGTGCCGTGCGGGGGTGACGTTTTTCGGACCCTGCCGGTGTCCAGATTCGGACGCCCCTAGGGCTCCCCCCGGCGGTAGCCGAGCGCCTCCGCCATGGCCGCGGGGCCCACGGCGGGCTCTCCCTCCAGATCGGCGACCGTACGCGCCACGCGCAGCAGTCGCCGCGCCCCGCGGGCCGAGAGGCGCAGGCGATCCACGGCACGTCCCAGGAGCGCGCGCGCCTCCGGGCTGGCCTCCACCGCCTCGTCGAGCGCGCGGTCGGGGATCTCGGCGTTGGTGCGTGCGCTCCAGCGCGCCAGTCGCGCGCGCTGTCGGCGGCGCGCCTCCGCGACTCGCACCCGCACGCGAGCGCTGCACGGCTCCGAGGGGCCCGACTCGAGTTCCCGCCAGGCCACGGCGGGCACCTCCACGTGCAGGTCGATGCGGTCGAGCAGGGGCCCCGAGATGCGCGCCGCGTAGCGCGCCACCGCCCCGTTGTCGCAGCGACAGTCGCGCCAGCGGCTCAGGAGCCAGCCACAGGGACACGGATTGGCCGCCGCCACGAGCTGGAAGTCGGCGGGGAAGACGCACGTTCCCCGCGCCCGGGCGAGCACGACCCGGTGCTCCTCCACGACCTGGCGCAGCGCCTCGAGCGCCCGCCTGTCGAACTCCGGCAGCTCGTCGAGGAAGAGCACGCCGCGGTGCGCGAGCGAGACCTCGCCGGGACGGGGCGGGCCGCCGCCGCCCAGGAGCCCCGCGACGCTCGTGGCGTGGTGCGGAGCGCGGAACGGGCGCTCGGCGAGCAGCGGCTGCTCGGGGGTCAGCCGACCCGCCGCGCCGTGCACGCGCGTGACCTCGAGGATCTCGTCGAGCTCCAGCGGCGGGAGAAGCCCCGGCAGGCGCCGCGCCAGCATCGTCTTGCCCGCGCCCGGCGGGCCGCGAAACAGCAGCCCGTGGCCCCCCGCCGCCGCCACCTCGAGTGCCCGGCGCGCGCGCTCCTGTCCGCGCACCTCCGAGAGATCGGGGAGCTTGCGTCCCGTGGCCGCGGCCCGTGCCGGCCGCGCGGGTGCGAGTCCGCGTCCCGTCTGCAGGTGCGCGATCACCGCGCCCAGATGCGCGGCTCCCCGCACGTCGAGGCCCGATGCCAGGGCCGCCTCGGGCGCGCTCGCAGCCGGCACCACCAGCCGCTCGCAGCCGGCGTCACGCAGCGCGAGCGCCAGAGCCAGGGCGCCTCGCACCGGACGCAGGCGCCCGTCCAGAGCCAGCTCGCCCACCAGCCCGAGCCCCGCGAGTGCCGCGCTCTCGAGCGCACCCGACGCGGCGAGCACGCCGACCGCGATGGGCAGATCGAGCCCCGCGCCGCTCTTGCGCAGCCCGGCGGGAGCCAGGTTCACGGTGACGCGTCGATCCGGAAAGCGGTGTCCCGTCGCTGCGATGGCCGCGCGCACCCGTGCGGCGCTCTCCCGCACCGCGGGCTCCGGCAGGCCGACGATGTCCACCCGCGGCAGCGCCGCGCTCAGGCGCACCTCCACCTCCACGCTCGCGCCATCCACGCCGAGCAGCGACGCGCCGAGCACGCGCGCCATCCGTTCACCTCGAGCGGGACCGGGTCGCACGGGGGAGGTGGGGAGCAGGGTGGAAGGCAGGACCCCGGGGCGGTCCCTCCGTGGCCCTGCCTTCACCCCTTTTCGGAGAGCCTTCGGAAGGCTCCCGCAAGGGGGATGTGGTCCTTCCGGCCGATTCGGTGGCACCGTTCCCGCCCACCGCCCGTCGCCCGGATCTGGCATACTCCGCGGCCCCCCGCAGAATCGCCTGGAGAGCACCGGATGCAAAGCCGTTGTCGGAGGCGCGCCGGGTGGATCGCCTGCCTGTTCGCGATGGTGGCGTCGCTGGGCGGGGGGGCCGGCTGCGGCAGTCCTCCCGCGGCGGAAGGCGAGCCCTCGGCGCCGGAGGCTTCGACGGCTCCGGGTTTCTCGGGAGCCCGGGCCCTGGAGCTGGCCCGCGCCCTGGGCGCGGACCCGCCCCGGGCCCGACTGCGCGAGGAGCTGGAGAATCTCGGCCTCGAGTTCCTCGAGCTCACGCTGGAGGAGGGCGAAGAGTCGAGCGTCACCCATCTCCTGCTCCGGCTGGAGGGCCGGGAGACGGAGGATGCCTTCCTGCTCGCGGCGCCCTACCTCGGTTCCTGGGCCGATCCGGCCCCGGGAAGCTGCGAGGCGGACACGGGCGCCGCATCCGGGGCCGCCCTGCTGGTGGAGCTCGCGCGAAGCCTCGTCGCCGACCCGCTGCCCTACGCGGTCTGGCTCGCCTGGCTCGACGAGGGCGTGCCCCCGGACCGCGGCAGCGCGCTGCTGCATGCGGCTCTCACCGAGTCCCACGACCTGCAGCGCATCCGGCTCGCGATCTTCTTCTCGGGCGTGGCGGAGCGCGAGCTGGTGGTGGCTCGGGATCTGTATTCGCACCGCACCTTCCGCGAGCGCTTCTTCCGCACCGCCTCGCGGCTGGGACGAGAGGACGTGTTTCCTCCCCTCGGCGAATTCGACTCGCCCGTCACCGGCCACCGGGCCTTCTTGCGCGCCGGCTTCCGCTCGGTGCTCGCCATCGCCAGCGAGCCGCCTCCCCCCGCACCCGAGCTCGCCGAAGAGAACGGCGAGCCCGACAGCGCCGCCGAGCTCGAGGCCTGCTCCGCGGAGAGCCTGGACGTCGTGGGCGAGGTGGTCCTGGCGGGACTCGAGGACGTCTCGCAGCTGCTGCTCAAGGTGGACCGCTTCGTGCGTCGCCCCCCCGAGCCGGCCGCGGAACCACCCGAAGCCGTGGAGCCGGCGGAGTCGCCACCGCAGGCGGATCCCCTGGGGCCGGAGAGCAGCGAATGATTCTGACCTATACTCGGTCCAATCGGTTCGCAGCGCGGGCGGGGGGTGTTCGCGCGTGACGGACTCCCGCTGCTCGCCGGGTTTCCGAACCAGGAGGTTGGTCATGATCGGTGTCGTCTCGGGCGCCCGCACGCTCGGGTGTCTCGCTTTGGCGGTCGCACTCGTCGGATCCGGATGCGCCACCACGGAGTCCGTACTGGACACGAAGACCAAGAAGGGCGCCGCGATCGGTGCCCTGGCGGGAGCGGCCGCCGGCCGCGCCATCGGGGGCCACGACAAGGCAGCCGCGGGGATCGCGATCGGCGCCGCGACGGGCGCTCTCGCCGGCGGCTTGATCGGCCGCTATCTGGACAACCAGGCCAAGGAGATCGACGCGATCCCCGACGCCGCGGTCCAGCGCCAGGAGGACCGTCTGATCGTCACCTTTGCGGGTGACCTGCTGTTCGACTCGGGCTCCGCGAACGTGTCCCCGGGCGCCCAGCAGCGGCTGACGCAGCTCGCCGACACGCTCAAGCGCTACCCGGAGTCCCGGGTGGTCGTGAAGGGCTACACCGACTCGGTGGGCTCGGAGACGCTGAACCAGCAGCTCTCGGACCGGCGGGCCCAGAACGTGGCCAACTACATGATCGCGCAGGGCGTCGCACCGAGCCGGGTGACCGCGCTCGGATTCGGCGAGCAGTTCCCGGTGGCCACCAACGCCACGCCCGAGGGGCGGCAGCAGAACCGGCGCGTGGAGATCGAGATCGTGCCCATCCAGGAGCGTCTGCAGCAGGGCGGCACGTCCGGAGGCGGCTACTAGTCGGGCCTCTCGCGTCCGTTCGCCATGGGAGCGCTGCGGGCCCTCGCCCTGCTTCTGCTGCTGATGCTCGCGGGTTGCGCGGGTCCCCCAGGTGGGGCCCGCGAGCCCGCA
>JBFGJV010000241.1:0-4409 GCA_041577015.1 Myxococcota bacterium
CCCTAGCTCATCAGGTGAAGCACGTGACCGAGCTTCTCCTTCTTCGTGCGCAGGTACTCGAAGTTCTTCTCGTTGGGCGCCACCTCGAGCGGTACGCGGTCCACGATGGCGAGGCCGTAGCCCTCGATCCCCGCGCGCTTGCCGGGGTTGTTGGTGATGAGCCGCATCTTGCGCACGCCCAGGTCCACCAGGATCTGCGCCCCGACGCCGTAGTCGCGCAGGTCGGGCGGGAAGCCCAGGCGCTGGTTGGCCTGGACCGTGTCGAGCCCCTCCTGGTCCTGGAGCGCGTAGGCGCGGATCTTGTTCTTGAGCCCGATGCCGCGTCCCTCCTGACGCATGTACAGCAGCACGCCGCGACCGGCCTCGTCGATCAGCTTGAGCGCCGACTGCAGCTGCTCGCCGCAGTCGCAGCGCAGCGAGCCGAAGGCGTCGCCCGTCAGGCACTCGCTGTGGACGCGCACCAGCACCTCGTCCTCGGGCCGGATCTCGCCCTTCACCAGGGCGATGTGGTCGACGTGATCGATGTCGTTCTCGTAGACGACGGCGCGGAAGTCCCCGCCCACCGAGGTGGGCAGCACCGCCTCGCCCGCGCAGCGCACCAGCTTCTCGTGCCGCAGCCGGTACTGGATCAGGTCGGCCACGGTGACGACCTTGAGCCCGTGCCGGCGCGCGAAGCCGATCAGGTCGGGCATGCGCGCCATGCTGCCGTCGTCGTTCATGATCTCGCAGATGACGCCGGCCGGGGCCAGGCCGGCCAGCCGGGCCAGGTCCACGGAGCCCTCGGTCTGCCCGGCGCGCCGCAGCACGCCGCCGTCCAGCGCGCGCAGCGGGAAGATGTGTCCCGGGCGCACCAGGTCGTGGGGCTTGGCCTCGGGATCGATGGCCACCCGCACCGTCCGCGCGCGGTCGGCGGCGGAGATCCCGGTGGTCACGCCCTCGCGTGCCTCGATGGAGATCGTGAAGGCGGTGCCGAAGGTCGCGGTGTTGTCGGCCTCGGGCACCATCATGGGGAGCCGCAGCTGCTGGATGCGCTCCTGGGTGAGCGAGAGACAGATCAGGCCCCTGCCCTCGCGTGCCATGAAGTTGATGGCCTCGGGCGTCACCTTCTCGGCGGCGAGGCACAGGTCGCCCTCGTTCTCCCGGTCCTCGTCGTCCACGAGGATCACCATGCGGCCGGCGCGGATCTCCTCGATGGCGGCGGGGACGTCCACGATCACGTCCCGCGCCTCGGGCGGGGCCTGGACGGGGCGCAGGCGCGGCGGCTTGGGGGTGGGACGTGACATGCGGAGGTGGGGACCTTTCGGGGGCTCGGGAGCGCGGCCCTTCCCCGGAACTGCCCGAAAACAGGACGGTATCCGCTCGGACGGTATCAGCGGCGCGAGGGCGCCGCAAGCGCGCGAAGCTGACTCGGGGTCGCGTCGCTCAGGCGGACGCGGGCCGGGGCGTCACGAAGTTCCGGAACACGCCCTCCAGGAACTTCGCCTCGCTGATGCCGAAGCGTTCCTCGAAGCCGTGCTGCGCGTCGAGCCGGCGGTAGAGGATTCGCAGCAGCTCGCGCAGCGTCTCCAGCACGCCTTCGCCCCGGATCGCCACGGCCGGGAAGGTGGGGATGTCCTTCCAGTGGGCCCGGATCTCGTGGAGCGGCTTGATGTCCGGCAGGTCGCGCTTGTTGAACTGCACCACCTTCGGCATCGCGTCGAAGTCGATGCCGTTGGCGCGCAGGTTCGCCTCCATGTCCCGCCAGGAATAGGCGTTCGCGCTGGCCGAGGAGCGCTGGGAGTCCGACACGAAGACCACGGCGTCCGCGCCGGAGAGGACGACCTTGCGCGTGGACTTGTGCATCACCTGGCCGGGGACCGTGAACACCTTGAGCTTCACCGAGAAGCCGCCGGCGGTGTCGAACTGGATCGGGAGGAAGTCGAAGTAGAGCGTGCGGTCATCGGCGGTGTCGAGCGCCACCATCTTGCCGCGCGCCTCCGGGTCGAGCAGCTCGTGGAGCTGCTGCAGGTTGGTGGTCTTCCCGGAGAGGGCCGGCCCGTAGTAGACCACCTTCACGGTGATCTCCTTGGCGGCCATGTTGATCTGGACCATGGAGCCCGGCTTCCTCCCGGAGGCCCCGTCGGGACCCCTCCGAGAGGCCCATCGGCAGAACAGGCAGGGGCATGAAGACCCCTGGGGGGGATTCAGCCTCCGCCGGCTCCGCGCCCCATGAACGCCTCCAGCAGCGCGCGCGCCGCCGCCGCGGGCGTGGTGCGCTGCGCCTCCACCTCGCGCTCGAGCGCGGCCACGCGTCGCGCCACCTGGGGATGGGCGCGGAAAGCCTCCCCCAGTCCCTCCTCCACCAGGCTCCACATCCACGCCCGCGCCTGCTCCTGGCGGCGCGTGGCCAGCGCGCCGCTGCGCTCCGCCGCGGCCCGGTGCGCCAGCACCACGTCCCAGAACTCCTTCACGCCCTCCCCGGTCAGACCGCTCGTGAGCAGCACCGGCGGCCGCCACTCCGGCGTGGGGGGACGCAGCAGCTCGAGGGCGCGTCGGTACTCCCCGGCGGCGCGCTCGGCCGCCGCGCGCTGCTCGCCATCCGCCTTGTTCACGAGCAGCGCGTCCGCCAGCTCGAGGACGCCGCGCTTGATGCCCTGGAGCTCGTCGCCCGCCCCCGGCTGGAGCAGCAGCGCGAAGAAGTCCACCATGGACGCCACCGCCGCCTCGGACTGGCCCACGCCCACCGTCTCCACCAGCACCACGTCGAAGCCCGCCGCCTCGCACACCAGCATCGCCTCGCGGGTGCGATGGGCCACGCCGCCCAGCGAGCCGCCCGACGGCGAGGGACGGATGAAGGCCTCCGGACGGCGGGCGAGCCGCTCCATGCGGGTCTTGTCGCCGAGGATCGAGCCCCCGCTGCGCGGGCTGGTGGGATCCACCGCCAGCACCGCCACGCGGCTGCCGGCCTCGATCAGCTGCAGGCCGAGCACCTCGACGAAGGTGCTCTTGCCCACCCCCGGCGTGCCGCTCACCCCGGCGCGCACGGCGCGTCCGGTGTGGGGGACCAGCTCCTCCAGCACCGCGCGACCCAGGGCGGCGTCCTCGCTGCGGGTGCTCTCGAGCAGCGTGATGGTCTTCGCCACGAGTCGGCGGTCGCCCGCGCGCACGCCGTCGCGGTAGTCGCCGGCGCCGAGGCGCGAGCTCATGCGCGCCGCGCCCGGATCGCCTGAAGCACCTCCCGAGCCGCCTTGGGGATCGGGGTTCCGGGGCCGAACACGGCGGCCACGCCGCGCTCGCGCAGCCCCTCCCAGTCCTTCGGCGGGATGATCCCGCCCGCCACCACCACGATCTCCTCGCCCCCGGCCGCGCGCAGCGCCTGGGCCAGCTGGGGAATCAGGGTCTTGTGACCCCCCGCCTGCGTGGAGACGCCCACGGCGTGCACGTCGTTCTCGATGGCCTGCCGCGCCGCCTCCTCGGGCATCTGGAACAGCGGCCCGATGTCCACGTCGAAGCCCAGGTCGGCGAAGGCGGTGGCGATCACCTTCATGCCGCGGTCGTGGCCGTCCTGTCCGAGCTTCACCACCAGGATGCGCGGCCGGCGTCCCTCGCGCTCCGCGAAGCGCTCCACCTCCGCGCGCACCGCCTCGTACTCCTCGTCGCCCTGGGACACGCCCGCATACACCCCCGCGATGGTTCGCGTCTCCGGCCGGTGGCGCCCGTAGGGACGCTCCAGCGCGTCGGAAACCTCGCCCACCGTGGCCCGCGCGCGCACCGCCTCCACCGCGGCCTCGAGGAGGTTGCCCTCTCCGCTCCGGGCCAGGGCCTCCAGGCGTTCGAGCGCGCGCTCCACCGCCGCGGCGTCGCGCTTGGCGCGCACCGCCTCGAGCCGACGCAGCTGCGCCTCGCGCACGGCGGTGTTGTCCACCTCGAGCAGGTCCAGCTCGTCCTCGGCGCCCGACACCTGGTAGCGATTCACGCCCACGATCACGTCCTCGCCGCGATCGATGCGCGCCTGGCGCCGCGCCGCGCACTCCTCGATGCGGAGCTTGGGCATGCCCTGCTCGATGGCCTTGGCCATGCCGCCCAGCTCCTCCACCTCCTGGATCACCTGGCGCGCCTCGGCGGCCAGGCTCGCGGTGAGCGACTCCATGAAGTAGGAGCCGCCGAAGGGGTCGATCACGTGGGGGATGCCCGTCTCCTCCTGCAGGATCAGCTGCGTGTTGCGCGCGACGCGCGCGCTGGTCTCGCTGGGCAGGGCGAGCGCCTCGTCGTAGGCGTTGGTGTGGAGCGACTGGGTGCCGCCCAGCACCGCGGCCATGGCCTCCACCGTGGTGCGCACCACGTTGTTGAGCGGGTCCTGGTAGGTGAGGCTCGCCCCGGATGTCTGGCAGTGGGTGCGCAGCATGGAGGAGCGCACGTCCCGGGGCTCG
>JBFGJV010000242.1:0-4316 GCA_041577015.1 Myxococcota bacterium
CCTTTTCGCCCTTGGAATGTCTACGTTTTCAGCAAGGCTGTGCTGGGCGAAAAGGCAAGGAACGTCCCCACCGCGCGCTCGGAACGCCTAAGCTTTCAGCCATGCCGGTGTGGGCGAAAAGGCAAGGAACGTCCCCATGAACCTCAAAGGCGAGCCGGCGCACGTGGGGCGGCACTGCGGGGCGAGCACCTACGTGGTGACGCCCGAGCTGGTGGGGTTCTATGCGGACGCACTGGACGACCCGAGCCCGCTCTACGCCGAGCTCGCGCCGCCGCTGCTGTTCCACTCCGAGTGCTACAAGCACCTGGGCGAGTGGTACCTGAAGAATCTCTTCGGGAACCTCCACGCCCGGCAGGACTGGGAGCTCTTCGCGCCGATCCCGATCGGCGCCACGGTGCGCACGCGCTCGACGATCGTCGAGCGCTACCCGAAGCGCGGCCGCGACTACGTGGTGAACGAGACCGACGTGGTCGCCGCGGACGACGGCCGTCTCCTCGTGCGCGGGCGCACCCACCAGTCCTTCCTGCCGGCGACGCAGGACCCCGACGCGGGCTTCGTCGTCGACGAGAAGACCGCCGCCCGCAAGGCGCCTCGCGCCGCGTTCCCCACCGCCGTCGGCCCGGAGCTCGCGCCCGTCCAGAAGACCGTCGACGCCCGTCGCTGCTGGATGTTCTCGGGTCCCGGCAAGAACTATCACACCGACCGCGAGCAGGCGCGCAAGCTCGGCTTCCCGAACATCGTGGTGCAGGGCATGATGACCACCTGCTTCGTGGCCCAGGTGATGCAGGACCGCTTCGGGATGGGCTGGGTCCGGGGCGGGAAGATGTCGGTGAAGCTCACCAACGTGCTCTGGGTGGACGAGAGCGTGACCGCCCGCGCGCGTGTGCGGGAGGAGTCGCCCGAGGGCACCCAGCGACGCGTCCACTGCGAGGTCTGGGTGGACAAGGGCGACGGGACGCGCGTGCTGCTGGGCGAGGCGAGCGCCCTGGCCTGAGCGGGCGGGCTACTCGTCGCCGGCGGGCGAGCCGGCGGAGCGGGCGAGCTGGTCGCTGCGCACCTTGGAGGCGTCGAAGCTCGCCGCCTTCCGCTCCATGTGGTCGAGGAGCGCGTCCACGGGAGGCGCCGCCTGGCCCCGGCGGCGGAAGGGGCGAAGCCGCGCCACCACGAAGTTGCGCAGGTAGGGGCTCTCGAGACCGCGCTCGCGCAGCTCCGCCACGATCTCGCCCACCCGCTCGTCCAGGGCCAAGAGGCGTCGCGCGTGGGCCTCGCGTATCCGCAGCGCGTCGGCGATGGGCCCCTCGATCCAGCCGTCGCTCGCCCGCAGCGCCGGCGCCCAGGCGCCGCCCGCGAAGCGGCCCTTCGTCTCGTAGGCGAAGCCCAGCGTCACCAGCGCTCCCTCCTCCAGCTCCAGGGCGTAGTCGCCCTCCGGGCGCGAGGGGTCGGCCTCGGCCAGGCCGCGCGCCATGCGCAACGCCTCGAGCGCCCGCTCGCGCACGTTGTGCGCCTTCTCGGTGTTGAGCGCCAGGATGCGGTAGGCCAGCGCGGGGTCCGGGCAGAGCAGCACGGTGACCGAGCGCGCCCCCAGGCGGCGCAGCGCGGTGAGGCGGTGCAGGCCGTTGGGGGTCCAGAAGGGAGCCCCGGCGCCGGCGGGGGCCGGCACGGCCACCAGGGGATCCAGGAAGATCCCGACGCGCTCGATCACGTCCGCCAGGCGCTTGGCGTGCGCCTCGGAGAGGTCGCGCTGGAACGGGGTGGGCTCCACGCGGTCCACGGGCAGCGCCGCCAGGACCAGCCCGCGCCCGCCCAGGGGATCGCGGTAGCGGCCCAGCACGGCGCCGTCGGCGTCGACCACGCGCTGCGCCGCGGCCTCCAGCTCCGGGTCCGGCTCGGACGCGGCCATGGCGGCGGGCTCGAGGCCCACCGAGGCCGCCTCGACCTTCTTCCGCCGCGTGCGTCGTGCCGCCATGCGGCCCTCCCGGGAGCCGGGTCGGGCCGCCCCGGGGCGCCGACCGCCGCGGGAGTATAAGATGGCCTCCATGCTGCTCCGCGCGCTCGCCCGGGCGGGCCGCGCCCTCGACCTCCCCGGCCGCTCGGTGCTCGTGGCCGTGTCCGGGGGCGTCGACTCCACCGTGCTCCTGCACGGGCTTCACGCGCTGCGCGAGCCCCTGGGTCTCAAGCTCTCGGTCGGACACGTGAATCACGGCCTGCGTCCGGATGCCGAGCAGGACGTCGAGGCCGTGCGGGCGCACGCCCGCGCCCTCGACCTGCCCATCGCCCTGGAGCGGGTGGAGCCCGGCCGGCTGCGCCGAGGGCGGGCCAGCCAGGCCCGCCCCACGCTCCAGGAGGCCTCGCGCCGCGCCCGCTACGACGCCCTCCACCGCATGGCCGCCGAGCTCGGCGCCGAGCGCATCGCCACCGCCCACACCCTGGACGACCAGGCCGAGACGGTGCTGCTGCGCCTGCTGCGCGGCAGCGGACCCGAAGGGCTCGCGGGCATTCCCGAGCGTTCGCCCGACGGACGGGTGGTGCGCCCGCTGCTCGGCGTCTCCCGCGCCGAGGTGCTCGCGTTCGCCCGGGCGCGGCGAATCGCCTGGCGCGAAGACCCGTCGAATGCGAGCCCACGCTTCGCGCGCAGCCGGCTGCGCACGCAGTGGCTGCCGGGCCTCGCCGCCGCGTTCAACCCCCGCCTGCTCAGGGCGGTGGCCGATCTGGCCGAAGCGCAACGTCGGGAGCTCGAGTGGCTCGAGCGTCTGGTGGATCGGGAAGCCGAGGCGCGCTTCGTGGAAGAGGGGGACACGCTGCGCATCGACGTCAAGGACTGGGAGGCGCTGCCGGAGGCGCTCCAGCGGCGTCTGGCGCGCCGCGCCCTGCGCCGCTGCGGCGGTGGCCGGGACGTCTCCCGGACGCATCTGCTGCGCGTGAGCGCGTTCCTCCGCCACGGGCGGCCGGCGGGCCGCCTCGAGCTGCCGGGCGGGCGCTGGCTGGTGCGCGAGAAGGGCGGCTTCCGGCTCGGCCCGCGAGTCTTGCTGGGCTCCCCTGGATGCTAAGGTCTCTGGAGATGCAGGCTTTTTCTGCCGGGGCGGCGGATCCCGCAGCGGACGGGAGTTCCTCGCGCGTCGGCAGCCGGATGGACTCGTGAATCAGCCCTTCTACAAGAACATGGCCTTCTCGGTGGTCATCCTGTTGATGGTGCTGCTGCTGGTCACCATGCTGCGCCAGAGCCAGCAGGCGCCGGCGGAGATCCCCTACACCGAGTTCCTGGCCAAGGTGAAGTCGGGAGAGATCTCCTCGGTCGTGATCGAGCAGGGAGGCCGCATCGAGGGCACGCTGGAGGGCGTCGGCGACTTCACGAGCCACGCCCCGGCCATCACCGAGACGCTGCTCGAGCAGCTCCAGGCCCACGACGTCCGGGTCGCCTCGCGCGCCGCGCGCGAATCGCCCATGTGGCAGCAGATCCTGATCATGTGGTTCCCGTTCCTGCTCCTGATCGGGCTCTGGATCTTCTTCGTGCGCCAGATGCAGGCGGGCGGCGGCAAGGCCATGAGCTTCGGGAAGTCCCGAGCCCGGCTGCTGAACGAGAGCCACAACCGCGTCACGTTCGCGGACGTCGCGGGCGTGGACGAGTCCAAGGCCGAGCTGGAAGAGATCATCGCCTTCCTGCGCGACCCCAAGAAGTTCACCCGCCTGGGCGGCCGCATCCCCAAGGGCGTGCTGCTGGTGGGGCCGCCCGGGACCGGCAAGACGCTGCTGGCGCGGGCCGTGGCCGGCGAGGCCGGCGTGCCCTTCTTCTCCATCTCGGGCTCCGACTTCGTGGAGATGTTCGTCGGGGTGGGCGCCTCGCGCGTGCGCGACCTGTTCCTCCAGGGCAAGAAGAACGCCCCCTGCATCATCTTCATCGACGAGATCGACGCCGTGGGGCGCCACCGGGGAGCCGGGCTCGGCGGCGGTCACGACGAGCGCGAGCAGACGCTGAACCAGCTGCTGGTGGAGATGGACGGCTTCGAGAGCAACGAGGGCGTGATCCTGGTGGCCGCCACCAACCGCCCCGACGTCCTCGACCCGGCCCTGCTGCGCCCGGGCCGCTTCGACCGACGCGTCGTGGTGCCGCGCCCGGACTTCCGCGGCCGACTCGAGGTGCTGAAGATCCACACCCGGCGCGTGCCGCTCTCGGACGACGTGGACCTGGAGATCGTGGCGCGGGGGACGCCCGGCTTCGTGGGCGCGGACCTCCAGAACCTGGTGAACGAGGCCGCGCTGCTGGCGGCGCGCCGCGAGGCCCAGCGCGTGGGCATGGTCGACTTCGAGCACGCCAAGGA
>JBFGJV010000243.1:0-4298 GCA_041577015.1 Myxococcota bacterium
GTGCCCACGCTCGAGCGCGTGCGCAGCGACGCCCTGAGCCACGACTACCGGCGTCGCATCGTGGCGGAGCGCACGCCCGTCTCCGCCTCCATCGAGCTCACCTTCCGCTGCAATCTGCACTGCACGCACTGCTACTGCCCGCCGGGCCAGCGGGAGCGGGAGCTCGGCACCGAGGAGATCCGAGGCCTCTTCGACGACCTGGCCCGCATGGGCACGCTCTTCCTGCTCATGACCGGAGGGGACCCGCTGCTGCGCAAGGACTTCCCCGAGCTCTACCGCCACGCCAAGGAGCTCGGGATGCTGGTCACGGTCTTCACCAACGGCACGCTGATCGACGATCGCATCGCCGAGCTCTGGGAGGAGCTGCCGCCCTACCTGGTCGAGATCTCGCTCTACGGGCTCACGCGGCAGGTATACGAGCGCGTCGTGGCGGTGCCCGGGTCGTACGAGCGCTGCCTGGCCGGGATCCAGCGCGTGCTGGCCGCCGGGCATCCGCTGGCGCTCAAGTGCCCGGCGACCCGCGAGAACGCCCACGAGATCCCGGCGCTGGCCGAGCTGGCCCGGGATCTGGGCGTGGACTTCCGCTACGACCCGGTGATCCTCGCCACCATGGAGGGCGACCGCGCACCCCACGCGCTGCGGCTCTCGGCGCAGGAGATCGTGGCGCTCGAGGCGCGCGACGTGGAGAAGGACCGCGCCTGGCGCCGCTATCTCGGCGAGCAGGCCCCGCCGCCACCTCCCTCCAAGGCGCTGTTCGCCTGCGGCGCCGGCAAGAACTCCCTGCACGTGGACCCCTACGGCAACGTGCAGGTCTGCCTGATGGTGAAGAACTTCCGCCACAGCCTTCGGGAGCGCCCGCTCCGGGAGATCTACGAGCGGGAGTTTCCCCGGATCCTGGCGCTCGAGCGCGACGAGGTCTCCAAGTGCGGCGGCTGCCCGAGCCGGGCCACGTGCCACAACTGTCCCGGCATCGCGCTCTGGGAGACGCGTCGCCAGGACTCCCACGTGGACTTCCTGTGTGGACTCAGCTCGGTGCGCGAGGCCACCTATCGCGACGCCCTGGCCGACGCGGGGTCGGAGGGAGCGAGCGCCGCGGCCCCGGGTGGCTGCGGCTCCGGAGGCTGCGCGAGCGGCGGGTGCGGCGGCTCTTCGCTGCTCACGATTGGAGGACTGCGGTGAGCGATCAACGGCGCAAGGGCGGCCGCCGGCGCTACCAGGCGCCGCGCATCCGACTGGTGGAGCTGGACGTGATGGCGAGCTTTCCGGACAACTGCAAGATGGACGTGGGCAGCGGCGGCTTCGGCGGAGCCGCGGGGTCGTGCCAGCAGTCGAGCCAACCCACCGTCTTCTGCATGAACATCGGGTCCTGAGCCCCGTGGCCCGGCAACGCTGGCGAACGCTGCGCGTGGCCGGCACGCGGCTGGCGGTGGAGGCTCCGCCGGCCCTGCCCTGGAGGTGGCCCGCCGGCCCCCTGCGTCGCTTCGCCACGCGAGAGCCGGAGGCCGACGTGCGCGTCGGCGTTCGCGTGGGTCGCATCGCGGCGCCCGCGGGCGAGGTGCGCCGCTACGACTCCGGCGGTGGCATCTTCGACGTGGGCCAGGTGGGCCGCGACTGGGTGGTGAGCCTGCGCATCCAGGGGCGCCTCCAGCGGCTGGCCCGCTTCGACGCCGAGTTCCGTGCCGGCGAGGTGGTGGTCGACCCCGACTCCTTCTACGCCCGCCAGCGCCACTTCCCCCTGGCGTATCCCCTGGACGAGGTGGTGTTCCTGCATCGCTGGGCCCGGGAGGGAGCGCTGCTCTTGCATGCCTGCGGCGCGGTGCGCCAGGGACGCGCGCTGCTCTTCACCGGGCCCTCGGGAGCCGGCAAGACGACCCTCGCGCGCCTCATGCAGCGGCTGGCGGGCGCGCGCATCCTCTCCGACGACCGCATCGCGATCCGGCCCGCGGCGGAGGGCTTCCGGGCCTTCGGGACACCCTGGCACGGCGACGCGCCGCTCTCCGCGGACGCCTCGGCGACGCTCGCAGGCATCCACGTGGTGCACCACGCGCCCGGCGTCGAGGCGGAGCGGTTGGGAGGCGTGACGGCAGCCGCCGCGGTGCTCGGCAACGCCTTCGCGCCGCTTCACGACCCGGAAGCCGCCGAGCGCGCGCTGCAGACGGCCGCGCGGCTCGTGGAGCGGGTGCCGGTGGGCCGGCTGGGTTTCGCGCGCGACGAGCGCGTCGTGCGCTTCGCGTGGCAGGAGGCCACCCTTGGCTGTCAAGGCTCCGCCCACGCCGCCTGAGGCACACGGCCTCGACTTCGCGGCCGGCTTCGCACGGGGGCGCGGCCTGGCCTCCCTGCGTCGTGCGCTGCGCGCCGGACCGCTGGTGCTCCGGGTACGCGGTGGCTCCATGCGGCCCAGTCTCGCGCCCGGGGATCGCGTGCGGCTCACGGATCGACCGCCCCGACCCGGCGACGTGGTGCTCGCCGCATGGCGGGGCAGGATCGTCCTGCACCGGGCGCTGCAGTGGCGCTCGGGACGCTGGCTGCTGTGGGGCGACGCGCGGTCGCGCCCGGACGGGTGGGTGACGCCCGACCGCATTCTGGGCGTTGCGGTGGCCCGGGCCGGCGCCCGGGAAGGTGCGCGTTGGCGACGCCTCGATCCGGCACCGCGTCGCTGGCTCGACCGCACGCGAGCGCAGGTCTGGCGTCGGGCGCGTCTCGTGCTCGGTCAGGCCAGGGCGAGCGTGCCGCGCCGGCGCGCACGGGTGAGGCTCGCGAAGAGCAGCGCGGCCGAGAGGGGCAGGCCTACGGCGGCGAGGCCGATCACCCGCGCCAGCGGCGCAACCACCGCCCCGGGAGCAGCCCCCTCCAGCAGGCCGGCGCGCAGCGCCTCGAGCCCGGCGGTGAGCGGAACCCAGGCCGCAACCCCGCCAAGGGCACCCGGCAGCAGCTCCACCGGGAAGTAGACGCCCCCGACGAGCCCGAAGCCGAGCCCCACCAACGTCGTCACGAGGCCAGGCCGACGCAGCTCGAGCCAGGCCGCGGCGCCCAGCAGGCCGAGCGGCGCGCACGCGGCGAGCACTGCGGCCAGGGCCAGGGCGGCCGTCAGCCAGTTGGCTCCCGAGAGGTCCAGCTCCAGGGCCAGCGCGCCCACTGCGGCGTAGAGCGATGCCTGGAGCGCCGCCAGCCCGGTGGGTACCAGGCTCCTCCCCAGCACCAGCGCCAGCGGATGCGCCGACGCGGCCAGCGCCGTCTCGAGCGTGCCCTCGCCGGCTTCCCGGGCCAGGGCGCCACCCAGAGCACCGAGGAACGCCACGACCACCAGCTGCATCATCAGTCCGGTGCACACGAAGGCGAAGTAGCTGCCGCCAGCGAGGGACGCAGCACCCTCCGCCGCCACCAGGCGACCCACGAAGTGGTACGCCAGCAGCCCCAGCACGCCCGAGCCGAGGCCGAGCGCCAGGGAGCCGGCGTAGCTGCGCTCGAGCGCCAGGTCGCGGCGCGCGAAGGCGAGGCACTGGCGGGCGAAGCGGCGGACGCCGTCTCTCACGCGGCGCTGCCGCGGCGCGCGGGCACCAAGCGCCCCGCCTCCAGGTGCAGCACCTCGCCGGCACCCACCGCCAGCTCCTCCGGTGCGTGGGAGACCCAGAGCGCGCTGGAGCCCGGAGCCCACCGAGGCAGCTCGCCGGCCAGCCGCAGTGCGGAGGCCCGATCCACGCCGCGCAAGGGCTCGTCCAGGAGCAGGAGCGGGGGCTGGTTCAGCAGCGCCCGGGCCAGGGCGGCGCGCTGGCGGAGGCCCGTCGAGCATCGCTCGGCGGGGGTGTCCAGGTGCCCGGCGAAGTCCAGCCACTCGCCCAGCTCGTCGATCCGGCGTCCGGCGGAACGGGCGGGCAGGCCCAGCAGCCGTGCCTGCAGCTCGAGATTCGCGCGCAGGGAGAGGCGGCGGGTGAAGCCGCCGCCGCACCAGCCCACCAGGCCGCGGTGTCGGGCTCGCTCGGGCGCGACCCCCAGCACCCGGATGCGTCCTGCACAGGGCTCCAGCAGCCCCGCGAGCAGCCGCAGCAGGGTCGACTTGCCGGCGCCGTTGGCGCCCACGAGCCCGCGCCACTGGCCGCGACGAAGATGCAGGCTCACACCCCGCAGGGTCGTGTGGGCCCCGAAGCTCTTGGTCACCGCGTCGGCTCGGACCACCTTCCACCCGTCGGCGCCCTGGGTGGAAAACTTGAACCGGAACGGGGGGATTTCCCTGCCGGGTACGCGAAAGGGAAGGGCTTTTTTTCGCGCACGGGGATTCGCTCTCGACGGCCGGAAGGTGA
>JBFGJV010000244.1:0-4279 GCA_041577015.1 Myxococcota bacterium
CCCAGCAGGCCGAAAACCGTTCCCGGCGCCACCGAGAAGGAGAGCTCGCGCACCGCCGCCACGCCGTCGTAGCGCTTGCCGACACCGCGCAGCTCCAGGCTGGGAATCGTGGGATCGGGGCACACCATGCTGCGTCGTCGGCTCGCGCTCCCGCGCCAGCGTAGTCCGCTGGCGACGCCTGGCTACGGTGTGCTTCGGCATGCCGATGCCACGCCTCCACCGCGGCTCGCGAGGCTCCCGCCCCCGCGCCCCCGGGGGTGGCGTCCGACGGGGCCCACGCGTCCAGGCCGAACGGGTTGCACGCGCGGCGCAGGCGGGCGCAGACTGCGCTCGTGGCCGATCCGCAGCGGCGGACGTCGCCGGTCAGCTGGTTCCTGCGGGCGGACAGCGCCCGTCGCGCCAGGGCCCTCGCCCTGGCCGTGCTGGTGACGTTCGCCTTCCTGATCCTGCCCAGCTGGAACACGTGGCGGTTCTACCAGGCCTCCGCAGAGCTCTCGACCCAGGAGCTGCGGCTCCAGCAGCTGATCGGCCGCGTGATCCACATCGACGAGGTCCTCACCATGTCGGCGCGCATGGCCGCCGTCACCGGCGATCCTCGCTGGGAGCAACGCTACCGGGAAGCGGAGCCGAAGCTGGAGGCCGCCATCCAGGCGGCGATCCAGCTCGCCGCCGGAGACGCGGGCGCCTTCGATCGGATCGACGCCGCCAACCGCGAGCTCGTGGCCATGGAGAACCGGGCCTTCGACCTGGCGCGAGCGGGTCGGCGCCGCGAGGCCCAGGAGCTTCTCTCCAGCCGAGCGTACGAGCGCAACAAGCGCGCCTACGCCGAGGGCATCGCGGTGCTGACCTCCCGGATCGAGGCGCGCATCCAGGACGAGCGGGCGCGGTCCGAGCGCGGCATCGTCGGCGCGGGCGTCCTCACCGTCCTCGGGGCCGCGACCCTGGTGCTGGCCTGGGTGGGCGTCGTCGTCCTGATCTGGCGCCACCTCTCGGCCCATGCGCGCGCCGCCGAGGAGCGCAAGCGGCTGGAGGCCCAGATCCAGCACATGCAGAAGCTGGAGAGCCTCGGGGTCCTGGCCGGCGGGATCGCCCACGACTTCAACAACCTGCTGATGCCGATCCTCGGCAACGCGGAGCTGGTGCTGGCAGAGCTGCCCGCCGACTCAGCCAACCGGGCCAAGCTCGAGCGCCTCCGGGATGCGGGCGCGCGCCTCTCGGGCCTCACCGGTCAGCTCCTCGCCTACACGGGCAAGGGCTCGTTCGTCGCCCAGGGCATCCACCTCTCCAAGCTGGTGGAAGAGATGGCACCGCTCCTGGAGATGTCGGTCTCGAAGAAGGCGACGCTCGAGTACGAGCTTCCGGAGGACCTCTCTCCCATCGAAGGAGATGCCTCCCAGCTCAGCCAGGTGGTGATGAACCTGGTGACCAACGCTTCCGACGCACTCGGCCACGAGAGCGGTGTGATCGCGGTGCGCACGGGTATCACGCAGGCGGACGGGGAGGATCTCGCCGCAAGCCACGGATTCGAGGCCCCCCCGGAAGGGCCGTACGTCTACCTGGAGGTCGCCGACTCGGGCAGCGGGATGAACGTCGCCACGCGACAGCGCGTCTTCGACCCGTTCTTCACCACGAAGCGCACGGGACGGGGCCTCGGGCTCGCGGTGATCCACGGCATCGTTCGAGCCCACCGCGGCGTGATCCGCCTGGAGAGCGAGGCGGGCCGGGGCACCACGTTCCGCATCCTCTTCCCGTGCTCCGAGGCAACCGTGGAGCCCCCCGCGCCCCCTCGCGACGCCCCGGCCGTGGAGCCGTGGCACACGAGCGGTGGCGCCCTCGTGGTGGACGACGAGGCCGACGTGCGCGAGCTCGTCGAGATCATGCTCGGCCGCTTCGGCTTCCAGGTGCTCGCCGCGGAAGACGGCAACCAGGGTGTGGAGGCATTCCGCAAGCACGCCGACCAGATCGACGTGGTGCTGCTCGACCTCACCATGCCCGGCATGGGTGGCGAGGAGGCCCTGGCGGAGATCCGGCGCATCCGCCCCGACCAGCGCGTCGTGCTGATGAGCGGCTACAACGAGGAGTTCGTGGCCTCGCGCTTCGCGGATGCGATCTCGAGCTTCGTCCAGAAGCCCTTCACCCAGGAGGTGCTCCAGGAGGCGTTGAGGCCCCTGGTGCCGGAACGAGACTCTCGAGGCGAGGAGCGCCAGCCATGACCGACGTCACGAGCCGCGAGATCCGACTGAAGAGCCGGCCCACCGGCATGCCGGAGCTCGAGAACTTCGCCCTGGCCGAGCGAGCGATCGGGCCGCCTGGAGACGGGGAGCTCCGGGTGCGGAACCTCTGGATGTCGGTGGATCCCTACATGCGCGGTCGGATGATCGACCGGGAGAGCTACCTGCCGCCGTTCCGGATCGGCGAGCCGCTCCAGGGCGGCGCCATCGGCCGGGTCGTCGACTCGAGGAACGACCGCTTTGCCGTGGGTGACTACGTGAGCTCGATGCACGGCTGGCGCGAGTACTTCCTGACCGACGGCGCCATGCTCCAGAAGGTCGACCCCTCGCTCGGTCCGATCCAGGCGCACCTGGGCGTCCTGGGCATGCCGGGCCTGACCGCCTTCGCCGGCCTGTTCCGCATCGGCGAGCTCCGGGATGGCGAGGCGGTCTTCGTGTCGGCAGCGGCGGGGGCGGTCGGATCGGTGGTCTGCCAGCTCGCCAAGGCCCATGGCTGCCGGGTGGTCGGCTCCGCGGGATCCGACGCCAAGTGCGCCTGGCTCGAGCAGGAGGCGGGCATCGATGCGGCCATCAACTACAAGGCCTGCGGTGATCTAACACAGGCGGTCGCTGCGGCCTTCCCGAACGGCATCGACCTCACCTTCGAGAACGTGGGCGGCGCCCACCTGGAAGCCGCCCTCGAGCAGATGCGGCCCCGGGGGCGGATCGCGCTCTGCGGGATGATCGCCCAGTACAATGCCGCCGAGCCGCCCCCCGGTCCACGCAACCTCGTGCTGGCCGTGGCCAGGAGCCTGAAGCTCCAGGGCTTCATCGTCTCGAACCATCTCGACATGCTTGCCGACTTCTACGCCGAGATGGCCAAGCTGATCGGCGAAGGCCGCATGAAATGGAAGGAGACCGTGGACGAGGGCATCGAGAGCGCTCCCGGCGCGTTTCTGAAGCTCTTCCGCGGTGAGAACTTCGGCAAGATGCTCGTCAAGCTCGGGCCGGATCCGGGCGCGTAGAAGCGCGAGCCCTCACCCGGAGTCGGCCCCGGCGTAGTCGACGAAGATGGGCGACGACCAGGCGCGCGCCTGGTCCCCACCCAGGCAGTCGTCGCCCGCCCCGGCCCGACACGGGCGCACGCGGACGCACTCCCCCTGCGCGCCGCGCTGGCAGCGCAGGCCGTCGCCGTTCACGTGAGGCGTGGCCTCCTGGATGGCGCGCACGTAGTAGATCGTGTCGCGCCCGGCCGCGGCATGCTCGGGATCCTCGAACTCGAACACGCACCCGGGCTTGTCCGCCGGGCAGGCGTGGACTCGCCAGG
Source organism: Myxococcota bacterium (assembly GCA_041577015.1). GTDB lineage: Bacteria > Myxococcota_A > UBA9160 > UBA9160 > PR03 > JBFGJV01. Next base: position 3,538 of record JBFGJV010000244.1, read on the forward strand.
GGTCCGCGATCAAGCCGGCCACGTCCTCGTTCGGGTCGATGCGCGGCCGGATGCGCACGACCTCGATGCGGGCGATCGGATGTCGCTCGTCGCCCGGGTGGTAGCACTCGTTCTTGCACAGCAGCGCCCGCCGCTCGGGGCCGAGCGCCCGCTCCGCGTAGGCGGGGCAGCCGGGACGCTGGCGCAACGCGCCCGCCGCGCGCACGCGGAAGCGCGGCGCCTCCGCCATGCGCACCGCGCCACCCATGGGGACCCCCGTCTCCGCCCCCGGCGCGTTCCGCAGCTCGAACCAGAGCAGGATGCGCGGCCCGGAGGTTCCGTAGACCTCCTTGCGCAGCAAGGCGTCCCAGATCGCGTCGCGCGAGCGGCCGTGCGCGTGCACCGCGACGAGTCCGCCGGTGTAGTAGAAGCTCGCCGAGCGTTCGGTATCGCCGCCCGGCAGCAGCAGCACGCTGCCGGGCTCGATGGCGCGCGACTCGGGCAGGGCCTCGTCGCCGACGGGCTCGACGGAGCGCCGCGCCTGCTGGGCGCGACGGCCCCAGGCGTCGGTCATGCCGAGGGGGGTGAACTCCTTGTAGCCGCTGGCAGGGCGCGCGAAGTGGGTATCGCTCGACGCGATGAGCCCGAAGCGGAAGCGGTCGCGCCCGCCGGCCTCGTTGCGCCGCGTGATCGCGAGCGCGTACTGGACGCTTCCCCCGGGCCGGAAGTCGAAGGCGGGCTGGAAGCAGTCGACGCACTGTCC
>JBFGJV010000245.1:0-4260 GCA_041577015.1 Myxococcota bacterium
CCCTTGTCGGGAAACGCGCTGAACGCGAGCAGGTCGATGCCGGCCTCCTCGAGCGCGCCCAGGACGCGCGTGGCCTGCCCGGCGCGGTTCGGAACCTTGACGTCCACGTAACGGACCTTGCGCACTGCCATGACGTACCCTCCGTGGAGTTCGAACCCGAGTATATTGCAGGCGACGTCGCCAGAGGAAGCACAGCCGCCAGGAGGCCTCGCAGTGTCCGACGTGATCGACATGTGGGCGCCCATCGTCCCGTCGCGCGAGATCATCGCCCACGTGACCGAGCACTTCCCCGAGCCGATGCTCGGCTACCTGCGGGTCTTCTTCGGGCAGGAGCCCACGCCCGAGTCGGTGCGCAAGGGGCTCGGAGCCCTGGTCCAGGACGACGAGGCCATTCTCGCCGCGCTCGACGAGGCGGGCATCCGCCAGACGCTCGTCACCGGCTTCGACGAGGCGCAGACTGCCGGCACGACCTTCGTCACCAACGAGAGCGTTGCGGCCATTGCGGAGCGCCACCCGGGCCGCTTCCTGCCCTTCGCGGGGGCCGACGTGATGCGGGGTGCGAAGGCGGTGCGGGAGGTCGAGCACTGGGTGCGCGAGCGCGGCTTCCGCGGCCTAAGCCTGCGGCCGTTCATGATCGGGCTGCCCGCCGACGACCGGCACTACTACCCGTTCTACGAGAAGTGCGTGGAGCTCGGCGTGCCCGTGAGCGTGCACGCCTCCGCCAACTGGACCACGCGCCGACCCAGCGAGCTCGGCCATCCGCGCCACTTCGATCAGGTGGCATGCGACTTCCCGGAGCTCCGGCTCATCCTGAGCCACGGCGGCTATCCCTGGGTGCTCGAGGCGTGCCTGCTGGCCTGGAAGCACCCGAACCTCCATCTGGAGCTGGCTGCGCACCGGCCGCGTTACTTCGTGGCGCCGGGTGCGGGCTGGGAGCCGCTGCTCCGCTACGGGCAGACCACGATCCAGGACAAGATCCTGTACGGGACCGGCGCCTTCTTGCTGGGGCGGCGGCCCGCCGAGCTGATCGAGGAGATGCGCGCCCTTCCCGTCAAGCCGGAGGTGCTCGAGAAGTGGCTGTTCGGGAACGCGGCGCGGCTGCTCGGCCTGGGTGCCTGAGCAGCCCCTCAGCGAGCCGACGAGGGCTCGGGTGCCGCCCCGGCTGAGGAGGCGCCCGCGTCCTCCGCCTGCACCATGCCCTCGACGATCCGCTCCATCATGTGCTCGAAGCGGGCGCGGTCGAAGCGCGCGCCGCTGCTGAGCCAGTCCTTGTGTCCGCCTCGCCCGCGGAAGTAGCCCACCACGTCCAGGTGGTCGCCCCTTCCCACCCACACCGGGACGCCCCAGAGCTGCGAGCGGAGCGGCACGATGCCGTCGTTCGCCTCCCGGGGCGGCACCTCGCCCAGCAGCGAGCGCAGCACCTCGTCGCCGCCGTCGGCCGGCGCGCAGGGGTAGCGCGGATCCTGCGGCACCGTGGCGCGGTAGAGCAGGTGGAAGAGCGCGGCCGAGACCGTGGCCCAGGGCGAGCGCAGGTGGCGCAGCCAGTCCCGGGCGCGGCTGGGGGGTGCGTAGCTGGCCACGCACTGGTAGCGGAGGCCGGGACGATCCGTGACGCCCGCCTGGAAGAGATCCATGGCCTCGGGCACGAGCTGGGCGATGGAGCCCCGGTCGTCCCGGATCTGCCACAGCCAGGTCCGCAGCTCGGAGCTCGCCGCCTCGTCGAGGACGCGCATCACCGCGTCGGTGATGCGGTCGATCAGCTCCACCTCGAGCGCCGGCCGCTCCCGCCGGCCGCGGAGCGCGGCCACCAGGGCCGACGTGGCGGCCAGCGGCGGCGCGCCCAGGCGCAGCCCGGCCACCGTGATCGTGCTGATGGCATAGAGCGCGCGCTGCCCCCTCGGCGTGTCGAAGAACGCGGCGAGGGGGGTGCCGTAGTGGGGCGAGTTCATCGTGGTGACCGAGCGCAGGCGCGGGAGCCAGCCCAGGCAGTCGCCGGCGTCCTCCTCCAGGCGGGCGCCGGGGGAGGCCACGAGCCGGGCATCGAGCCCGCCCGTGGAGTGGCCGAGCAGGTGGATGGGCCCCTCGTCCGCGCCCGCCGTCTGGGCCACGAGCTGGCCGAGGCGGGTGGCGCGTCGGCGGATGGACGCGGAGGGGTGAACGTCGGCGACGCGAATCTCGAGCTTTCGCGAGAGCTTGCCAAAGCATCGCTCGAGCCCTGCCTCAACGTGCTGGAGGTAGTCGAAGCCGGCCAGGCGCGCGAAGCCGAACAGGCCCGGGGTCAGGTACACGCGGGCGGGAGGCATCGCCAGAGAGCATAGGGCGGCGGCGCGGGCGGGGGAGGGCGGTCCGGCGTCCCCCGGCCCAGGCGTCAGCGCAGCAGGGGCTCGCAGTCCACGACCTCGGCCGTCTCGGCCAGGACGAGACGCGAGCGCGCCATGACCGGCGCCACCTCGTGGCTGAAGTCACTGCCGTCGTGCTTCCAGCGCACGCGGTCGAAGGCCAGCTCGGCGCCTTCCACGGTGATGCAGGTGCGGGGACCGTTCGACCCGACGCGCTCCTTGTGGAGCCGCACCGCCTCGGCGAGGGCCCGGCGCGCGCTCCGGTTCTCGGCCACGAAGCTCAGATCTTCGGTCAGGCTCTGGGCCTGTCTTGCTCCCGGCGACGCGCACAGGTGGAAGTCCGGAGCGCGGGCGGCGATCAGGCGGGCGTGCCGCAGCGCGAGGCCCCCCACGCTGGCGTGGGTGATGCCCTTGCCCGCGATGCCCCCGAAGAGCATGAAGCTGTCCGAGACCGGACCCAGTCGGGTGAACTCCGCCTCCACCTGGCCGGTGTCGCGCACCACCCGGCGCCCCTCGGTGCGCGTCCCTACCGGCTCCGAGGTGATCCACGCCGCGACCTCTACCCGGTTGACGAGCATCCAGCCCGCGCCGAGCAGGGCCAGGAAGAAGAGCAAGCGCCCCATGCGGATCGGATCGGCGACGCGACGCGCCGGCTGAAGGCACGCCTCCTAGCGCCGCCCGGCCCAGACCCGGCTGCGCGGCCCCGGCCGCGACCAGCCGTGGTAGGGATGGCGGTCGACGAGCGCGCGAACCCGGAAGATGGGGATGAGGGCGGCACCCGCCGCGAAGCCGCCCACGTGCGCCCAGAACGCCACGCCGCCCCCCTCGCGCCCGAGGGCGCTGGCCCCGCCGATCAGCTGGAGCAGGAACCAGTAGCCGAGCATGAAGACCGCCGGGACCACCATGCGCGTCACGTAGAAGCCGAACACCACCAGCATGTGAACCCGCACGCGGGGGTAGAGCACGATGTAGGCGCCCATCACGCCGCCGATGGCGCCCGAGGCCCCGACCATGGGCACGAGCGAGTCGGGCTTGGACGCCACCTGGAGCGCGTCCGCGGCCAGGCCACACAGCAGGTAGAAGACCAGGAAGCGGCCGTGCCCCATCGAGTCCTCCACGTTGTTCCCGAACAGCCACAGGAACCACATGTTGCCGATCAGATGGAACCAGCCGCCGTGGAGGAACATGGAGGTGAAGGCCGTGTGCCACGACGCCGCGCCGCCGACGATGCAGGTGGCCGTCGGGCCCAGCGGCACCTGCACCGGCTCGGGGAGTCGGCCCAGCAGCTCTCCGGGGATGAGGCCCAGCTCGCACACCGAGCGCGTGAGCAAGGGGTCGCTCCCGAGCCCCTGGAGCAGCGCCCAGGCCAGGGCGTTGGCCCCGATCAGACCGTAGGTGACGATCGGGGTCAGGAAGTGGGGGTTGTCGTCCTTGATGGGGAACATCGGGAAGCGCCGCTCGGCTCCTGGCTCACGAGAGGGGATGGAGGCGTCCGTCCAGGATCGTGCCCCAGATCCCGATCTCGTGGATCGTCCTCGGGTCCACAGCGTAGGGGTCCTGCTCCAGCACCGTGAAGTCGGCCCGCTTGCCCGGGTGGATCGATCCGATCTCGTGCTCCAAACCGAGGCTCCAGGCCGCCTCGAGCGTGACGGCGCGGAGCGCCAGGTCGAGGGCGAGCCGCTGGTCCGGGCCCCAGACCCGGCCGTCGCTGGCGATGCGGTTCACCGCCACCCAGACCAGCGTGAGGGGCTCGGCCGGGGCCATCAGGTAGTCGGAGTGGAAGGAGACCGGTACGCCGGCGCGCGCCAGGCCGCCGAGCGGGGAGATGTCGGCGGCGCGCTCGGGTCCGAGCCCGTGCTCCGCGTAGATGGGCGCCAGCTCGTGCGGGTAGTAGGCGTTGTTCGAGACGGCGATCCCGAGC
>JBFGJV010000246.1:0-4225 GCA_041577015.1 Myxococcota bacterium
GCCTCCTTCTTGAAGTAGTCGCCGAAGGAGAAGTTGCCGAGCATCTCGAAGAAGGTGTGGTGGCGCGGCGTGCGGCCGACGTTCTCGAGATCGTTGTGCTTGCCGGACACGCGCAGGCACTTCTGGGCGCTGGCGGCCCGGCTGTACGGCCGCGTCTCCTCGCCCAGGAACACGGCCTTGAAGGGCACCATGCCCGCGTTGGTGAAGAGCAGCGTCGGGTCCGTCGCCGGCACCAGCGACGCGCTGGGCACGACCGTATGCCCGCGCTCCTCGAAGAAGCGCAGGAAGGCGGCGCGGATCTCGCGGGCGGAGAGCGACATGGACCCGCGGGGGAAGGTAGCGGAAAGGCTAGAAGCGCTCGATGTCCAGGTCGGGACCGGCGCCCTTGGAGGGGGGCTTCTTCTCCTCTTCCTCGTCCTTGTCGAAGTCGTCCCAGGTGCCGTCGGACGTGGAGGCCACGCCGCGGAAGCGCAGCGCGAAGTCGTCGGCGTTGGAGACGTTCTTGAGCGCCTCGTCGTAGGTCACGAGGTTGCCCTTCACCAGCTGCATCAGGGACTGGTCGAAGGTCTGCATGCCGTAGGTGGTGTAGCCCTTGGCGATGGCGTCGTTGATCTCCTTGGTGCGGTCCTTGTCGGAGATGCACTCGCGCACGCGGGCCGTGGAGACCAGCACCTCGAGCGCCGGCACGCGCCCCTTGCCGTCCGCGCGCGGCACCAGACGCTGGGAGATCACCGCCTTCAGGATCGAGGCGAGCTGCAGACGCACCTGCTTCTGCTGGTAGGGGGGGAAGACCGAGATGATGCGGTTGATGGTCTCGGTGGCATCGAGGGTGTGCAGCGTGCTCATGACGAGGTGGCCGGTCTCCGCCGCCGTGAGCGCGGTCTCGATCGTCTCGAAGTCGCGCATCTCGCCCACCAGGATCACGTCCGGGTCCTGACGCAGGGCCGCCCGCAGCGCCGCGGCGAAGCTCTGGGTATCGACCCCGATCTCGCGCTGGTTCACCAGCGAGCGACGGTCGCGGATCAGGAACTCGATCGGATCCTCGATCGTCATGATGTGGCAGGTCCGGTTCGAGTTGATGTGGTCGATCATCGCGGCGAGCGTGGTGGACTTGCCCGATCCGGTGGTCCCCGTGACCAGCACGAGCCCGCGCTGCTCCATGGCGACCCTCTCCACCACCTTGGGCAGGTGCAGCTGCTCGATGGTCTTCACCCCGAACGGGATCACGCGGAACACGATTCCGATGGTGCCGCGCTGCTGGAAGACGTTGACGCGGAAGCGGCCCAGACCCGGAATGCCGTAGGCCAGGTCGCACTCGCGGCTGTCGTCGAAGCGCTGCTTCTGGACGGGATTCATGATGGCGAAGGCCATCTTCTCGACCTGGTCCGGCAGCAGGCGCTCCGCGTTCTTGAGCGGCACCAGGGCCCCGTCCACCCGGAACATGGGCGGGAGCCCGGACTTGATGTGGATGTCCGAGGCTCCGCCCTTGAGGGCGATCTTCAGGATGTCGTTCAGGTCCGTCGCCATGGCGATCGGGTCCCCCTCCGGGCTGCGGGAGCGCGTCCCAGGTTGTTTCGACCGGGCCGCCGCTCCTCTTGAGTGGCGGCGGGCGCCCCCGGCTCAGGTCCCGGCCCGGAACGGCCGAAGCGGTCTCCGGGGAACTCCGCATGCCTCGACCGGGTGTTCTGGCGATGCTTGCGGGCGGCCTGCTCGCCGCCTGCGCGCCGCTGCCGATGCGGCCGGCGCCGGTGGTCTCGGGCCGGGTCGTGGACGCGGAGACGGGGCGACCCATCGAGAACGCGCTCGTCCTGGTGCGTCACGAAGGGCGCTACGACCGGGTGCTGCCCGACCGCCGGATGCTCGGGGAGGGGGAGACCGCCACCGACGCCGAGGGGAGCTTCCGGCTGCGACCGCATCTGCGCCCGTCGTTGACGCTCTGGCCCTGGCTGGTGACCGAGACCCGCGTGGTCGCCGTGGCCGCGCCGGGCTACCGCTGCGCGCCGCCCCGCACCGCCGTCAGCGGGGAGCGCCTCGAGCTCGAGCTGGTGCCGGCCTTCGACGCCGAGGACGAGCGCGGCTCCTGCCCGGTGGAGGTGCTCGCCGCCCGGAAGGGAGTGCAGGACCCGGGAGCACCCGACGTCCTGGCGGCCCGGACCACGCTGGGCTTCGGCGAGAACTGTCGGGGCCCGGTCCGGGACCTGCAGCTCGCCCCCGACGGCCGACACGCCGCCTTCCTGGAGGCCCGCGGGTCGCGGCTCCTGGCGCGCGTGGTCGCCCTGACGCCGGATGGAGCGGATGCGACCGTCCCCTTCGACGCGCCCGACTCGTCGGGTGGCCAGCTCGCGTGGACCCGCTCCGGCCAGCTCGGGCGCATCGCTGCGGACGCCGCACCCGGAGCCCCGCAGCTCGACGTCCTCTGGCGGCCGACGACGTCGAGCCCCCCGGCAGCGCCGGAGTTCGCGGCGCCGGCGGAGACGAGCGCGCCCGCCCCGGACACGGCCGACCGCAACGACGAGGCGGCGCTCCGCTGGCAGGACCGCCACTTCGAGCTGGAGCGACGACCCGAGGCGGACGGCGTGCGCGAGTGGCTGCGCATCGTGGAGCCGGACGGGCGCGAGCGACGCCTGTCCCTTCCCGGGGAGTCCTGCGCCCCGGACGCCAGCGCCGGGGGGCCGCAGCAGCGCATCGCCGCCGACGGGCGAAGCGCCGTGGACCTGCGCTGGATCGAGGCTGGCTGCCGCGCGGTGGCCATCGACCTGGAGGCAGGACGCTGGCAGCGTCTGGATGGCTCGCGCGGCACGGGCCTGTGCCGGGAGAGCCGGCGCGTGCCGGCGTTCCTGCTGCACGGGGCGGCGCGCGCGTGGGCCCTCCAGGTGGAGCGACGCCTCGTGGACGAGGGCCTCGACCCGCGCGGCAGCTTCACGCTCGAGCTCGGCCCCGGCGGCGAGGCCCGCGTCGTGGCCCGCGACCTCGAGGGCGAGCCACGCAGCCTCGCCGTCCCTCCGCTGCCCATCGCGACCCCGCTCCGGCGCATCGAGGTGGTGGCCGCCGGGGCGGCGAGCGACGCGCCGGCCCCGGCGAAGCGCTGGCAGCCGTTGTAGCCGGCGAGCTTCGCTCGCCTGCGGCTCGCAGCAAGCGCGGCTTTGCCGCGCTTGCTAGGCCTCCTTCGCCGGGGTGGCCTCCTTGTCCGGGGCGGCGGGCGGGATGCCGCGCTTCAGGCCGCGCCGGGCGTAGACCGCCTCGGCGATGCGTCCGAAGACGTCCGCGTTCTCCTTCAGGAACGTGCGCGTGTTCTCCCGACCCTGCCCGATGCGCTCGCCCTCGTAGGAGTACCAGGAGCCGCTCTTCTCCACGATCCCGTCCTCGGTGGCGAGGTCGAGGAGATCGCCCTCCACCGAGATCCCCTGGTTGTAGAGGATGTCGAACTCGGCCTTGCGGAAGGGCGGCGCGCACTTGTTCTTCACCACCTTGACGCGCGTGCGGTTGCCCGCGACCTCCTCGCCGTTCTTGATGGCGGCGATGCGGCGCACGTCCAGGCGCACGGAGGAGTAGAACTTGAGCGCGTTCCCGCCGGCGGTGGTCTCGGGGTTCCCGAACATCACGCCGATCTTCATGCGAAGCTGGTTGATGAAGATCACCGTGGCGTTCGACTTCGACACCGTGCCGGTGAGCTTGCGCAGGGCCTGGCTCATGAGCCGCGCCTGGAGGCCGGGCAGCTGGTCGCCCATCTCGCCCTCGATCTCGGCGCGCGGCACCAGCGCCGCCACCGAGTCGATCACGATCACGTCCACCGCGCCCGAGCGCAGCAGCACGTCGGCGATCTCGAGCGCCTGCTCGCCGGTGTCGGGCTGGGAGACCAGCAGATCCTCCACCCGCACGCCGAGGCGTCGGGCGTAGCCCACGTCGAGAGCGTGCTCGGCGTCGATGAAGGCCGCGACCCCGTCCTTCTTCTGCAGCTCGGCCACGGCGTGCAGCGCCAGCGTGGTCTTGCCGCTCGACTCGGGGCCGTAGATCTCGACCACCCGCCCGCGCGGGTAGCCGCCGATCCCGAGCGCGAGGTCCAGGCTCGGCGAGCCGCTCGGGATCACGTCCACCTCGCGGTCGATGGCGTCCTCGGTCATGGTGAGGATCGCGCCCTTGCCGAACTGCTTCTCGATGGTCGAGACGGCCAGGTCGATCGCCTTGCGCTTCTGGGGATCCCCGGCCCGGGCCTGGGCCGCCCCCC
>JBFGJV010000247.1:0-4220 GCA_041577015.1 Myxococcota bacterium
ACTAAGGCAAGGAACGTCCCCCTCTGTAACGCAGCTCACCAAGCGCCCGAGGCCGATCCGCGATGAGAACCTCGGGAGGCTTCCGCATGACTTCGCCGCGCCGTCACCGCGTCTGCATCGCCGCCGACTTCGAGACCGAGGGCCGGCTCGCTCACGGACTGATCCGGAACGTGAGCGACGGGGGCCTGTTCGTGGGGACCACCGCGATTCCCCACGAGGGAGGGCGCGTCCGGCTCCACTTCCGGGAGCCCGGCGGAGCGGAGATCCACCTCTGCGGCCGGGTCTCGTGGACCACGCGCCGCGTGGCGGGAACGACCTTCTCGCGCCCGCAGGGCTTCGGGGTGCGCCTGCCGGACGGGACCGACGGCCTGCGCCAGCTGCTGGGGGGCCGCTAGCGCGGAGCGCCACGGGGGCACCGCCCGGCGCAGGCTACCTCGATATACTCGCCGTGTGGTGACGCACAGCGGCGGGTGCCACTGCGGGCGCGTCCGCTTCCAGGTGGAGGCGCCGCCGGACCTCGAGGTCGTCGAGTGCAACTGCTCGATGTGCGCCCGGCTCGGTGGCTACGGCCATCTCCTGGTCCCTCGGGAGCGCTTCCGGCTGCTGCGAGGCGAGGACCAGCTCACCACCTACACCTTCAACACCGGCGTGGCCAAGCACCTGTTCTGCAAGGTTTGCGGCATCAAGTCGTTCTACGTGCCGCGCTCGCACCCGGACGGAGTGAGCGTCTCGGTGCGCTGCCTGGATCCCGGGACGATCAGGTCCGTGCGCGCCAGGCCGTTCGACGGCGCGAACTGGGAGGCGAACGTGGAGGAGCTGCGACGGTGAGCGTAAGCGGCATGCCTTGCGAGCTCCTCCTGGGCGGAGCTATCCGCCCAGGTTGACGATCACGTTCTTCACCTGCGTGTAGAGCTCGAGGGCGTGACGGCCCATCTCGCGGCCGTAGCCGCTCTTCTTGTAGCCGCCGAAGGGGGCGGCCGCGTCGAAGACGTTGTGGCAGTTGATCCACACCGTCCCGGCGCGCAGCCCCGCCGCCACCCGGTGCGCCTTGGCGACGTCGCGGGTCCAGACGCTGGCCGCGAGCCCGTACTCCGTCTCGTTGGCCTGGCGGACCACCTCGTCCACGTCCTCGAAGGGCTGCACGCACAGCACGGGCCCGAAGATCTCCTCGCGCACCATCCGCATGTCGGGACGTACGTCCTGGAAGACGGTGGGCTTGACGAAGTAGCCCTTCGCCAGGTCGCCCGGCCGGTCCCTACCGCCGGTGAGCAGCCGCGCCCCGTCCTGCTGGCCCGAGGCGATGTAGCGGCACACCCGCTCGTACTGCTCGCGGGAGACGAGTGGTCCCATCGTGGTCTCGGGCCGCATACCATCTCCGAGCCGCACGTTCTCCGCGACCTTGGTGACGCGCTCCACCAGCTCGTCGCGCACGCGCGGGGCCACGAACAGGCGCGAGCCCGCGCAGCAGCACTGCCCGTGGTTGAAGAAGATGGCGTCGGCCACGCCCTGGGCCGTCATCTCCAGGTCGGCGTCGTCGAACACCAAGGTGGGCGACTTCCCGCCGAGCTCGAGGGAGACGCGCTTCAGGTTCCCGGCCGAGGCCGCGACGATCTGGTGGCCCACCTCGGTGCTTCCGGTGAAGGCCACCTTGTCCACGCCCGGGTGGCGCACGATGGCCTCGCCGGCGTCGCCGAAGCCCGTCACGATGTTGACGACGCCGTCCGGAAAGCCGGCCTCGCCGATCAGCTGCCCCAGGCGCAGCGCCGTGAGGGGCGTCTGCTCGGCGGGCTTCAGCACCACGCAGTTGCCGCACGCCAGCGCCGCGCCGAGCTTCCAGGCCGCCATCAGCAGCGGGAAGTTCCACGGGATGATCTGCCCCACCACGCCGACCGGCTCGCGCAGGGTGTAGTCGAGGAACCGGGCGCCCGGCGCGATCGGCACCGAGATCGGGATGGTCTCGCCTTCGATCTTGGTGGCCCAGCCTGCGTAGTAGCGGAAGTGGTCCACCGTGAGCGGCACGTCCGCCGCCCGCGCCACGGCGAGCGGCTTGCCGTTGTCGAGGGTCTCGAGCTGGGCGAACGCCTCGGCGTGTGCCTCCACCAGGTCGGCGAGCTTCCAGAGCAGCTTGCCGCGCTCGCTCGCGGTGACGCGCCGCCAGGGGCCGTCCTCGAAGGCCCGCCGCGCCGCCTGTACGGCGGCGTCCACGTCCGCCGCCCCGCCCTTCTGCACCCGGGCGATCACGTCCTCCCGGGCGGGGTTCTCCACCTCGAACGTCTCGCCGGAGGCGCCGGGCACCCAGCGGCCTCCGATCAGCAGCCGGTGCTCCTCGCGGAGGAAGGCATTCACCTGGGGATCGGTGGGGATCGGTTGCGGGGCGGCGGCCATGGGACCTCCGGTCTGGCGGGGGAATGCCTGGAGTATACGAGCAGGAGCTCCGAGCCGGCTACCACCTGCGCTCTTCCGCGTACAGGCGCAGCGCGAAGACGCCGGCGGGCGTCGCGCGCAGGCGCTCGACCTCCTGGCGCATGGCAGCGGGTGCCTCCTCCACCGGGGGAAGCGGGACGCCGTGCTCGGGTGGCAGCAGGAGCGGGGCGGAGAGGGAGGCGAACGTGAGGTCGGCCGCGGTGAAGCGCTCACCCGTCAGATAGGGGCGACCGTCGGAGAGACGCGCGCCGACGTCGTCGAAGAGAGTGCGCACCGAGACGATCGCCCGCTCCGCGCCCTCCCGATCGACGGAGAGCCGCCACCGGGTCAGCTGCTTCACCAGGCCGATCAGAACTGGCGCCAGCATGCGCTCGAGACGCGGCGTCCCGTGGCCGGCGTAGCGCACCATGGCGTGCGTCGACCCGAACCAGTGCCAGTACGCCCAGAGGCGCGCGGGCGGCCCGAGCTCGGCGTCGAAGCGCGCCTCGAGGCGCTCCACCTCGCGTCCGGGCTCTCCGGCCGGGAACAGGCGTGCGTCGGCGTCGATCAGGCCGTCCACGTGGCGCAGGATGGCGGTCGAGTCGGGAATCACCCGGCCCGCGTCCACCAGGATCGGGACGAAGGCCGTGCGCGCGAGTGGAAACGAGGCCAGGTAGTGAGCGTTCGGGTAGTGCGCCTCCTCCACGTAGTCGAGCTCCGCCCGATCGAGCGCCCAGCGCGCCTTCTCGCAGAAGTGGCTCACCGAGATCGTCACCAGACGTCGCTTCGGAGGAGTGCCCGGCATGACCGCCCTTGCCGCTCGCATCGTGACGCTCCGATGCCGGACGATAACACGGACCGAAGCGCACTTTTGGAGGCAACGCGCCGGCAACGAGCAACCGGCAGCAGGCAACTGGCGAAAAAGTGGGGCCGGATGGCTTTGCCAGACCACAGGGGTGCTTGCGCCCCCGCATTGCATCCTGCTGAGGTCGCGTCTCGAGCATGATTCGCACGAAGACGAGGTTCGTTGTGATACAAGAGAGGCGCGGGGTCGGTGAGCGTGCGGGGTGATCCCTGATGGGTTGGACTCACGAAGGCAGGATCGAACGTGGCTTCCCCGATGCGGCTCTTGCTGGCGGTGGTGTTTTGTGCTGCCACTCCTGTGGTTTCGGCTTCTACGGCTCGCGCGCAGATCGACGCGAACCTCTTCGAGCTCGAAGGCAACACGGTCGAGGACTTCGCGGACGCTAGCCCGGTTCCTGGCGACGACTGGCAGACGCTCAACCCGCCGCCCGAGGGGGGAGCTCCCGGCGGATCGATCGCCCGGGCCTACGTACACGACCCGGGAGCGCCCAACGTGACCTTCAAGAGGGGGTCGAAGGACACGCAGAACGTATCGCGCTGGCGCTGGGCGCCGATCAGCAATCTGCTGTCCAAGAACGACATCCTGAACGCCTACGCGGCCGGCTACCTCGATGCAAGCGGCGACCTGGTCCTCGTGTTCGGGCTCGACCGTCTGTCGACCGACGGCGCCGCGGCGGTCGGTTTCTGGTTCTTCCAGCAGGACGTCGCGACGCGGGAGGACGGCACCTTCGGCGGCGAGCACGTGAACAACGACGTGCTCGTCACGGCGGAGTTCAGTGGCTCCGGTGTGGACGAGATCCGGGTGTTCCAGTGGCTCGACGGCGGCCTGGGAGGCGCGGGCTGCGGTGAGACGAACCTCGAGACGATCGCGATCGACTGGACGTTCCAGTCCAAGGAGTCGGCGACGCCCGGGCAGGCGCCGCCGGGCTCGTTCTTCGAGGGCGCCATCAACT
>JBFGJV010000248.1:0-4199 GCA_041577015.1 Myxococcota bacterium
CAGCCCGCGGGCCCTCTCGCTTCTAGACGCGCGCGGCCGCGCGCAGGCGGAACACGCGGGCGCCCGCGCGTGCGGGGGTGCCCACCGCCAGGTACCCCAGCACCTCGACGATGTGGCCGGTCACGCCCGCCACCAGCGCCAGGAAGAGACGCCCGTCCCGTCCCAGCAGCAGCCAGCGCATCGGCGTCCAGCGCCCCTCCTCAGCGGCCGGCGTCCGCTCTCCGGAACGCTCCTCCAGGAGCGTCGCGATGCTGCTGCCCTGCATGGCCAGGAAGCCCGCCACCACCGCCGCGTGGCCGGCCCCCATGAACCAGGCGTAGAGGGTCATGCCACCGATCAAGGCGGCGTCCGCCACGCCGTCCAGCAGCGCGTCGTACAGCCAACGAAACGCGGAGTCCTGGCAGCGCACGCGCGCCAGCTGCTGGTCGACGCCTTCCAGCAGGGAGGCCGCCTGCGCCAGCAGTCCTCCCGCGGCCGCCTGGCCGAAGGCGAACGAGGCCCCCGCGGCGAGCGTGATGCCGAACGAGGAGAACGTCACGTGCCACGGCTTCACGTCGCGGGAGAGCAGCCGCTCGGTGATCCGGAGCGCGATGGGCCGCGTGACGCGCCGGGCGATGGGGCCCTCCCCCTCGCGCGCGGCGCCGTCCAGCAGCTCGCGCCGCGCCGCCAGCCAGTCCAGCCGCTCGCGCACCGGCCGCCACCGCTCCTGCACGGTCCAGGTCTCCACGGGCTCTCGCTGCGTCAGCGCGGACAGCGCCTGGAGCCAGCCGCGCTCGTCGCACGCCACGCGCGCCAGCTCGCGCGCCCAGCGCGCGGTGGCGAGCGCCACGCCGATCACCACCCCGTCGGCCCCCACCAGGCCGCGTCCCACCATGCGCACGGTGGCGTGCGGCGCCCGACTCCAGACGGCAACCTGGGGCAGCTCGTGCCCGCGCGGTCGAAGCTCCCTGCGGAAGTCCACCGCCAGCACGCTGTCCTCGGACCGACGCGTCCCCTCCACGAAGCGGGCGATCATGCGCCGGTCGTACTGACAGTCGGTACGGACCAGGAAGAAGCGTTCCTCGCCGCCCAGCGCGGCGACCAGCGAGGCCGTGGCGCCCAGGGCGCGGACCTGGGCGCCGGGGCAGGCGCCGCGGGCCAGCAGCCGGGCCACCTCTTCGGCGGCCCGCGGGTCGCCCACCACCAGGAAGCGGGTGACGCCGGCGCGCAGGAAGGCGAGCACGGTGCGCTCCACGGCGGTCAGGCCGAAGATGGGCGTGCGCGCCGCGCCGCTTCGCGTCGGCGCATAGAGCACGCAGCGGAGTTCGCTAGGCCGCTCCATTTGCGAGGAACGCCTCGATCTGGCGCCGGGCCTCGCCGTCCTGCATCTGCACCGGCGGGTGTTTCATGGTGTACGCAGAGATCGGCAGCAGGGGACCCGCGAGGCCGCGGTCCCGAGCGATCTGCACGTAACGGATCACGTCGATCACGATCCCGGCCGAGTTCGGCGAGTCCTGCACGGACAGGCGCGCTTCCAGCTCGATGGGTGCGCCGCCGAAGCCGCGTCCTTCGATGCGCAGGAAGCAGACCTTGTTGTCCTCCTGCCACGGGACGTAGTCGCTCGGGCCGATGTGTACGTTGTCGGCGCCGATCTCGTAGGGAATCTGCGAGGTGACCGCCTCGGTCTTGCTGACCTTCTTGGAAGCGAGGCGGTCACGGGCCAGCATGTTCAGGAAGTCGGTGTTGCCGCCCGTGTTGAGCTGGTAGGTGCGGTCCACCCGCACCCCGCGCTCCGCGAACAGTCGCACCAGCATGCGGTGCAGGATCGTCGCGCCCACCTGCGACTTGATGTCGTCGCCGGCGCACGGGATCCCGGCGGCCCGGAAGCGTTCGCCCCACTGGGGGTCCGAGACGATGAAGACCGGCACGCAGTTGACGAAGGAGACGCCGGTCTCGAGGCAGGCCTCGGCGTACGCCTGGGCCGCCTTCTGCGACCCCACCGGGAGGTAGGAGAGCAGGATCTCGGCGCCGCTCTCGGCCAGGGCCTTGGCCACGTCCACGGGCCGCTCCTCCGCCACGCGGAAGGAGCGCTGCTCCGGCCAGTCCGCCATGTGATCCGCGACGCCGTCGTGCACCGGCCCCATCTGCACCCTCACCGGGCTCTCCGGCAGCCGGTCGCGGATCGCTCGGGTGCAGTTCGGCGGGGCGAAGGCAGCCTCCTGGAGCGGACGTCCGACCTTGCGGACGTCCACGTCGAATGCCGCGACCACGCGGACGTCGTCGGGGCGATAACCCCCCATGTCGAGGTGCATCAGGCCCCAGGCTTCCTGCTGCGCGGCCGGCACGCTGCGGTAGTGCTCGAGCCCCTGCAGGAGCGAGCTCGCGCAGTTGCCGACGCCGGCGATGGCGATCCTCACCTCTCCCATGCGAAGACACCTCGTGGTGCGGATGGACGAAGATCCCTTGACGTTCCGTGGGCGGTGCCGCAGAGCCTACGCACCGCCGCTGCGCCGGTCAAGGCTGCGGCCCACGCGGAACAGGCGTTCGAGCGACACGCGGCGCAACACGTCCACGTGCCGCAGCGCGTGCTCGCGTCCCAGGAACTCGAGTCCGCGGCTCGTCTCCACCGCGGCACGCTCCAGCGCGCGGGGGATCGAGTCGGGGTCCCCGAGCGGCAGTCGTTCCGCCACCGCGACCTGGTTGGCGAGCGCGACGAAGGCGTAGAAGAAGGCGTTGCGCTCGTTCGGCGCCAGCTCGGCCGCCGCCCGGAAGGTGGCGTGCCCGGACTCCTCGGCGCTCGGCAACCGCGGCAGCCACACGGGAAGCCGCCACTCGCCCAGCGCGAGCCGCGGCTCAGGCTCGGGGAGGCGTCGCCGCTCCTCCGCGCCGAGGCGGGCCTGGACCCGCATGGCCTCCTCCCACGGCGGGAAGCCAAGATCCTGCAGCCGGCCGCTCCGCCAGCGCAGCGCCGACTCTTCCAGCTCGGCGGGCGTCTCGTGGATCGCCGCCTGGAGCGTCCGGAAGTAGAACCAGTAGTCGCGCTGGAACAGCAGCTCGAGGCCGCGCAGCAGGTCGGCGAGATCGTCCTTCTCGTGCCGCGCCACCAGGTGGAACTGCCCGTCCAGCGTGCGCGCGCCCGGCGGCGGCTCCCAGCCTTCCTCGCGGGGCGCCATCACCACCTCGGCCCGGTCCTTCACCCAGAGCACCACGAGCTCCATGTCGAGCGACTTCATGGCGCGCACCAGGGTCTCGTCCCCGGCCTCCGCACAGGCCCCGAGCCAGGCACCCAGCTGCTCGCGATCCGGCGCGAATTCACTCCACGCGTCCAGATCCACGCAAGCCTGGAGCTGGCTCGCCGTGGCCTGCTCCAGCAGCCAGCCGGCGTCGGCGAGCCCCACCGTCTTGAGCGTGAAGCAGAGCTCGGCCTCGGGCAGCGCACGGACCAGCGGCGCCGCGTCCCGCAGCAATCCCAACAGCTCCGCCCGGCGCGCCAGCGGCGTCTCGCACAAGAGCTCCACCTGCTCGGCCACGGAAAGCTTCTCGAGCTCCCGGGACGCGAGGGCACGGTCCGTGCGCGCGAGGTCCAGCAGGCGCCGGGCGCCGGGAGGGAGGCTCGGCCGCAGCGGCATGGCGCGAGCACGGTAGCGCAGAGAAACGAGAGCTAGCGGTGCACCAGCGGAACGAAGGCGCAGGCCCCGAGCTCCTCGGTGTGCAGCCCGCCGGCGTGGTCTCGACGCACGCGCACCAGCTCCTGCAGACCCGGTGGTCCGATGGGCGCCAGCAGGCGGCCTCCCGGCCCGAGCTGGTCCACCAGCGCGGGCGGCACGCGATCGGCGGCCGCCGCCACCAGGATCCCGTCGAAGGACACGCGTCCCGGAAAGCCACGGTGGGCGTCGCCCACCGTCACGTGCACGTTGCCCGGCACCCCGGGATCGCGCGCGAGCCGGTGCCGGGCCCAGCGGGCGAGGGTGCGTCGCACCTCGATCCCGAGCACCCGGCGCACGAGCCGGGCGAGGATGGCCGCCTGGTACCCACTTCCCGTTCCGACGTCGAGCACCGTCTCGTCCGGCTTGGGCTCCAGCGCATCGAGCATGATCGCCACCATGCTCGGTTGCGAGATGGTCTGACCCTCCAGATGGGGCAGGGCGCGATCGTCCCACGCCTCGTCCGTCCACTCGGGGAGCACGTAGAGATCGCGCGGCGTGGCGAGCATGGCGGCG
>JBFGJV010000249.1:0-4190 GCA_041577015.1 Myxococcota bacterium
CGGACGAGGCCATCGCCTCGCACCTCTCGATGCTGATGATCGGCGGCTCCGAGACCTTCCCGAAGGTGTTCTCCAACGGGATCTACCGCCTGTTCCAGCACCCCGACCAGCGCGCGCGCCTGGCCGCCAACCCGGGTGCGCTCCCGGACGCCTTCCAGGAGATCCTGCGCTACGACATGCCCACGCAGTTCCTGGGCCGCGTGCTGAAGTGCGACGTCACGCTCCACGGCCACACCATGCGCGAGGGGCAGGTGGCGCTCTTCCTCTACGCCTCCGCCAACCGGGACGACCGGGAGTTCCCGGAGCCCGAGATCTTCGACATCGATCGCAAGCCGCGCCGCATCCTCTCCTTCGGCCACGGCATCCACTCGTGCCTGGGCGCGCACTTCGCCCGCATGGAGGGGAAGCTGCTGCTCGGCGCCACGCTGCGCAGCATGCCGGAGTACGTGGTGGAGGTGGATCGGCTCGAGCGCCTGCGCACGGAGTTCGTGCAGGGCTGGGCGTCGATGCCGGTGAAGTTCGAGGCACGGCACTAGACTTCGCTCGCCTTCGGCTCGCTGGGCTCGCGGGTTACGCCCGCGCTTGCGTCCAGGCGTCGAGCAGGTCCCGGGTGGTGACGAGCGTCGCGACCGCGCCGAGCGTGTGCTCGAAGACGGCCTCGGCGTACTCCTTCGGAAAGCCTGCCACCGCGTCGCGCGGGATCACCACCTGATACGAGGCGTTTACCGCGTCGAAGGTCAGGCTCTGGATCGCCACGTTCAGCGAAACACCCACGCCCACGATGGTGCGCACACCCAGGTTGCGCAGCACGAAGTCGAGCTCGGTGCCCTGGAAGGGCGAGAGGCCATGGAGGCGGGGCATCATCAGATCCGACTCCGAGACCTCGATCTCGGGCACCAGCGCGGCGGCGTCCGAGCCCGGCCTGAGCGGGTGGGGAGCCTTCTCCATGTAGCGGAAGATGCGGGCGTTCGTGTTGGCGCCGAGGCCGTCCGGGCGGCGCTCGGCGGTGCAATGCACCACGCGCACCCCGGCGGCTCGGGCGGCCTTCGAGAGCCGGGCCACGTTCGGCAGGATCTCCCGGGCCGCGGCGGCGAGGTGCGGGAGCGGCGAGAGATCCCCCACCACGCCGCGCTGGCACTCCTGGGTCACGAGCGCGGTGTGCTCGGGGGCGACCAGCGCGCGCAGGTCGAGCGCCATCCCGCTAGCTTGGCTTGTTCTTCGACCCCCGCAAGGTACTCCACCAGGGCCGCTTCGGCGCCTCGATGGTGAAGGAGACGCCGTCCTTGGAGCGGCACCCACCCGGGTCCACCACGCGCAGCGTGCGCTCGCCGGGCTCCACGTCGGGGACGCGCACCAGCAGCGAGCGCCGGCCCAGCGACCACACGCTGCTCGAGCGCGCGTCGCCGAACCAGACCTGGGTGCGCCGACCCAGGCCCTCGCCCAGCACCAGGACGAAGCTGCCCGGGGCAGCGGAGCTCCGCGCCAGGCGCGTGATCCGCAGCGGCGTGCCGTTGCCGCAGCGGTCGTCGCAGGCGTTCCCGATCCCGTCGGCATCGGAATCCCGCTGGTCCGGGTTCGCCCGGGCCGCACAGTTGTCACAGGCGTCGCCCAGGCCGTCCCGGTCGGTGTCCTCCTGGCCTTCGTTCGCTGCCGCCGGGCAGTTGTCGAGCCCGTCGAGCCGGGTGTCCTCGTCCCGGTCCACGCCCATGCGCGGGCCCGAGCCGGGCGGCGCGCAGGTGTAGGTGAGCGGCGCGCGGGCGGCGAGGGAGCGCAGCTCCGCGTCCGACACCGTCTCGCCGTCGTCGCCCAGGAAGGCGCCGTCGCCCAGATGCACCCAGCCCCGGGTGCGGCGCCGCTCGGCGCTCTTCACCACCACGTCGCACTCGGTGGCGCCCTCGCCCAGGATCTTGGAGGCGAAGGGCGTCTGCGAGCGCTGGAGCAGCAGGTCGATGCGGGGGCCTACCTCGTCGCCGTTCTTGCGGTCGAGCGTCACCTGCTGCCCCACGATCGGTGCCAGGTCGTTGTCGAAGGCCAGCATGAACTGCTCCATGTCCCGGCGCTGCGGATCACCGCCGGTGAAGCCGCCCCCGATGAGACCGGTTCTCTCGTCGGCGAAGGTCTCCGGGTCGAAGACGATCGAGGAGAAGAAGCGGAACAGCGTGTCGGTGCTGCCGTCGTGGAGGAAGCCGTAGCCCCGGATCTGGTCGCCCTGGTGCTCGTGATTGCCCTCGTTGAAGAAGGCCACCTTCGGCAGCCCGAACATCCCCACCTTCTGGTACATGTTGCGCAGGTGGGGGATCTTCATGATCTGCTGCTCGAACTCGAAGCTGGCCGTCCCGTCGCCGCCGAAGAAGCCGCTTGCGGGGTCGAGCGTGTGGCAGCCATCGCAGGTGAAGCCCGTGACCCCAGGAACGAACGCCACGCCGTCCGAGAGCTGCGTTCCGTCCGGCCCACCGAAGTAGAACTCGCGGGCGGCCGCCTGCCCGGGCGTCAGCGAGTTGTCGAGTGCGCGCACCGGGTTCGGCGGGAGCGTCACCTCCAGCGTGAAGTCCGTGAACTTCTGCATGGCCGCCTGGAGCGCCGGATCCTCGGGTGACTTCTCGCTGCCCAGCAGCCCCGGGAAGGCCACGATGAAGTTCTTGAACGAGAGCTCAGCGTCGTCCGTGTTCGGGTCGTCGAAGCCGAAGAAGCCGTTGACCCGGTCGCCGCGCCAGTGCATGTGCCCGTGGTTCACCATGCCGCGCAGGGTCTGGGTCGCCATCGGGCCCTTCATCGGATTGAACTCGTCGATGTTTCCGGTCCCGTTGATCGTGAACGGCAAGAAGCCCCCGATGAACGAGAAGAACAGGCCCAGGTTGATCTCGATGGAGTTCGCCTCGATGTCGGCGTCCGGGTCGCCCAGGTCCCAGGCCAGGCTGTCCAGGTCGCCGTAGACGTGGCAGCTGGCGCAGGAGGCCTCGCCGTTGCTGGAGGAGAAGTCTGCGTCGTAGAGGAAGGGGCGCCCCTCCACCACCTGCGGGGGCTCCGGGTTGTGCAGCGCCACGTGCTGCACCTCCGCGCCCGCGTCGAGGTCCACCACCGAGACCGCATTGTCGAAGCGCGTGAGCACGTAGAGTCGGTCGCGCTTCTCGTCCAGGGCGAGGCCGCTCGGACCGCCACCGCTCACGGCGATGTAGTTGGCGCTCTCCACCTGGGGATCGAAGCTGTCGTCCTCCAGGGCGGCGGTGGGAAGCACGCCGACCCGGCTCGAGCCGAGGGCGGCCACGTAGAGGGTCTCGCCGTCGCGCGACACCACCATCTCGGCGGGCGTGGCCAGGCTGTGCTCCTTCATGCCGGGCGGGGCCGGCCGGAGCGCGTAATCGATGTGCTTGTTGAGATCCCGCGGCCGTACGCCCTCGTCGTCGATCACGGTGATGCGGGCGCGGTGCATGCGGCCCTGCACGCTCGGGGGCTCGCCGGGCGGCTTGGCGCCGACCGCCTCCACGTAGTCCCCCGGGCCCTCGAAGCGCACCTCGTTGTTCGCCTCGGTGTTCGAGACGTAGAGCGCCCCGGTCTTCGGGTTCGTCACCATGTTGAAGAGGATGGTCCCCACGTGGGGGTACGCGTGGCGCTCCTCGAGGGTGCGCGCGTCGATGGCGAAGACGTCGAGGTCGGGCAGGTCGAAGCGCACCGCCTCGTCCCAGACGCGGCCGAGCTCGTCCTCCCAGTGGCCGGTGTCGCGGTTGAACTTGACGATCAGCCCCACCTCCACGGCCGGGTCGCCGACGTGGTTGGTGGCCGGGCCCGGCAGGCCCCCGGGAGCGCCCGGGAACTCGTCGGGGCAGGCGTCCGCCTCGTTGGTGGGATCGAAGCCGTCGCAGACCGCTCCCTCGGCGAGCGCCGTGGTCTGGTTGCCCGAGTGGAAGACCGCGGCGTACACGGTGCGGCCGTCCGGGCTCACGGCGAGCGCGCGCGGCGTGTCGCCGAAGAGCTCCACGATCCGCAGCGGCCGTCCGCCGAGCCCCTCGCCCGGACGCCGCGCGTCGAAGACCCAGACGTCGGCGCGGGAGACGCCCGGCGTCGTGAGCTCGGGATCGCCGGCCCCCGGCACCGAGGCGATCGAGGGGTGGGTGCGGTGTTGACCCCGATGCGCCGTGGTGACGAACGCCCGGCCCTTTGCGAACACGATGTCGCGCGGCTCGTCGCCCACG
>JBFGJV010000250.1:0-4100 GCA_041577015.1 Myxococcota bacterium
AAGCAAGGCAAGGAACGTCCCTGCTACGGTGCGGCGGGCATGGGATGGGTGCTTCCGCTCGCGGTTCTGGTTGCGGTGGCCGGGTGCGACCGGCGGGTGGAGCCGTTCGTTCCGGGGGAGCAGGCCGCGGCTCCCGACCTCTCGCGCATCTTCCCCGAAGGAGCCGCCCTCGGCATGGGTGGAGACGACCCCGGTCGCCCCGAGGGAGGCCGGGGAGCCCCACCGATGCCGGCCGAGGCGGGGGTCCCGGTACGAGGGACGATTCGGCTGGCTCCCGACCTGGCGGGCGGCGTGCCGCCCGGGGCAGTGCTGTTCCTGGTGGCGCGGCGAGGCGAGGGCGGGCCGCCCCTGGCGGTGAAGCGCATTGCCGACCCGGGCTTCCCCCTGGACTTCGAACTCGGCCCGGACGACCGCATGATCGCGACGCTGCCCTTCGTCGGGCCCATGCGCCTGAGCGCGCGCGTGGACGCCGACGGGAACGCCAGCACCCGCACTCCCGGTGATCTGGCAGGGACCGCACCCGACACGGTTCAGCCGGGGGCGGAGGACGTCACGATCCTGATCGACGAGGTGCTGTGACGGAGCCCGACGGGGCGGGCAGGGACTCCAGCCGCTCCACCGCATCCTCGGCCCCCGCCACCACGAGCACGTCCCCTTCCTGCACGCGATCGTCCGGCGTGGGCACGCGAATCGTCCGCTCGCCTCCGCTTCGGGCCCGCAGCAGCAGCACCTGGACTCCGGTGCGCGCACGCACGTCCAGCTCGCGCAGGCTCCTACCCAGGAAGCCCGCAGGCGCCTGGAGCTGCACCAGCACGAACCCGCCTCCCAGATCGACCCGGTGGCCGCGGCCCACCAGGCTCACCCGGCTCGAGACGCCGCCCGCGAGATCCCGCTGCAGGACCTCGCGGTTGTAGGCCTCGATCACGTCCTTCTCCCGCACCACACCCACCAGCTTGCCTTGGTCCAGGCTCGAGACCACGGCCAGCTCGCCCACGCCGGCCTGGGCGAACAGCTGCATGGCGAGATCGAGATCGTCGGTCTCCGTCACGGTGGGACGCCCCGTCTCCAGCAGGTCCGCCGCCACCACCACGTGGCGCAGGGTGTCCTGCTCGAGGATGAGCCGCCGCAGGTCCGAGAGGGAGATCACGCCGAGCAGGCGCTCCCCCTCGTCCACCACGAAGAACTCGGTGTGGGGGCTGCTCACCACCAGGTCCAGCACCTCGGCAAACGGCGCCGAGGCGCCCACCACCGCCGGCTCGCGATCGATGACGTCGGTCACGAACAGGTTCTTCAGCACGTTGGGATCCTGCTCGGCGAGGAGATCCACCCCGCGCCGACGGAGCTTCAGGGTGTAGATGGAGTCGCGGCGCAGAAAGGTCGCCACCAGCGTGCTCACCACGCAGGCGGCCATCAGCGGGGGAATGATGGTGAGCGTCTGGGTCATCTCGAAGATCATGATGATCGCGGTGATCGGTGCGTGCGTGGTTGCTGCCACCAGCGCACCCATGGTGACCAGGGCATAGGCACCGGAGCTGGCGGTCGCGTCGGGGAAGGCCTGGTGCACCAGGGAGCCGAGGCAGCCGCCCGTCATCGCGCCCAGGAAGAGCGACGGCGCGAACACGCCGCCGGAGCCCCCGGAGCCGATCGTGATGGACGTGGCCACCAGCTTGGCCAGCAGCAACGCCCCCAGCAGCAGGAGTGGGAGCTCTCCGTGCAGCGCCGCCGTGATCGATCCGTAGCCGACGCCGAAGACGTGCGGCAGACCGATCCCGATCGCGCCGACGAGGAGCCCGCCCAGCCCCGCCTTGAGCGGCTCGGGGATCGGCAGACGCGCGAAGCCATCCTCGCTGGCATAGAGCACCGTTACGAAGCCGACGCCCACCAGGCCTGCCACCACACCCGCCAGCATGTACGGCCCCAGCTCGAGCGGGCTCACCAGCTCGTAGGCCGGTACCTCGAAGGCGGGCGTGTTGCCGAGGAAGAACCGGGACACGACCGTCGCCACCACGGACGAGATCACGATGGGGCTGAAGTACGCCGGGGCGAAGTCGCCGAGGATCACCTCCACCGAGAACAGCGCCCCGGCGATGGGCGCGTTGAACGTGGCGGCGATCCCCGCGGCGGCGCCGCAGCCCACCAGGGTCCGCACCTGGCGCGCCGGCAGCCGCAGCAGCCGTCCCAGGCTCGAGCCCAGGGCCGAGCCGATCTGGACGATCGGTCCCTCGCGTCCCACCGCGCCGCCCGAGCCGATCGTGAGCGCGGAGGCCAGGGCCTTGACTCCCACGACGCGTGGCCGGATGGCGCCTCCGCGCAGCGCCACCGCCTCCATCACCTCGGGCACGCCGTGCCCCCGGGCCTCCCGGGCCAGGTAGTGCACCAGGGGGCCGACCAGCAGCCCGCCCAGCGCCGGTGCCAGCAGGCGTCGCCAGGCGGGGAGCTCCATGCCCACGGCCAGCGGATCCTCGCTGCCCAGGACGAGCCGGCCCACGGCCAGTCCCGACCAGAACTCCGCGCCTCCGAAGAAGACCTCCTGGAAGGTCCGGATCAGCAGCCGGAAGCCGATGGCGCCGAAGCCCGCGGCGAGTCCACAGGCGATCGCCACCAGCACCATGAACAGGTGCCCCGAGAGACGCGGGCGGCGGCTCGAGGCTGCGGGAGCGGGCGGGTTCATGGCGTGGAGCGCGAGCGTAGGTCAACGCCCGGGAAGGTCCAGGGAGCGTCGCGAGCGTGCTACGTTCACAGCGATGCGGTTGCCGCGTCCGTGGACCGTCCTGGAGGCCCGGGACGTGCAGGACTGCTCGGTGTTCCGCGTTCGACGCACGCTGGCGCGCTCGCCGCGCAGCGGGGATGTCCACACCTTCTACCGCATCGACGCCTCCGACTGGGTGAACGTCGTACCCGTCACCGAGGATGCGCACGTGGTCATGGTGCGTCAGTACCGGCACGGCTCCTCGGAGCTGACGCTCGAGATTCCCGGCGGCATCGTGGACCCCGGCGAGTCGCCCGAGGCGGCGGCCGGGCGCGAGCTGCGGGAAGAGACCGGCTACCGGGCGTCCGAACTGGTGCCCATCGGTGTGCTCAATCCGAATCCCGCGCTGTTCGGAAACCGCGTCCACACCTTCTGGGCCCGCGGTGCCGAGCGTGTCGGTGCGATCCGCAACCACGGCGCGGAGGAGACGGCGGTGGAGCTGGTGCCGGTCGCCGCGCTTCGCGACCGCGTGCGCTCCGGCGAGATCGGCCACGCGCTCGTCGTGGCCGCCCTGCACTGGTTCGAGCTGGCGGGGGGCACGGACCATGGCCGCTGAGAAGCCTGCCCGAGGCCGCTCCCCCATGCGCTCGCGCATGGCGCTGGGCGACTTCCTCGTGGCGTATCTGAAGCGTGCCCACGTGACGCACATCTTCGGGCTTCCCGGAGATCTGGTGCTGGGCCTGTTCCATCGCTTCGGCCGCGAGCGCGGGCTCGAGATCGTGACCTTCTCGCACGAGCCGACGGTGGGCTTCGCCGCGGACGGCTACGCGCGCAGCACCCGGCGGCTCGGTGTGCTCTGCGTGACCTACGGCGCCGGCGGCCACAACGTGCTCAATCCCGTGGCGGGCGCCTACGCGGAGCAGGTGCCCTTGCTGGTGGTCTCCGGAGGCCCCGGTGAGGCGGAGCAGAAGCTCGGCGGCATCCACCACCAGGCCAAGGACGTGCTCTCCCAGTGGCGGATGTTCCAGGAGGTGACCTGCGACGCCCGCGTGCTGCGTCATCCGGAGCGCGCCGCCGAGGAGGTGCACGCGGTCGTGCGCGCCATCATGACGCAGCACCGTCCGGGCTACCTGGAAATCCAGCGCGACCTGGTGGACCGCGTCGTACCGGTTCCCCGGCACATCCTGGAGTGGGACGGCAGCTTCCGTCCCGCCACCTCCGATCCGCGCAAGCTCTCGGAGGCGGTTTCGGACACCGTGACGCGGGTGCGCGCGGCGCGCCGGCCGATCCTGTACGGAGGCGTCGAGCTGTTTCGCGAGAGGGCCGAGCGCGACTTCCTGGCACTGGCGGAGCACCTGCGCATCCCGGTCGTGACCACCGTCCTGGCCAAGGGGGTCTTCCCCATGGACCA
>JBFGJV010000251.1:0-4051 GCA_041577015.1 Myxococcota bacterium
CGTGCGGCCGAGCATCTCCTTGGCCTCCTTGCCCACCGCGCGCACCTTGTCGGGGCCCCGCCCGTCCTGGATCACGGCCACCACGCTGGGCTCCGAGACCACGATGCCCTTGCCCTTGGCGTAGACGATGGTGTTGGCGGTGCCCAGATCCACCGCCAGGTCGTTCGAGAACCAGCCGAGGATGTGATTGAGAGGCACGTCGTTTCTCCCGCGGGGGCCCGAGCCGGAGCCCTCCCCACCCGCGAGTATCCCGCTTAAGTCGAGGGGCGGGCGAGCTTTCCGGGTTCGAGGCCAGGTTCACTCTACCAGCCGCGTGCTGCCTGCTTCAAGCCACCCCTTCCCCCCGGGCAGCTTGCCGGGTCCGGGAGGCGAGCGTAGTCTCGCTTCGCCCGCACCCCCTCAGGTCGACCCTCCGGGCCCCTTGCCTGAGGCTCCGCGCGGGCCCGGGGGTTTCGCATGCTTCGCATCCTGCGCCAGGGCCAGCGCTGGCTCATGGCGGCCGTGATCGTGCTCGTGGGCGGCGTTTTCGTGCTCTACCTGGGCGTGGGAGGCCCCCCTGGTGGCGGCGGCCTGGGCGGGTTCTGGGTGGTGGAGGTGGGGGATCGCCACTACGGCCCCCGCGATCTCCAGCGCGTGCGCGAGAGCCAGGAGCAGCAGTATCGCGACGCGCTCGGGGAGGCCTTCGACGCCTCGCAGCTCGGCGAGCAGCTGGACGCCGCGGCGGCCGGGGCGCTGGTGCAGGTGGCCGGGCTCGCGAGCGAGGCCGAGCGGCTGGGGCTGCGCGTCACGGACTCCGAGGTGCGCCGCTCGGTGGGCCGCATCCCCGGCGCCCGGGACGAGCAGGGCCGACTGCGCGCCGAGGACCTGCGCTCCTTCGCCGAGTCGCAGTACGGCAGCGAGCGACGCTTCGTCGAGTGGGAACGGGACCGGCTGTTGGCCAACAAGCTGCTCGGCCTGATCGACGCGGGCGTGGCCGTCTCCCCCGCGGAGGCGCGCGACGCCGTGCGGCAACGCCTGGAGGAGATCCGCATCGCCTACGTGGTGCTGCCCCTGGACCAGGCGCGGGACCCGGTCGCGATCGAGGAGGCGGAGATCGAGGCGCTGGTCGCGGCGGATCCGGAGCGCGTGCGCGCCTTCTACGACCAGAATCTCGAGGAGTACCAGGCCCCGGAGCGCGTGCGCGCGCGACACGTCCTGCTGCGCGTGGAGGCGGACGCCACGCCGGAGCAGGAGCAGGAGGTGCGCGAGCGCGCGGCGGAGCTCCTGAACCGGGTCCGGGAGGGCGCGGACTTCGGCGAGCTGGCCATGGAGCTGAGCGAGGATCCCGGCTCGAAGAGCCGGGGCGGCGACCTCGGCTTCTTCCGCCGCGGCCAGATGGCGCCCGCCTTCGAGGAGGCGGCCTTTGCCCTGGCGCCCGGCGAGACCTCGGACCTGGTGCGCACGCCCTTCGGGTTCCACGTGATCCGGCTGGAAGAGCGCAAGCCTGCCGAGGAGCGGTCCTTCGAGGAGGTGAAGCGCGAGATCGCCCGGAAGCTGCTGGAGGAGGACGCCGCCCGCGCCCGCACCCGCGCCACCGCCGAGCGCATCGCCGAGGCGGTGCGCAACGGCAGCTCGCTGGTGGACGCCGCGCGCGCCGAGGAGCTCTCCATCGAGCGGCCGGACTGGATCCGCCGCCGCCGTGACGGGCTCGTACCGGGGCTGGGCCGCGCGCCGGAGCTGCTCGCCACGGCGTTCGCGCTTTCCGGCGAGGCGCCGAGCTCGCCGCGCATCTTCGAGCACGCGGACCGGCTGGTCCTGGTGCAGCGCCTGGAGCGCCGGGCTCCCGGCGCCGAGGAGGTGGAGGCGGAGATGGCCGCGGAGCGCACGCGGCTCGAGCAGCAGCGCCGGGACGCGGCGCGCTCGGTCTGGCTCCAGTCCGCCCAGCGCCGGCTCTCCGAAGCCGGCGAGCTGCGCGTGGACCTCTCCCCGCTGCGCGGATCCTAGGCGCGACCCGCGCGCGCCGACCCGGGGACCTAGAGCCGCGCCTCCGGCTGGCGGACGAAGGCACGCAGGCGCTGGCCGTGGGAGGCGCGCAGCTTGGCGAGCGCACGCGCCTCCAGCTGGCGCACCCGCTCGCGCGAGAGGCCGAGCTTGCTGCCGATCTCCTCGAGCGTGTGCTCGGGCTCGCCGCCCATGCCGAAGCGCCAGCGCAGGATGTTCTGCTCGCGATCCGAGAGCACCGCGATCGAGTCGTGCGTCGTGCGCTCGAGGCGGTCGTGGTCGAGCCCGGCCAGCGGCGAGGCGGCGGTCGGGTCCTTCACGTAGTCCTTCACCTGCTTCGAGTCCGTCCCGCGCACGTCCGCCTCGAGGCTCACCGGCTCCCGGGTCATGTCCTGGAGCTGCTCCACCTGGTCGGCCGTCATGCGCAGCACCGGGGCGAGCTCCTCGCAGGTGGGATCCCGGCCGAGCTTGGTCTCCAGCTCCGCGTAGGCCCGGTGGTACTTGAGCAGCGTGTCGTGCACGTGGCTCGGAATGCGGATCGTGCGCGAGTGGTTCTGGATCGCCCGGATGAAGGCCTGCCGGATCCACCACACCGCGTAGGTCGAGAACTTGTGGCCGCGGTGGTAGTCGAACTTCTCGACGGCGCGGATCAGGCCGAGGTTGCCCTCCTGGATCAGGTCCGGGAACGAGATCCCCATGTTCCGGAAGTCCTTGGCGATCGCGACCACGAGCTTCAGATTGTGCTGCACGAAGGTGTTCTTGACCTCCGTGAGTCGCTCCCAGGAGTCCTCGATGTGCCGCATGCGGCTGGCGAAGGCCTCGCCGGCCATGCCGATCTCGCTCTCCAGCGCCGCGATGCGCGCCTTCGCCTCGCGCACCTGCTTGGTGCGGCGGGAGCGCCCGCTCTCGCCGCGCGGCTCCCGTCCGCGCAGCCGCTCCTGCTCGCGCTCGGCACGGCCCACCTGCTTGCGGGCCTCCAGCAGGCGGCGCCGGATGCGCCCCAGGATCTGCATGGAGAGGTCGGCGTCCTTCAGGCCCCGGGCCAGGCGCCGCTCCAGACGCTCGCGCGTGGCGGCGTCGGTCCGACGCGGAAGCTTCTCCCACTCGCGCAGCGTCCGCTCCACGCGCACGAGCGCGCGGTCCACCAGCGCGGTCAGGTCGGCGCCGTCCGGCGATCCGCTGCCGAAGGACTCGGACATCTTGCCGGTGACGCGGTCCTCCTGCTTGAGCCCGTGCCAGATGCGCAGCACCTCGCGCGCCGTGAGCGGAATCGAGAGCACGGCCTCGCGGAAGGCGAGTGTCGAAGCCTCGATCTCCTTGGCCAGGAGCACCTCGTGCTCCTTGGTGAGCGTCGGGATCGAGGCGATGTCGCGGAAGTAGGAGACGAGGGCGCTGCGCTCCCGCGAGGAGTCCGCGGGGCGCGGCTGCGGCGTGGCGATCTTCTCCGGACGGCGCAGCGCCTGACCGTCGGTCTCGGCGCCGAGCTCCTTGCGGCGCGCGGCGGTGCGCGCCGCGTCGCGGCGCTTGATGCTGCCACCCAGGCCCCGCCGTCCGCCTCGGACTCGTTGTTGACTCATCGTGTTCCTCCCGGGTTCAGACGCGGTGCGTCAAGTCCGGGATCGGGATTTCCCCTCGGCGCCGGTTCGACCCCACGCAGTATCGCGACGCACTGCGGCATGCTCGTGCCGTGCACAGCGGCCGGTCTGCGGGCGGGTTGCACCTCACCCCAGGCTCGCTCGACGGGACCCCCTCACCCCCTGAACGGCGCGCACTCTATGCATCTTCAGGCCTCTTGTCAAAGGGGAAATGACCGATTTGGCGGACCCCCGGTCACCCTTGGATCGGCCCTGCGGGGAGGGTCATCGGGCCGGACGCCCCGCGGCATGGGCCGAAGCTCCCACGCACCTTGTGAAGCACTGCGTCAGGGCTGGCTCAGGCGAAGGCGGGCTTGCTGTGGCGGAGCAGCTCCATGAACTCCGCGCGCGTCTTGGGATCGTCGGAGAACTCGCCCCGCAGGGAGCTGGTGATCGCGAAGGCGTTCTGCTGCTCCACGCCCCGCATCATCATGCAG
>JBFGJV010000252.1:0-4047 GCA_041577015.1 Myxococcota bacterium
CGAGATCGGCGTGGCCTCCACCAAGGCCTTCACCACCCAGATCGTGGCGCTCTACCTGCTGGCGCTGAAGCTGGCCCGGGCCGCCGGGCGCCTGCCCCGGGAGGAGGCCGAGCAGCGTCTCCACGACCTGGTCCGACTCCCCCGCCTGGTGGAGCACGTCCTCCAGCTGGAACCGGAGCTGCGCCGCATCGCCCACCGCTACGCCCACGCGACGAACTTCCTCTATCTGGGGCGCGGGATCATGCACCCGATCGCCCTGGAGGGCGCCCTCAAGCTCAAGGAGATCTCCTACATCCACGCCGAGGGCTACGCCGCCGGAGAGATGAAGCACGGTCCCATCGCGCTCATCGACGCGGAGATGCCGGTGGTCCTGATCGCGAACCGCAGCCCCGTGTACGACAAGGTGGTGTCGAACCTGGAGGAGGTGCGGGCGCGCGACGGCCAGGTGATCGCGGTGGCCACCGAGGGCGACGAGGAGATCCGGGAGAAGGCCGACGAGGTGATCCCGATCCCGGACCTGGGCCCCTACCTGACCGCGATCCTCGCCGTCGTCCCCCTGCAGCTGCTGGCCTACCACGTGGCCCTGCACAAGGGCACGGACGTGGACCAGCCGCGCAACCTGGCCAAGAGCGTGACCGTGGAGTAACGCCGGCGCGCTTGAGCCGCCCCTGGGCGTCCCCTACCTTCCGCGAACCCGCCCCCCTCCCGCCGCATCGCCGCAGGAGCCGCCACCCGCTTGCTCGCCGACGCGATCCTCGAGGGACTGAACCCGGAGCAGCGCGAGGCCGTCCAGGCGACGGAGGGCCCGCTGCTGGTCCTGGCCGGGGCGGGCAGCGGCAAGACCCGCGTCCTCGTGCACCGCATCGCCTGGCTGATCGGGGCCTGCGGCATTCCGCCCGAGCAGATCCTGGCGGTCACCTTCACCAACAAGGCCGCGGGCGAGATGCGCGAGCGGGTGCAGAAGCTGCTGGGGCCCGCCGCCGAGGGGCTCTGGGTCTCGACCTTCCACGCCACGTGCGTGCGCGTGCTGCGCCGGGAGGCGGGACATCTGGGCCTCTCGCGCGGGTTCGTGATCTACGACGACACGGATGCCCTCGGCGTGGTGAAGGAGGCGCTGCGCCGGCAGGGGCTCGATCCGAAGCTGCACGATCCCCGACGCCTGCGCTGGAGGATCGACCAGTGGAAGAACGCGGGCTGTCTCCCGGCCCA
Source organism: Myxococcota bacterium (assembly GCA_041577015.1). Lineage (GTDB taxonomy): Bacteria > Myxococcota_A > UBA9160 > UBA9160 > PR03 > JBFGJV01. The sequence continues at coordinate 1,210 of JBFGJV010000252.1, forward strand.
GGCCGCCGCGGCCGCCTCCGACCTGGAGGCGGAGGCGACCGCCGAGAGCTACGCGATCTACCAGCGCCTGCTGCGCGAGGCCAACGCCCTCGACTTCGGTGACCTGATCCTCCAGGCCACCGAGCTGTTCGAGCGCTTCTCGGAGGTGCTGGAGCACTACCGGCGCCGCTGGCAGTACGTGCTGGTGGACGAGTACCAGGACACGAACCGCGTGCAGTACCGGCTGGTGAACCAGCTCGCTGGCGGTCATCGCAACCTCTGCGTGGTGGGCGACCCGGACCAGTCCATCTACGCCTGGCGCGGCGCCGACGTGCGCAACATCCTGGACTTCGAGCGCGACTTCGCCGATGCCCGGGTCGTGAAGCTCGAGCGCAACTACCGCTCCACGCGTCCCATTCTGGACGGCGCGTCGGCGGTGGTGGCCCAGAACCGCGCGCGCAAGGACAAGCGCATGCGCACGGAGCGCGGCGACGGCGATCCGATCCGCCTCTACGAGGCGGTGGACGAGCGGGACGAGGCGCAGTTCGTGGTCCGGGAGCTGCTCGGCGCGGCGCGCGAAGGCGCTCGCAAGCTCGGCGACTTCGCGATCTTCTACCGCACCAACGCGCAGTCGCGTCCCTTCGAGGAGGAGCTGCTCAAGTACGACGTCCCCTACGTGGTGGTGGGTGGCGTCCGCTTCTACGACCGCGCCGAGGTGAAGGACGCGCTCGCCTGGCTGCGCGTGCTGATGAACCCGGCCGACGGCCAGGCGCTCGCGCGCATCGTGAACAACCCGCCGCGCGGCATCGGGCGCACCACGCTGGATCGCGCCGGGGAGCTCGGAGCGGCGGACGAAGCGGGGCTGCTCGAAGGGCTGCGGCGCTTCGCGAGCGGCGGCGGCGGCCGCTCGGCGCCCCGTGTGCGGGAGTTCCTGGGCCTGCTGGACGGGATCCGGCGCGAGGTGGAGGGCGCCTCGCCCTCCGAAGCCCTCGGCCTGGTGCTGGAGCGCAGCGGCATGCTGCGCCATCTGGAGCGGGAGGGGACCCCGGAGGCGGAGTCGCGTCGCGAGAACCTGCGCGAGCTGGTGGCGGCGGCGGAGGACTTCGAGGCGGTGAACGCCGGAGACGAGGAGCGCTCCGCGCTCGAGCTCTTCCTCGACCAGGTGGCGCTGGTGAGCGACCTCGACGCCTGGGAGGCGCGGGCGGATCGCGTCTCGCTCATGACCGGGCACTCCGCAAAGGGGCTCGAGTTCCCGGTGGTGTTCCTGGTGGGTCTCGAGGAGGGGATCTTTCCGCACGCCGCCTCGGCGCGGGACGAGGCCGGTCTCGAGGAGGAGCGGCGGCTGTTCTACGTGGGCATGACGCGCGCCATGGACCGCCTCGTGCTGACCTGGGCCCAGGAGCGACGCCGCTTCGGCTCGCGCAGCTGGGGCGCGCCCTCGCGCTTCCTGGGCGAGATCCCGCCCCCGCTGCTGACGGGCGTCCCGCCGGCGGCGGTGGACCCGGACGAGCGGCAGCTCGACTACTCGGTGAGCCAGGTGCCGGAGGAGGCGCCGGAGCCCGGGCGCGGCCTGCGCGTGCGTCACCCGATCTTCGGCGACGGGACCATCCTCGAAGCCACCGGGCGCGGCCCCTCCCAGAAGCTCCGCATCCGCTTCGAGCGCGTCGGCGTGAAGACGATTCTGGTTCGCTTCGCGAACCTGGAGTTCCTCTAGGTCTCCGTGCGGCCGGGCTTCGAGCGGGTCCGACACACGCGTCGCCTGGTCGGCGTGCTGGACGGCTACGCGCGGCTTCCGCTGCTGCGCGCCGGCCTGCGCCTGGGCATCTTCCAGGCCCTGCGCGCGCCGCTCTCTCCGGCCGAGCTGGCGGAGCGTCTGGCGCTGGCTCCCGACCTGGTGGAGGCCTGGGCCCGGGCGCTCCACGCGGAGGGCTGGCTCAGGCGACGCGACGAGGCCTACGAGGTGGCGCCTCCGGTCGCGTGGCTGTTGGAGTCGCCGGAGGCCGGCGCGCTCCAGACGCTCCTGGACCACGTGGTGGAGCAGCTTGCCCCGCGCCTCGCCCAGCTCCCCGAGCTGCTGAAGGGCGCGGAGCGGCCGCGGGCCGAGCCGCCGGAGGAGACCACCCGCGTAGCGGCCATCGCGAGCCTCGTGGAGGGGCGCGCGCTCCGCGCCCTGGAACGCATCCCTGCGGCTCCGCGGCCGCGCCAGGCGCTCGAGATCGGCTGCGGGCGCGGCAGCTTCCTGGCGCACCTCCTGAAGCACCGGCGCGACTCACGGGCCGTGGGCATCGAGGTGGATCCGGCCGCCGCCGACGAAGCGCGGAGGCGCCTGCGCGACGCGGAGGTCTCGCGGCGGGCGGAGATCCGCGTGGGTGACCTGCGCGACCTCGAGCTGCCCGGGGGCGGCTTCGACCTGGTCGTGCTCAACCATCAGCTGCACCGCATCGCCCCCTCGGAGTATCCGACCTTCTTCCGTCGCGTGGCGGCGCGACTCAGCGCGGACGGCGTGTTGGCGATCCAGACGCCGGTGCTGACCGAGGGCTCCTTCGCGGACCTGGTCGGCCTGCGCGCGACGGTGGCGCTCTTCGACCTGGTCGTGCGCATGCACCGCAATCTCTACGGGCTGCCCGATCTGGCCCTGCTGCACCGCGCGCTGGCGGAGGCCGGCTTCGGCGAGACCGGCGAGGTGCCCGTGCTGCCCGGCGGCGTGGTGCGCTGGGTCTGGGCGCGCGCCTCCTAGACGCTCAGGAGCGGCGGTAGGTGGTCTCGAGCGCCGCCCGGGTGCGATGGCGGTCGAGGACCAGCTCGATCAGGCGGTCCAGCAGCTGGGGGTAGGGCAGCCCCGACGCCTCCCAGAGCCGC
>JBFGJV010000253.1:0-4032 GCA_041577015.1 Myxococcota bacterium
GGCCTTCTTGCGCCCGGCCTTCTTGCGCGTCGCCTTCTTGCGGCGCCGCGTGGCCTTCTTGCGCCCGGCCTTCTTGCGCGTCGCCTTCTTGCGGCGCCGCGTGGCCTTCTTGCGCCCGGCCTTCTTGCGCGTCGCCTTCTTGCGGCGCCGCGTGGCCTTCTTGCGCCCGGCCTTCCTCCGCGTCGCCTTCTTGCGCGTTGCCTTCTTTCTACGACGAGCTGCCATTCTCGGGTTTCCCCCCTTTGCTTGGTCTCCAGCTCCGCGACCTCGAGGCTCCCGAACGGGCGGCATGGCCCCCTGCTCCGGCAGCCCTGCGTTGCGTCGTCCGTCGCGTTGCTTTCGCCCCTATCGGAGCCCGCAACCGGCGACTTGACGGCAAACTGCCTCCTTCCCGACGCAAACCGCGGCACTAGAGCCCACTGTTGCGAGTGACGCTACCACCCGCCTTCGCGGGCCGTCAAGGCAGAAGCGCAAAAAAATCGGGCCCCTGGCCCGCCAAACTGCGGGCGGCGAGACGATCGGATCCGCGGCCGGCCGCGGCCGCGCGCTCGAGCACCGCGGAAACGCGCGAGCGCGCCTGCGCAGCCGTGCGCCAGACGTCCGGCCGCATCACGCGATTCGGGCTGGGAGGACGGCCGCGCCCGCGGGCCGGCCGGGGGTGGAGCGCGCGGCTAGCGCTTGCTCTTGTGGCGCTGGCGCTTGAGAAGCTTGCGCTTCTTGTGCTTGCGCATCTTCTTTCGACGCCACTTGACGACGCTGCCCAAGGGTCCTCTCCCGCGCGCTGGACGGGGAGAGATAGGCGTTCCCGAGGGAGGCGTCAACGGCCCGCGTGGCCGCAGGGGGGCGGCGCACCGCCCGCGACCTCCGGTCAGCCGGCGGCGGCGGTCGAGAACGAATCGGGGCGGCCGAGCCGGCGCAGGCGCCCGAGCAGGCGATTGATGGCGTGTTGTCGGGGCAGGAAGCGGAGCACCGGCTGGCGGCGCACGCCGAGGTTCCGCATCTCCTCCAGGATCCCGCCGTGTGCCGGGTCCAGCATCAGACCCCGGCGCAGGTAGCGGATCCCCTCGGCCTTGAAGCCGAAGGCCAGATGGACCCGGGCCAGGTTGTGGTAGGCGTCCGGGTTGAAGAACTCCTCCTTCGCGGCAGCCCGGCACAGGTCGAGGGCGCGGTCGAAGCGACGTTCGACCAGGGCGAGGCCCAGACCGAAGAAGGAGCGATAGCGGGCCTGGCTGGGATCCAGCTGGTGGGCGGTCCGGAAGTGTTCGAACGCGGCAGCCCGGTCGCCATTGGCGAGCAGGGTCCGGCCCCGTTCGAAGTACTCCTCCGCGGTGAACGTGCTGCTCATCGATCCATCCTCCGGTTCGGCAGGACGCGCCTCCGACGTGATGTGGCTCACGCCGACGCCGCCTGGGGGAGGCAAGACCCGTGCCGAGCCGGAGCCCGCGGCAGCCGACACGCCCAACTGCCCGGCGGCCGATGGGATTCCGCCACGCGCGCCGCTGGCGGACCTTGCCCACCGGGTTACGGGGCCGTGCTCGGCGGGAACGAAAGCGTGCTCGGCGTCAGGCGTGCTCGAGCAGCGGGAGACGCTCCGCGGCCCGGAAGGCCTCGCGCAGCGTCTCGTAGTCCTCGCTACGGAAGGGGTGGTAGGTCGTGTCGCCCCGGCGCCGCCAGTAGATCGACGCGGACCGCAGGCGGCGCCGGTCGTAGTGCTCACCCTTCAGGTTTCGCACCAGGATCTTCTGGGTCTGGGTGAACTGGAAGTCGTCCACGATGCGTACGAAGTCCGGGAACCACTTGGGATCCATGCCGCCGCGCTCCACCTGCCGGCTACAGAACGCGAAGAAGTCCTGGGGATCGAAGCGGGCCCCCGGGCGCATCCGCAGCGCCACCATCACCAGCTCGTCCGAGACGGCACAGGGTGCCCCGTAGGCGGCCGCGAGCGAGACGTCCGGGTGCTCCTGCACCAGCCGCGCCACCTGGGCCGCGGAGAAGTTCTCCCCGTCCTTTCGGATCCAGTCGTCCGTGCGGCCATCGAAGAAGAGGAAGCGCTTGCCCTCCCGGGCCAGCACGTGCCCCAGATCGCCGGAGTGATAGATCCCGTCCCGGTACTTCGCGGCGTTCGCGTCGGCGTTGTCGTGGTAGCCCTGGAAGAGGCTGGTGTCCGGGGCGATGCGGCAGATCTCCCCCACACACGCGGCGTAGTTGAGGATGCGCCCGTCGGGGGCGAGCTCGGCGGGGGGACACTCCCCACCGCGCTCGTCGAGGATCTTGACGTTCTCGTCCGTGATCTCCCCGACGCTGCCGCGGGGATCTCCCTTGCAGCGCACGGTGCTGATGGCCGCCTCGGTGGAGCCATAGAGCTCGAACATGTCCTCGAGGCCGAACCAGCGCGTGAAGCGATCGATGTCGGGGGGGGAGGCGCCGTTCCCCATCGCGTAGCGGAAGCGGTTGCGCGGGTGGCGCGCCACTTCGGCGACGATCCTCTCCTCGTTCCCGCCGTACTGCCGCTCCAGCGCGGAGAGCACGTAGTGCACCGGCTCTCCCACGTAGTTCCACCAGGAGACGCCGTAGCGCAGCACGTCGGGCGCGAACTGGCTGGCGCTGAAGCGCTCGCGCAACGCGAGGCCGGCGCAGTTCTCGAGCGCGGGCTGGAAGCCGACGAACATGGCGTTCGAGTGGAACAGCGGCATGCAGGCATAGCCCACGTCGTCCGGCCCCAGCTCCAGGCGCCGTCCGACGACCTTGCCGAGGATGAAGAGCTTCAGATGGTTGTTGTTGATGCCCTTGGGAAGACCCGTCGTCCCCGAGGTGTAGATCACCATGAGGTTGCGCTCGGGGGGCACGTCCGCCCCCGGCGGCTCGAGCGACTCGCCGGGCTTGGCGATCTCGCTGGCCACGCACTCGGCCAGGTCGCGGCCGGCGAGGTCCGCCTCGCCGCGCGTGCGCAGCACCAGCAGGTTCTCCGCGGGAACGCTGCCGAGCCGATCGGCGATGCGCTCCACCTCGGGCAGGAAGCGCTCGTCCACGACGAGCAGGCGCGCCCGGGACTGCTCGATGACCCCCGCCAGGGTGTCGCCGCGCAGGCCCGTGTTGACGCCGAAGAGCGTGAGCCCGGCGTAGCCGCAGGCCCCGTACAGCGCCAGCAGCTCCAGGTGGTTCTCCAGCAGGATGGCCACGTGTCCGGGGTGCGCGTCGTCCACGCGGCCCAGGCGACGGCGCAGGAAGTGCGCGAGGCGGACCGCCTCGTCGCGATAGCGGCGGTAGGTCCACGAGCGCTCGCCCTGGCGCAGGAAGACGCGCTCTCCGACGTCGGGGTGCTGGGCGCGAGCCTCGATCTGCGCCCCGAGCGTCGGGGCTGCGTCGAACTCGGGGGCGGCGGAGCTCAGTGCTCGATGATCTCCAGGATGTACCGCTTCTTTTCCTTGCCGCTGGCCGCAGCCATGATGGTTCGGATGGCGGAGGCATGCGCCCCGCCCTTCCCGATCACCTTGCCCAGATCTTCCTTGGCCACGCGCAGCTCGAGCACGTGCGCGTGTTCCCCGATCACTTCCTTGATCTGAACCTCGTCGGGCTTGTCCACCAGGGCCTTCACGATCGCCTCGATCAGCTGCTTCATCGTCTCCGCCCCTCCCCGCTGCCCCGGCGGGATGGCTGGACCAACCCCCCCCGGGCTCCAGGCCCGCGACCATCCTATCACCTTCCGGCCGTCGAGAGCGAATCCCCGTGCGCGAAAAAAAGCCCTTCCCTTTCGCGTACCCGGCAGGGAAATCCCCCCGTGCCGGTTCAAGTTTTCCACCCAGGGCGCCGACGGGTGGAACGTGGTCCGAGCCGACGCAGTGACCAAGAGCTTCGGGGCCCACACGACCCTGCGGGGTGTGAGCCTGCATCTTCGTCGCGGCCAGTGGAGCGGGCTCGTGGGCGCCAACGGCGCCGGCAAGTCGACCCTGCTGCGGCTGCTCGCGGGGCTGCTGGAGCCCTGTGCAGGACGCATCCGGGTGCTGGGGGTCGCGCCCGAGCGAGCCCGACACC
>JBFGJV010000254.1:0-4015 GCA_041577015.1 Myxococcota bacterium
AAGGAGACCGGTACGCCGGCGCGCGCCAGGCCGCCGAGCGGGGAGATGTCGGCGGCGCGCTCGGGTCCGAGCCCGTGCTCCGCGTAGATGGGCGCCAGCTCGTGCGGGTAGTAGGCGTTGTTCGAGACGGCGATCCCGAGCCGCGCGAGGCGCGCGTGCTGGTCCTCGCGCGCGTAGCCGTAGTGCTCCAGCACGACCCGGGGCTTCCGAGTCGGGTCGGCCCGCCTGCGTGCCTCGAGCTGATCGAGCACCAGATCGAGGCCCGCGTCGCCGTTCACGTGCACGTGCAGGTCCCAGCCCCGCTCCCAGAAGGTCTCGAGCACGTCGGCCTGCTCGTCCGGGGTCATCATCCACTCGCCGTGGTGGCCGTCGAGATAGGGCTCGGACATCTGCATGAGCTGGCTGTAGATGGCGCCGTCGGCGTAGTACTTGGCGTGCTTCGGGATGCGGATCCGATCCGTGGACCAGCGCAGGAGCCTCGCCGCTGTGCGCTCCGCCGCGGCGGCGCTCCCTTCCTCCCGGAGCAGGAACATGGCGTTCGGCACCAGGACGAAGCGATAGGGCGTGTCGCGCTCGCTCATCTCCAGGTGCAGCATCAGGAGCTCGCCGAGCGCACTCACCTGGGGGAAGCCCTGCTCCCCCACGGTGGTGAGACCGCCCCGGTGGATCATCTCGCTCATCATGCCGAGGCCACGGCGATAGGAGAGCGGCCGCGCCAGGATCCGGGTCATGGGACGACCGAGGCTCAGCACCCCGCGCTCCCAGAGATGCCCGCGCTCCCAGTCCGCCTGCGGGTGGTCGTCCAGGGCCTCGCGCGTGAGGCCCAGCTCGGCCAGCGCGCGCGTGTTGAAGAACATCTCGTGCACCGAGCGCTGCCACACGAAGACGGGCCGCTCGGTCGAGATCGCGTCGAGGTCCGCGCGCGTGAGATCGCCGTGGTAGGGGCGGTGGTAGCCCCAGACCAGGAGCCAGTCGTCGTCTGGCGTCGAGCGCGCGAGCTCGCGGAGCCGCGCCAGGAAGGCCTCGCGGCCCCGGACCGCCGGCGTACGTCCGTTCGGCGTCGTCCACGCCATGGCCGACACGATCTCGAGCGGAAGGATCGTGGCGGCCAGGGTGGGGTGGATGTGGGGATCCACGAAGCCCGGGACCAGGACCTTGTCCGCGAAGCTCGTGTCGATCTCGAAGCGACGGGTGCCGACCGCCGCGCGCACCTCGTCCAGCGACCCGACCGCCACGATGCGCCCCCCCGCGATCGCGACGGCGGTCGCCGTGGGCCGCTCGGGCTCCATGGTGAGGATCTTTCGCGCGGTCAGGATGCGGGGGGAGGAATCGCCCCTCGGTCCGCCGAGCCGCAGCCAGACGAGCGCCAGCGCGGCAACGACCAGGACGAGGGCGACGAAGCTCCAGCGGCGCATGCTGCGCAAGATCCTGCCCGGTGGAAGGCCCGGGGTCTACCAGGCCGGGACGGAACGCCGACCCCTCCCCGTGAGCCGAGTCACCCGCTTCGGCCAGGGGACGACCGAAGCAAGCAGAGAAGGCGAAGCGACCTTCCCCAGAGCGTGGAGGACCCACCGAGCCGAGTTCTTGACCGCGCGACACCGACGAGACGCTGGAGAACGGCGTGGGCGACGTGCGCGATCGGCGCGTCGGGATCTTCGATTCGTTGAGATCTCTCTGGCTTTCCTAGCCCTGCGGGGGAAACCCCTCAAGGCACACGTGCGTTCTGCCGAACCAAGCCCCCTGGAGGGTGGCCTGTGCCCCCCCCTCAACGCCACCGAGCTCGCGGGGAAGCCCCCGTGGCCGCGCAGGAGACCCCCATGATGCGAACGATTCCCGCCGTGCTCGCGGTGCTCGCTCTCGCGAGCGTCGCGACCCCGGCCTTCGCCAAGAAGAGCGACGGACTCTGGGGCCGCAAGATCACCATCTGCCACGTGCCGCCGGGCAAGGTCGCTCTCGACGAATACGGCCAGGTGGTTTGGAGCAAGACCAAGGTCGTCAAGATCCGAACCGGCAAGTCCGCGCAGAACGGCCACCAGCTGGCAGAAGCCCTCGGCGAGCACAAGGCACACAAGCACGACCGCATCGCCAACGAGGACGGCAGCTGCGGGGAGCCGAAGGCGGAGGCCGAGCCGGAGCCGCAGCCGGACGTCCTCCCCGAGTAGAGCGCGCCTCTTCGAGACAACGAGCTTCCCACCCCGCCGCGCGGCGAGGCCGGCCGGAAAAGTTTTTCCGCTCGACGGAACGTTCGTGCCGCCGGGCTTCGCGCCTCGCAGCCGGCGGGGGGTAGACCGACTCTCCGCGTCCCTCCAGGCTCTCCACGGGACCCGGGGCAGGGCATCGCGCTTGCAGGAACCTCCCGACGGGCGGCAGCCCCTTCGGGAGGCAAGACGCCATGCGTGCTCGAATCCTCGCCACCGTGCTGCTCGTCGTCGGGGTGGACCTCGCCGGCGGGCCCGCCGAGGCGCTGCCCTTCACGGGCACCTTCGTGTTCCGGGTCGGGGCCTTCGGAGCCGGGGGCTTCCCGCTCCCCCCCGTGGCCATCCCCGGCAGTGGAACGGGGGATCCCTCGCTCCCCTCGATCAGTCCCGACAGCTTCGTCGGGAGCGACATGGTGGGCGTGACCGGCACTCCGCCCATCACGCAGGTCCTCATCGCCCTGAGCGGGAACGCCGCTGGGACGGTCGGCACGGGGCCGAGCTTCTTCGCCGGGACGCTCGGTAACTTGACGGGCAATGTCTTCGTCAGGGGCAGCGGGATCGGCCTCGTGCTCTTCAACGTTCCCTTCGGCGGGAAGCTGGGCTTCCCCGGCGCCACCTTCACGCAGCACAGCCCGGCGAGTGCCACCCAGTCGGCAAACTTCGGCGGCTGGACGTCCGGGATCGCCACGATCTCCCGCTCGCACACGGGGGCGAGTGCCGCGTGTCTGCCCGGCGGAGTAACCTGCCCGACGGCGATGCTCGGCGGCGCGACGGCCAACGCCAGCTCCTTCGGCGGCGCGGCGCAGATCGTGCTGGTCGCGCCCGTCGACATCTGGTCGAGCCTGGGGGCGGCAGGCGTGCCGAGCTTCGCGGTCATGGCCCTCAACTACGTTCCCGAGCCCAGCGCCCTGCTCATGCTGGTCTCGGGCGCGGCTGCGCTCGCGCTGGCGGGAATTCGCAGGGGGCGCTGAGCCGCTCCCCCGGCTCGGAGCGCTGCAGACCTCGGGCGCTCTACTCGCTTCCGGTGGGAAGGAGCGTGACACCGGAACGGCGCGCCACGGCGCGGCAGGCGCGGACGAGCGTGGGGACGAAGGCACCCGGCACGACGCAGGCGTCGTGGTCACCCTCCACCTCGAAGAGGTCGGTACCCGGAATCGAGGCGGCGAGCTTGTACTGGCGGCTCGGGGGCACGAGCTCGTCGAGCGTCGTCACGAGGACGGCCGTCGGGACGTCCACGTCGCCGATCCAGTCGTGGGAGGAGAAGCGGGTCAGGGCCTCTGCGGCCTGGATCACGGCGGCCGGCTCATGGCCCAGGAACTCCTCGCGGATCCGATCGCGAAGCTCCGGGTGCTCCACGCGCGCCAGCATGCGCTGGATCATGCGCCGCTGCGCCAGGCCGGGCACCGCCCGGGCGGCGGCCGCCGCCACGGGAAGCGTCGCCCGGGCGAGCCGCGCCATGCGGCGCGGGACGAAGTGGCGCGCGGTGGCGCAGAGCACGAGCCCGCACACCTGGTCGGGGTGACGCCGCCAGGTGAGCGAGGCGATGGGGCCCCCCATCGAGTAGCCGACCGCGATGAAGCGCCCCACGCCGAGTGCCTCGGCTGCGGCTGCGGCGTCGTCCGCACAGTCCTCGAGGCGGAAGCGCCGCGTGCGCAGGCCGCGCCCGTGGCCGCGGTGGTCGAGGCTCAGCACGCGGAAGTGCCGCGAGAGCGGGCGGAAGCTCGGCCCCCAGTTGAGGTGGGCCGTGGCCCCGAGGCCGTGCAGGAGCATGAGCCCAGGCGCGCCCGGCGGGCCGCCGCGGTCGTGCACCACGATCG
>JBFGJV010000255.1:0-4010 GCA_041577015.1 Myxococcota bacterium
GCACGATGCGCGCCGAAGCGCACACCGCGCGGATCGTTCGGAATCCGACGCCGCGTTCCGCCACCGACCGGGGCCGGCGCGTCGCGCGACGCCAGGAACGGGGAAGTTGCTCGTCACCGTCTTCGCGGGCGTCCCCACGCCCGCCAAAGACCGCACGCTATTCGGTTTTCAAAGACCGCACGAAGCTCGCCGGGGCTTGTCCGGAGCCCCTCGAGCAGAGAAACGTCGAGTGGGCGCTCGCTGGAACGGAGCGCTCTCGGCAGACGAGGCAGTGTACGGAGGGCCCCCGACAGCGTCAAGGGCACCCGAACGGGGTTTCCGCTTCCCCCTCAGGGGCTTGGGCCACCTGGGCGCAGCCGGGCGCGGGCGAAGCGGCGGCGGCCGGCCCGCAGGAGATGGACGCCCGGGCCGAGGCGCCGCGTGGGGTCCGAGACCCGCTCCCCGTCGATCTGGACCGCTCCCTGAGCCACGAGCCGACGCGCCTCGCTGCGCGACTCCACCAGCCCCAGGCGCTCCAGAAGCTCCAGGAGCCCGATCTCGCCATCGGAGCCGAGCGGCACCTCGCGCTCGGGCAGGTCGTCCGGGGTCCCGCCCTCACGCACCACCCGGCGGAAGTGCGCCGCGGCGCGCTCCGCCGCCCGCTCGCCGTGGAAGCGCTCCACCAGCCTGCGCGCCAGCTCCTGCTTGAAGACGAACGGGTCGCCCCCTCCGCGCCCGAGCTCCGCCCGCGCCGGTCGCAAGTCCTCCCAGGACGCCACCTGGAGCAGGTCGAAGTAGCCGAGCATGGTCTCGTCCGAGAGACGCATGGTCTTGCCGTAGACCTCCTCGGGCGGCTCGTGGATCCCGATCGCGTTGCCCAGGCTCTTGGACATCTTCTCGCGACCGTCGGTCCCGACCAGCAGGGGATGCAGCAGCACGGCCTGGGGCGCCTGTCCGTAGGCACGCTGGATCTCGCGGGCCATCAGCAGGTTGAAGCGCTGGTCCGTCCCCCCGAGCTCCAGGTCCGCCCGCAGCACCACGGAGTCGTAGGCCTGGACGAAGGGGTAGAGGAACTCGTGGACCGAGATCGGCTCGCCGGCGGCGTAGCGCTGCTGGAAGTCGTCCCGCTCCAGGATGCGGGCCACCGTGTAGTGGGAGCAGAGGCGCACGAACTCCTCGGCGGGCAGCTCGTTCATCCACTCGCTGTTGAAGCGCACCTCGGCCCGCTCCACGTCGAGGATCGCGGCCACCTGCTCCAGGTAGGTCTCGGCGTTGCGACGCACGGCATCGGGGTCCAGCGCGGGGCGCGTCTTCTTGCGACCGGAGGGGTCGCCGATGCGCGCCGTGAAGTCCCCGATCAGGAAGATCGGGACGTGGCCGAGCTCCTGGAAGACCCGAAGCTTGTGGAGCACGACGGTGTGGCCCAGGTGGAGATCGGGCGTGGAGGGGTCCACTCCGAGCTTGACCCGCAGCGGCGCTCCCCCCGCCAGCGCCTCCGCCAGCCGCGCACGCAGCTCCTCCTCCCCGAGCAGCTCCTCCGCACCCGCCAGCACGCGCTCGAGCTGGCGCTGGAGCTCGCGCTTGCCGTGCGCGCCGGTCACGACGCGGGGCCCGGGGTGGAGGCCCGATAGAGCGCGCGCTCGGTCACCACCGCGTCCACCGCGCGATCGCCCGGACCGTGGGGGACCGCGTCCAGGACCTGGAACTCGTAGGCCATCCCGAACAGCTCCGGCGACGCCGCGGCGCCCGGCGCGAAGGTGCGATCGTAGTAGCCCCGGCCACGCCCGAGCCGATGCCCCTCCCGGTCGAAGGCGACGCCCGGCACGCACACCAGCGTGTCGGCCCCGAGCGGCTCGGCGGCGACGTCCGCGTCCGGCTCGAGGACACCCCAACGCCCGGGCCGAAGATCCTCGAATGACGCCGCGGCCGCAAACTCGAGGCGCCCGCCCGGGATCATGCGCGGAAACAGCACGCGCTTGCCGCGCGTCCGGGCGAGCGCGAGCAGGGCGTCGGTGGGGAGCTCGTCCGGGAGGGCGGCGTAGAGTGCCACGCGGCCGACGCGGCCGAACTCCGGCGCCCGGCCCAGGAACGTCGCGACGGCCTCGCCGGCGGCGCGGGCCTGCTCGGCGCTCACGAGCCGGCGGCGCCCGGCCATCTCCCGGCGCAGGCGGCGCTTGGCCGCCTCGACCTCGCCCCCGGCGAGCGGGGCGCTCAGGCCGAGGAGGCGCGGGGAACCCGCACGGTGGCCTCCACGCGATCCACCAGGGCGCGCAGGCGCCTGGGATCCAGGCCACCCGTGTTCGCGCTCTCCCGCGAGGCGAGCAGGTCGTTGGCCAGGTTCAGGGCGGCGAGCACGGCCAGATCGTGCGTATCCACGGTGCCCGTGCGCTCGCGGATGCGCCTCATGGTCTGGTCCACGAGGTCGGCGATCTTCTGCACCGCGGCCTGATCCGCCTCGGTGCGGATGCGATACTCGTGGCCCAGGATGTGGACCGGAACGGACTGCCGGCTCGCCTTCTCGCTCACGAGCCGCCGCCCAGCTGCGCGTCGAGCTGGTCCATCTGCGCGATCAGATCGTCGATGCGCTTGATGGCGTCCTGCCGCTTCTGGTTCGCCTCGCGGAGCTGCGCCTCCAGGGTGCGCACGCGCTGATCGCGATCCGCCAGACGCCGACGCACGTCGGCCGTCTCACGAAGCAGCGTGCTGTGCCGGCGCAGCAGCGCATCGGTGGCCCGTTCGAGGCGAGCGAAGTCGTAGCGCCTGGCCTTGTCGTCCGGAATCGGATTGCCCCCCACCCCGACGAGAAAGATCGTAACCAGCGCGCCGAGCGGGAGTCAAGCGCGATTCCGGCGGGGACGGGCTCCTAGACGTAGGCGTCCCGCGAGGGCAGGGCCGAGTCGCCCACCAGATAGCGGTCCACGCCGCGCGCCGCCTCGCGGCCCTCCCACTGGGCCCACACCACGAGCGACTGTCCGCGGCGGCAGTCGCCCGCCGCGAAGATCCCGGGCTCGCTGGTCGCGAACGAGCGCACGTCGGCGGCGACGTTGCCCCGCGGGTCGAGGCGCACGTCGAGGTCCTCCACGAGCCCCTCGTGGGCCGGGTGCACGAAGCCCATGGCCAGCAGGACCAGGTCCGCGGGGACGTCGAACTCGCTGCCCGCCACCTCCTCCAGCGGCCGACGTCCGGTCTCCGGGTCCGGCTCCCCGAAGCGGACCCGCACCGCGCGCAGCTTCTCCACCCGCCCCTGCCGGCCCTCGAAGCGCTTGGTCATGACGGCGAACTCCCGGGCCCCGCCCTCGGCGTGCGAGCTGGACGTCCGGTACATGAGCGGCCACTGGGGCCACGGCGTCGAGGGGTCGCGCTGGTCCGGCGGCCGCTCCAGCAGCTCGATCGAGGTGACGGAGCCGGCGCGCTGCCGGTGCGAGGTGCCGACGCAGTCCGAGCCCGTGTCGCCGCCGCCCAGGATCACCACGTGGCGGCCCGTGGCCAGGATCTCGCGCGTTCCCGCCATCGGGTCGCCGGCGACGCGCCGGTTCTGCTGGGTCAGGAAGTCCATGGCGAAGTGGACGCCGTCCAGCTCCCGGCCGGGAATGGGAAGGTCGCGCGGTTGCTCCGAGCCCAGGCAGAGCAGGACCGCGTCGAAGCTGCGGCGCAGATCGGCGGCGGAGAGGTCCCGTCCCACGTGCACCCCGGTCTGGAGAGAGACCCCCTCCTCCCGCATCTGCTCCAGCCGACGGTCGATGATCCACTTCTCCAGCTTGAAGTCCGGGATCCCGTAGCGCAGCAGACCGCCGATGCGGTCGTTCTTCTCGAAGAGCGTCACGGTGTGCCCGGCCCGGTTGAGCTGCTGGGCGGCAGCGAGGCCGGCGGGTCCCGAGCCCACCACGGCCACGGAGCGACCGCTGCGCCGTTCGGGCTTCACGGGGCGCACCCAGCCCTCCTCCCAGCCGCGCCGGATGATCTCCCACTCCACCTGCTTGATGGTGACCGGATCGTCGTTGATCCCCAGCACGCACGCCGTCTCGCAGGGC
>JBFGJV010000256.1:0-3973 GCA_041577015.1 Myxococcota bacterium
CGTCACCAACGACGAGGCCTTCGAGATGGCGCGGCGCCTCGCCAAGGAGGAGGGGATCCTGGGCGGGATCTCCTCGGGCGCCAACGTGCACGCCGCCATCGAGTACGCCAAGCGGACGGAGAACGAGGGCAAGCTGGTGGTCGTGATCATTCCGAGCTTCGGCGAGCGCTATCTCGCCACGGACCTGTTCGCTCCCTACCGCTACGACGGAAGTGACGACGTCGGCGCCTGAGATGGGCGCGGCGCCTCGCGTCGCGCCGGCGGGGCTGGTGCTGCCCGTCGAAGGCGCCACCCCGCGGCTGCATCCCGGTGCGTGGTGCGCGCCGGGCTCGGTCGTGGTGGGCGACGTGGAGATCGGGCCGGATTCGAGCGTCTGGTACGGGAGCGTGGTGCGGGGCGACGTGCACGGGATCCGCATCGGAGCGCGCACCAATCTCCAGGACCTGGCGATCGTCCACGTCACGACCGGACGCTTCGCGGCTCGCATCGGCGACGAGGTGACGATCGGGCATCGCGCCGTCGTCCACGGCTGCACGGTGGGCGACGGCGCGCTGATCGGCATCGGCGCGATCGTCCTCGACGGCGCCGAGGTGGGCCGGGAGGCCCTGGTGGGAGCGGGCTCGGTGGTGACGCCCGGGACGCGCGTGCCCGAGGGCGCAGTGGCGGTGGGGGTTCCCGCGCGCGTGGTGCGCGAGCTCTCGCCCGAGGAGCGGCGCGAGCAGCGCGCCCGGGCGCTCGCCTACGTGGAGACCGCGCGCGCCCACGCGCGGACCGCGCACCCGTGAGCGAGCGCGGGCCGGAATCGTCGGCCGCCGAGCCGCGCACGCGGCGCGCGGAGAAGAAGGCGCTCCAGCGCCGGCGCATCCTGGATGCCGCCCGCGAGGTCTTCTTCCGCGACGGCTTCATGGCGGCCAACCTGGACGAGGTGGCGCAGAAGGCGGGCGTCGCCAAGGGCACGCTGTATCGCTACTTCGACAACAAGGCCGAGCTCTACGTGGCCGTGCTCTCCCACAACGGGGAGATCTTCGAGCAGAAGATGCGCGAGAGCATTGCCCCGGAGCTGCCCCCGGAAGAGCAGGTGCGGCGCCTGGGACGCTTCTACTTCCAGCACTGGATGCAGAACCGGGAGTACTTCCAGATCTTCTGGGCGCTCGAGAACGAGCCCGTGATCGGAGAGCTGCCGCCCGCGGTGGTGGAGCAGGTGACCAGGCTCTGGGAGCAGTGCCTCACCATCCTGGCCGATGCCATCGAGCGGGGCATCCGGGACGGCCGCTTCTCCGCCGACCACGATTCCTGGGAGGCCGCGAACATCCTCTGGACGCTGGCCAACGGCCTGATCCAGACCGAGCACGCCGCTCCGCGCCGCAAGCTGCGTCGCCGCGACCTCGACGGCGTCTTCGACGACGCCGTGGATCTCGTGCTGACCGGGCTCGCCTCCCCGGCGCGTGGGTCGGCCTCCTAGCCGCGGCCGGGAGGGCGCAGGCCGGGCAGGCGTCCGGTCCAGGCGCCGACGCCGACGACCACGATCGAGGCGGCCAGCGCCCAGTGGATGCGGCCCCGCAACGCAGTCCGCACGATGCGCTCGGCCTGGGCGCGGTCCTCCGGCGTGAGCTCACCGCTCCCGGGCGGAAGCCGCTGCGCGCCCTCGATCAGGTCCGGCAGCGCCAGCAGCAGGCAGAACAGCAGGAAGAAGCCGGCCACGTACAGGAGGACTAGAGTGAAGTGGGGACGGAAGACCACGCGCGACGGAGATCGCATCGTGACGCAAGGCTACGCATTCGCCGGCGCGTCGGCCAACGACGCGCGCTTGACCCGTCGCGGGGCGCGTCGTAGCCTGCCTCGCGCGGTGTCCCGCTCCCTCTCCGGCGCAGGCAGCTCCCCCTCGGAGGACGCGTCCGCGACGGACGACGGCGCGCCCCGCTTCGTCGTCGTCGACGCGGCCAACTGCATCTACCGCGCCTTCTTCGCGCTGCCGCCCCTGCGCAACTCCGCAGGCCTGTCCACGAACGCGGTGCTCGGCTTCGCCAACATGCTCGCCAAGGTGGTACGCGAGGAGCGCCCGGACTATCTGGTGATCGTCTTCGACGCGCGCGGCAAGAGCTTCCGTCACGAGATCTATCCCGAGTACAAGGCCACCCGCGACGCCCAGCCGGAGGATCTCTCGGCGCAGGTTCCCCTGGTGCGCGAGCTGGTGGAGGCGCAGCGCATCCCCGTGCTGGAGGTGGAGGGGGTCGAGGCGGACGACGTGATCGCGACGCTCGCGACCCGCGCCCCGGCGGACTGGCGCATCACCATCGTCTCGACGGACAAGGACCTGATGCAGCTCGTGAGCGAGCGCGTGGCGCTGCTCGACACCATGAAGGACCTCCGTTACCGGCCCGCCGAGGTGGAGGCGCGCTTCGGGGTGACGCCGGAGCGCGTGCTGGAGCTGCGCGCCCTGGTGGGCGACCCGAGCGACAACATCCCCGGCGTGCGCGGCATCGGCGAGAAGGGCGCTGCGAAGCTGCTCGGGGACTGGGGAAGCCTCGAAGAGGTGCTCGCACACCGCGACGAGATCAAGAACAAGCGCACGCGCGAGGCGCTGCACGAGCAGGCGGAGCAGGCGCGGCTCTCCAGGCGCCTGGCCGCGCTGCGCCACGACGTGGCGCTCCCGGTGGCGCCGGAGGCGCTGCGCCGACGCGAGCCCGATCGCGAGCGTCTCGCGGCGCTGCTGCGCCGGCTCGAGTTCACGCGCCTGCTCCAGGAGCTCGAGACCGGGGCGGCGCCGCCCGCGGCGCGGGCCCGCGTGGAGACCGAGATCGTGGCCGACGAGGCCGCCCTGGCGGGGCTCCGCGCGCGGCTGGCGCGGCAGGACCGCGTGGTGGCCATCCCGGTGGGCGGCGGCGAGAGCGTGCTGCGCGACGAGCCGGTGGGCCTCGCCTTCGCCCTGGACGGCGCGCGCGCCGCCTACCTGCCGCTGCGACCCGCCGCGCCGGCGGCGGCCCCCGGCGTGGACGCCGTGGTCGCCGGGCTGCGCGATCTCCTGGGCGGGGAGGGTGCACCCGCGTGGGGGGGGCGCGAGGTGAAGGCCCTCCAGATCTGGCTGGGCGAGCGGGGCTTCGAGCCGCCGCTCCCGTGCGGCGACGCGGAGATCGCGGCCTTCCTGATCGATCCCGCCGCCCAGCGCGGCTCCGTCGCGCTGGCCTCGCGGCTGCTCGGCCGCACGCTGCGCCCGTGGCAGGAGCTCACCGGCAAGGGCGCGCGTTCGCGCCCGGCCCGGGAGCTCGAGCTCGAGCAGGTGGCGGGCTGGGCGGGCGAGGAGGTCTGCGCCGTGCGCGAGCTGCTGCCGCGCCTGGAGGAGCGCCTGGCGGCGGACGGGCTGGCGTCGCTCTACCGCGAGGTGGAGCTCCCGCTGACCGCGGTCCTCGCGCGCATGGAGCGCGCCGGCGTGCGGGTGGACGAGGACGTCCTGGGCCGTCTCTCCCAGGAGTACGAACGCGAGCTCGTGCGCCTGGAGGGCGAGATCCACGCCCTGGCCGGCGAGCCCTTCCTGATCGGCTCGCCCAAGCAGCTCCAGCGCATCCTGTTCGAGAAGCTCAAGCTGCCGGTCGTGCGCAAGACCAAGACCGGCTTCTCCACCGACGAGTCGGTGCTCGAGACCCTGGCCTCGCACCACGAGCTTCCGGCGCGGGTGCTGGCGCACCGGCGCCTGGCCAAGCTCAAGAGCACCTACGTGGACGCGCTGCCTCCCCTGGTGGACCCGAAGAGCGGACGCATCCACCCCTGCTTCCACCAGACGGGCGCGGCCACCGGGCGGCTCTCGGCCTCGAGCCCCAACGTCCAGAACATCCCGATCCGCACCGAGGAGGGCGTGCGCATCCGCGAGGCCTTCGTGCCGGCGGAAGGCGCCATCCTGCTCTCGGCGGACTACAGCCAGGTGGAGCTGCGCATCCTGGCGCACTACTCCGGCGACGAGAGCCTGATCGAGGCCTTC
>JBFGJV010000257.1:0-3952 GCA_041577015.1 Myxococcota bacterium
AGCGGTCGGATGCGCGAGGCCACGTTCACGCCGTCGCCGTAGACGCGGCCGCCCTCGAAGACCACGTCGCCCAGGTGGATCCCGATCCGGAGCCGGAGCTCCGGGTCCTCCCTCAGCTCCGCCTGGGCCGCGAGCGCGCAGTTCACGGCATCCACGGCGCTCGCGAAGGCCAGCACCAGCTCGTCGCCGCTCTCGTCCACGATCTCGCCGCGGTAGCGCTGGCCCCAGGCACCGAGGACGACGCGATGGCGCTCCCGGAGGCGGAGGCCCAGCGCCTCGCTCTGCGCCATCCGGGCCGTGTAGCCCACGATGTCGCTGAACAGGATCGCCGCCAGCCTGCGCTCGGCCTGCTCGGTGCCCAGGGAAGCTCCCTCCGCGCTACGGCGCCATCGCAAGCGGCAGGACGTAGAGATCCTGCGGCTCCCGCCGGCCCCGGATCGACACCTCGGACCGCTCCTCGAAGCCCGCGGCGGCGGATCGAGCTCGCTCCCGCGTCCCGCGATCGATCACCAGCGACGCACCCAGCTCGCGGGTCAAGCTCTGGAGCCGCGCCGCCAGGTTCGTGGTGTTGCCGATGGCGCTCCAGATCATGCGGTCCGCCGCCTGGATGTTGCCCACGAAGGCCTGGCCCGTGGCGATCCCCACGCCGACCGAGAGCCCGGCCTTCTGACTTCGCCCGGCTTCGCCTCGCTGCGCGGCCGCTTCGCCGCCTTGCGGGGAAGCCTCGACCGGCATCGCCTCCACCGCGGCCACGATCTCCCGCCCGGCCTCCACCGCGGCGCGCTCCTTGTGGGCCAGCTCCCGGGGCGCCCCGAAGACCGTCATCATCCCGTCGCCGTTGAACTCGACGACCGAGCCCCCGTGCTTGCGCACGATCTCCGAGACCATCTCCGTGTAGCGGTTCACGGTGGAGAAGATCTCCTCGGCGCGTCGGCTCTCGGAGAAGCTCGTGTAGCCGCGGATGTCCACGAACAACACCGTGACCTCGCGCTCGCCGGAGACGAGCTCGCCGCCGGCCGAGAGCTGCTCGGCGATGGCGCCCGGGACGTAGCGGCGCAGGGACGCCTGCATCGCGCGGCCCTCCCGGATCACCTCCTCCTGATCGAAGCGCTGGAGCTGGAGGGAGACCGTCTCGGCGACCGAGGCGAGCTGCGAGACGTCGGTCGAGGTGTAGACGTCGCCGGAGCGCTTGGGCCCCAGGCAGAGGAAGGCCGCCAGCACCGCGGCCCGGCGCACCGGCACCACGACCTCGGCGCCGAGCGTCTCCAGCGCCGCGCGGTCGAAGGGGCCGAACGGCGCCTCGTCGGGGCGTCGTCCGGCGTCGCCGAGGGCGAGGGGCTTGCGCCGCTGGCGGAGCGTTCCGACGAGCGGGCTCGCCGCCTCGATGGCGGGCGGCACCGCGCGGCCCTCGACGAAGACGGGGACGTAGCTCTCCTCCACGAGCGCGTAGACGACGCAGCCCTCCGGCCGTAGCAGGCGGAAGAGGCCCTCGCCCACCCGGTGCGTCAGCGCTCGCGCATCCGGGCACGCGGAGAGCGCCGGCAGCAGCTCGGTGATGCCGTGGTCGAGGGCGTAGCGCTCCTTGAAGAACAGGCGATCGATCTGGGGGCGCAGGCGCCGTTGGGCCGGGAGCGCGACGCCCGCCAGCAACAGGGAGAGCGCGACCTGTCCGATTCCCGGGTCGATTCCCAGCACTCCCGCAGCGGCCTCGGCGGCGCGTGGCACCACGACGAGCGCCCCCGCCCCCAGGACAACGAGCACGACGTTGTAGGAGGCCGCCGCGGACAGCAGCCGGTCGACGTCGAAGAGGTTGAAGCGCACGACCGAGACGACGAGCGCGACCGGCAGCAGCAGCATGGCCCAGAAGCTCGGATACCACAACGGCAGGAAACGAGGCTCGAGCGCCGTGAGCGCGAGCACGGCCGCCGCTGGAAGCGCCGCACAGTACACCCCGAAGAGCACCCACTTCATCTGGCGGCGGGCGACCGGGCCCGCGCGGCGATACTTGCGAGTGGATACGGCGAGGAGGGCTGCCAGGCCCAGGGCCATCGTGGCGGCGCCCCCCACGATCGAGAGCGTGTATCGGCCCAGCCAGAACAGGCCGAGGAACACGCCTCCTGCGGCGAAGAGCCAGGGCCAGAGGCGGGGCCAGCGCCCCTCGGGCGGCACGTCATCGGGAAAGACCTGGGCGAAGCGCAGCAGGAGCGGGATGGTCAGGGCGAAGGTGACCGGGGAGAGCCAGCCCCACACGGAGACCGGGTCGAACCAGCCGGAAGCGAAGGCGACGCCGAACGCCGCGAGGAAGTAGGCGCGCACGGAGCGCGTTGGACGCGCCCGGAGGCGCAGGAACAGCGCCGATGCGGCGAACGCGAACGAGACGCCCAGGATGGGCAGGAACATCGAGCGGGGGACCAGGTCGAGGGAGGTCTCGCGCCGCTCACCGTCCCGCTCGTAGGTGACGCGGACGCTCAGATCTCGCCCGCTCTCTTCTCGGGCCCGTCCCAGGAAGCCCAGGGTGCCGACGCCGCGCAGGTCCGCGTCTCCCACCCGGATCAGGAGGTCTCCTGCCCGGAGGCCGGCCTGCTCCAGGGGGTTCGAGGGGTACTCCGTACTGAAATCCCCGTTGAGGACCGGGTAGCGGTCGGCGTCCGCGACCGAGAGGCCGACGAAGGCGTACCCGCCGCCGGCGAGCTGCGTCCTCACGCCGAGGGTGAAGCAGACGACCCAGAGCGGCACCAGGATCCCGACCCACGCCCGGTCGAGCGGTGCCAGGCGGCGCACGCTACGCCAGCGCCTCCAGCAGCGCCTTCCGGTCCAGGAGCCCCCGGATGTCGGAGCCTTCGGTGAACCCGTCGTCGATCTCGAAGGAGCTCATGAGACCCGATCGGCTCGCCCCGGTCGGATTCTACCGCCCTGGGCCCCTCTCCGGGGCCGGAAAGGGGTGGGCTTCGCCTCGAGGGAGCCCGGCCCTGCGCAGGGCGTCCGCGAAATCCTCCGAGCCCATGATGGAGCGCTCGAGTCCCGCCAGCAGAACGATCGCTTCCCGGACCGTGAAGTCCGCTCTCACCCGCAGGATCTCCTCGACCACGGCCGAGGCCTTCTCGTGCTGGCCCTCCTGCTCGTAGTGCGCCGCAAGGACGACCCGCACGGGAAGGTGATCGGGGTGGGCCCCGCGGACCCGCTCCCACATCTCCACGGCCTCCCTGCTTCGCCCGGCGGCGTAGTTCACGAACGCCAGGGCGCCCAGCAGCGCGGGTTCGCGCGGGTTGAGACGAAGCGCCGTTCGGATCGAGCGTGTCGCCTCGACGAGCCGCCCTTGCTGGAGGAGGGCAATCCCGCGGGCCGCGTGAGCAAACTCGAAGCTGGGCGCGCTCTCGATCGCCCGATCCAGAGCGGCGACCGCTTCCGCCGAGTCGCCCCGGAAGAGGTTCACGTAGGCAAGGGTTTCGTGACCGAAGGCCTCTTCGGGATCCAGCTCGATGGCGCGTCGGCCGAGCTCCTCCGCCCGATCGGCCAGGCCTGCGTCGGAGCTCCACCCCAGCAGGAGCTGCATCATGTATGCCTGCCCGAGCAGGGCGTGGGCGGTCGCGAAGCTTGGGTCGAGCTCGATGGCGCGCTCGAACAGACGGATCGCCTCGTCGTTGCCCTTCCGCGTCAGGAGGTCGAGCTGATGCACCCCCTTCCACACCGCATCGACGGCCGTCAGGCTCCCGATCGGCTTGCGAGCGAGATGGCGGGCATCGGCCGCCTTGATCTCGACGCCCGCGGCGCCGAGGATCTCCTCGGCCATCTCCGCCTGGAGCGCGAAGATGTCGGAGAGCTCGCGGTCGTAGCGCTCGCTCCAGAGGTGGCCCCCGGTGGTCGCGTCGATGAGCTGGGCGGTGATGCGCACGCGGTCACCCGCCCGGCGCACGCTTCCCTCCAGCACGTAGCGGACGCCGAGCTCGCGACC